>CBDUCX010000297.1:0-6873 GCA_965365755.1 uncultured Pleurocapsa sp.
ATTGAATCAAAAAAATGCTCTCCAGAGATGGGGGGCATTTTTTTTTGCTAGTTTTATTTTTTCACAAAGTAAGTTAATATTCGCATCTTTATTCTGGAATTATATTAAAAGTATAGATATTGTAAGCAAGAAAACAACTTATCTATTTAGAGTTTTCTAGTAACTCCCTAGGTATTTTAGGAGAAGACAGGAAGCTGATCAGATAAAGCTTGTATCAGAACATCGAGAAGATTTAGTTTCTGCTTTCTAGCATCGGCTTTTGCCAAACGTTTTTGTAATAATTGTCTAACTTTGGCGATCGCGCCTTGTTTAGTTTTATCTGTGGTTCGAAGATTGGGAACTTCTAGAACAGTAGCTACAGTAAGACCATCATCTCGACTTTCTAACAAAATATTCCAGTTATCTACGATGTTTGTTTACTTATACATCTTTAGGTTTAATTCCATTGTATCTGGTCTGTATGAATTACCTTAGATTTAAGATTATTATGTCCAAGCGATCGCATTTTTAACGTCAATCATAATCGTTTTTGCGTTTGTTTAGAGTATTGAATATTATTTTTCTCGTTCGAGATCTTCTAAAGCCTCTAAAGGAATAGAGAACCATTCTTCAATTCCTGCTGCTAAAGTCTTGGCTAGCTTTTCTTGCTCTTTTTCATCGGTAATCCATTCAAACTCTTGGGGATTAATCATAAAACCCAACTCTAATAATACAGATGGTGCTGTATGGGGACGAGTCAAAGCCAAGTTATTCCAAAAAGTACCCGCGTCAGGACGATCTAATTCTTGGACTAAATAGTTATGCAAAAACATTGCTGGTGCATGGGCTTGGGTGTTGTACCAGAAAGTACTTATTCCCTGGGTATTTTCAGCATCGCCACTGTCAGGTAAGGCATTGTAGTGAATAGAAAGCGCCAAATCTGGTTTCAGGCGATCAATCATCGCAACTCTCTCTTTCAGAGATAGATCCTGATCCTTTTCCCTAGTGAGATAAACTTTTGCCCCTAATTTGTTTAATTCTGCTTCAACTAACTTCGAGATTAATAAATTAACATCTTTTTCAGGATATCCTGTCGGTCCTTTGGCGCCTTTTTCTTCACCTCCATGTCCAGGATCTAAGAGTATTTTAATGTTTTCTAAAGGTTGATTAGAATCAAAATCACTATTAGCTAACCAAGCTTTGGGGGGATGGCGCAGGGAAAAAACTAGATTGGAATTTTCATAACGTAAATCGTAACCCCACTGTTGCTGGTGATGCAGTTCAAAAGTATAGTCTATCTGAGTCGGTGATACCTGCTGCCAATCAAGACGCTTGATCATGGGATCACTATCGAGGCGGATGGTGTCGGTTTGAGCTGTTGTATTATAGAGAGTCAGAGTAATGCTATTTTCTTGTTGTTTAATTTCGACTGGGACAGGTATTTGCAAGGGAAAGATGATTTCTGTTGCTGATGGTTTTTGTCGGGAAACAACTCCTCGGATAATAGATTGAGGCATAATATTACCCAGTACGGGTTTAGTTTCTGCTGCTTTAATCCAGGCGCCATAATCAAGGCGAAGCCATTCACCTTCTTTCCCTGTTACTCTGGCTTGTGTCCCTTTAGGTAAAGGAGTTAAACGAGAATAATTACTGCTTGCTCCTGTTCGTGTCACTCCTGCGTCAGCAACAATTTCCACTACCCTGATATCTTGGGAGGAGAGAATCTGAATTTTTCCTTGACCTTGCTTAGTTACTCTTTGATTGTCTTGTTCTACAGTGAAAAGAGGTTCGCCATAGTTGCGAGGAATATCTAAGGTCGTACAACCTTTGTATTGACTATATTGCCCACTAGTTTGTTGGTTTTGGGGGATGGCTTCTGAGGTTAATACTGCGGAATTAGCAGGCAATTCTACCGCGTCTATCTGAGGCATCAACAAGATTTTACTGCTACCAATCTGCGCCGAGACTTTGACATTCGGTGGTGCGATCGCACTCAGACAGATCGGCTCGTCCGGTAAGCGGGCAAGATCTTCTGCTGGAGTTAAAGAATCTGGAGCAAAAGCTAGTTGTCGTTCAGGAATCTGGGGTTGATTACTGATACGGATAATTTTCAGTTCTATTTCTTCATCTTTTTGACGAATGACAAAAACATTCTCTCCTATTTTTAAAGGGAGGCTGGGGGCAAAATGTCCCGCTTGGCTGCGGTTGTCTATTTCTTGACCATTGATAAACACTGGCTCTTGAGGAGATGCTGTGCCAATGAAAAAGATTTTCTCGGCGACAGTTTCATGTTCTGGAGGGGGATAAACTACAGATAATGGGGACTCTGCTTGTGCAGATAAGGAAGTTGCCATCATACCACCTACTAGCAGAATACCAGTTAATGCTGCCAGACCAAGAAATCGTTTCATTTATTTACAGAAGTATTAGATTATTAGATTATTTCCATCCTGAACGATCCATAATCTTAACCGCATCCGCATTATTTTTCCCGTAAGCAGAAACATTAGTCGTGTCGTCTTTAAATTCCCCAAAACTGGCGACGACAGGATTGACTGGTGTACCTTCCACCACAGGATATTCATTATTACCCAAGGCAAAAAATTCTTGAGCTTCAGGACTGGCAAGATATTCTAAGAAAGCGATCGCCTGCTCGCGATTGGGCGCATTTTTAAGCACTCCAGCTCCACTAATATTGATGTGCGTCCCGCGATCATCTTGATTAGGAAAAAAGATGCCAACTTTGTCAAACACTTCGGGATTATCTTCGTATCTCGCTAGATAATATGTATTCGCCAGAGTAAGATCAGCTACCCCCGCTGCCACATCTTCTATTTGGGAAGTATCATTGCCCTGGGGCGATCGAGCAAAATTAGCGACTAACCCTTCGATCCACTTTGCTGTTTCCGCTTCCCCTTTTTCTTCAATCATTCCGGCAACTAAAGATTGATTGTAGATATTGCTAGAAGAACGAACAATAAATTTTCCTTTCCACTTAGGATCAGCTAGGTCTTCATAGGTCGAAAGCTGACTAGGATCTACTGTATCCTTGTTATAGACAATTACTCTGGCTCGTTTACTATAGCCAAACCACAGGTTATTAGGATCTTGTAAGTTCTCAGGTATTTTGGCTTCTAATATTTCTGACTCCACAGGAGCAAAAATTCCTGCTTGGGCTGCACGCCATAATCTTCCTGCATCTACGGTAATTAAAATGTCTGCGGGACTGTTTTTTCCCTCACTCTTAATTCTTTCAATTAGCTCATCATCTTTTCCTTCAATTAGATTGACGCTAATCCCTGTTTGCTCAGTAAAACCATCGTAAAGCTGATCATCGGTGTTGTAATGACGAGAAGAATAAATATTCACCTTGCCTTGTTGTTCACTTCCAGACTGTTCTTCTGGAGTTTGGTTACAGGCAACAATTAAGCTGGCGGTAGCAATGCTTATAAAAAAACGTCGGGAAAACTTATGTATCTGGCTACTCATAAAAGTTCAACAAAATATTATCTAGGAATCAAAATATAGCAATACACAATTACATTAGGACACTTGTTACTTGTTATTTGTTACTTGCTAATTACGAGCAACTAACTAAACTTGTCCTAAACAGCTAACGTACTGCGATATTTTCGAGTTCCCATCATAACCCTTTTGCCAAGTATTCTCAATAATCAATTCATCAAAACTTGATACAGTATTGATTCTGGGTGTCGTATAATACATTTGAGCGTCTCAATGAGTCACTAGCTACTGAAGAGCGGATAAACAAAAACCTAAAGCTAGTAAGAACCTTGAAAATCAAACGTATAGGGTTGCAACCAAGAAACAGTTTCAATTGGAGACTCGGTGGTTGCGTAAAATATTTGCCGTACAAAGGAAACATTCTCAAAACTGTACCGCTGGACTGGCGGGAATGGAAACTGCCTGGGCAATCGGTCTGTCGGGGATGTGATTTTTTCAGATCTAGATAAGTGGTGAAAGACTTGGAGACAAGAAACAACCAGGAAATCCTACTAGTGATGGTAGGGAAGCCCGCGCTGTACGCTTGCGCTACTCGTCGGGTAAGGTCACTGCTTGAATTATATTTTGCGTACCTTGCGATCGCACATTCCCACTGAGCTTTTTACCCGATCCGAGGACACAGATAGCTGCATCATGACCTACTACTGCTTGTTCGACTGAAGTGGGATTCATAACATCCCCTGCAAAGATATTGAGATGGGGTGCTGTATATCTAGCTTGGCGGGATTGCGAACAAATGCCGTTACGCTGTGTCCCTGTTCTAATGCTTGTTCCACAACTTGAGTACCAATACTACCTGTCGCACCAAAAATTACCAGTTTCATCATTTTGTCTCCTAAACTCGAATACTTTTAGCTTAGGGCGACTTAAAAATCCCAACTATCAAATTCTTGTGAGACTGTCACAATCTTGCGATTGGTTTTCTTTGATATTCTAATTTCAAATCTCAATCTATAATTTTACTGGATTGTCTTCAATTATATAGCGATCGCTTTTTTAAAAAAAATAGTCTAATTTAAAATTAAAGAAAAAATAATTAATTTCAATTTACTATCATTACTCATAAGTCAAGAAAATGAACAGTATTACTATTAATTTGAACTCAGTTATTAAGCTAGATGAAGACCAATTTTATGAACTGTGTCAATCAAATCCTGAGGTTAAATTTGAACGTAATGCTCAGGGAGAATTGATTATTATGTCTCCCACAGGAGGAATGACTGGAAAATACAACGCAGATATTGTTACAGATTTGAATCTTTGGAATAGACAAAAAAAACTAGGTATTGTATTTGATTCTTCAACAGGTTTTAGACTTCCTAATGGTGCAGATCGTTCTCCTGATGCAGCTTGGATTTCTTTAACAAGATGGAATCAATTAAGTTTAAAACAGCAGGAAAAATTTGTTCCTCTATGTCCTGATTTTGTCATTGAGTTACGTTCAAGTTCTGATAATTTGAAAACTTTACAAGATAAGATGGATGAATATAGAAATAATGGAACTCTTTTAGGTTGGTTAATTAATCCTAAAAATAAGCAAGTAGAAATTTACCGTCAAGGACAACCCAAAGAAATATTAAATCAACCTTCTTCTCTATCAGGGGAAGATATTTTACCTGATTTTGTTTTAAATCTTGAATCTATTTGGTAAAGTTTAAGTTACTTTAATTTTAGGATGGCAATAGATGGGTTTCGCTGTTGCTCTACCCATCCTACAACTAATCCCAAGAGTCTATCTAGCTTTAAGTCTGACCCTCGCTGCTACAACGTAAAACCGTCAACTAGATTAATTTTGTGCGTTATAGTGTAGAAAAATTCGCACAAAGCCAAGATGAATACAAATGGCGACTAATTTAGAAATTGACAATGAGTTAATCCAAGAAGCATTAAAACTTGGCGGACATCGCACAAAACGTGCGGTGATAGAAGCAGCTTTACAAGAATACGTTCAACGGCGCAAGCAACTCACGATTACTGAATTATTTGGGACAATTGAATACGAAGATGACTATGACTACAAACAACAAGCATATAGATTAAGTTAGATAAAGCGATCGCTAACGTAATCTTCTAAAAAAGACCAGTCAGATCAGCCCTAAGCGTTACAATTAGGTTCAACACCAGGATCAAAATCAAACAAAATCAAAGCTGAAAATTGATCGCGATCATTATTATCTGGCTACACAATGGCAATTAAAAGATCTTCAGATTCTCCCGAAACTCCCAAACAACCCCGCAAAGCAAGTACACCAAAGCCACAGAAGTACGAAGTTACCTTGCTGTCTCCCCAGGCAAATACCCAAGAGAAGGAAACCAACGAAGAAAAAGTTCGCCCCCACAGATTAGCCGACTATATCGGACAAAAGGATCTTAAGGGAATTTTAAATATTGCGATCGCTGCTGCTAAAGAGAGAAAAGATCCATTAGATCACTTGTTGCTATATGGCCCTCCAGGTTTAGGTAAAACTACCATGTCCCTCATCTTGGCAGCAGAAATGGGAGTTGACTGCAAAATCACCTCTGCCCCCGCTTTAGAGCGTCCCAGGGACATTACAGGACTTCTGGTGGGGCTGAAACCAGGAGATATTATCTTTATTGATGAGATTCACCGTCTCAACCGCATGACGGAAGAATTACTCTACCCCGCGATGGAAGATTTTCGTTTAGATGTCACTATTGGCAAGGGACAAACGGCTAAAACTCGCAGTATTCCTCTGCCTCCCTTTACCCTAGTGGGGGCAACTACTAAAGCGGGTGCTCTTTCTTCCCCTTTACGCGATCGCTTTGGTATTATTCAAAGACTACGATTTTATGAACTAGATGAACTAACTTCTATAGTTAAACGCACTGGGTCGATTATTAATACTTCGATTACGGAAGAGGGGGCGATCGAAATTGCCCGTCGTTCCCGTGGAACTCCCCGTATTGCCAATCGTTTATTGCGCCGAGTTAGGGATTACGTCCAGGTAGAAAAAGCAGAGACGATTACCGAAGAACTTGCAGCCAAGGCTATGGACTTATTTGATGTTGATACTCACGGATTAGACTGGACAGATCGCCTGGTATTAAACACGATTATCGAACAATTTAATGGGGGTCCCGTAGGCTTAGAAGCGATCGCCGCAGCCACAGGAGAAGACCGCAAGACTATTGAGGAAGTATATGAGCCTTATCTATTACAAAATGGTTATCTGAGTCGTACTCATCGAGGAAGAATGGCTACTGCCAAAGCTTGCAAGCATTTGGGTCATGAATCGACCGAATCTTCTGCTACTCAAACAGAATTATTCTGATTTTTAGAATTGTAATTAAACTTAAAATTTACATTTAAAATTGACCCCCTACTTATCCCTTAGGGCGCTGTTGACT
>CBDUCX010000298.1:0-6845 GCA_965365755.1 uncultured Pleurocapsa sp.
CCACTGTGGGCGATCGCAAACCCCAGTAATAAACCCACCATAATTAGGTGACTAGTGGTTAGCCAACTCAAATTTGTCATCGCAATATTCATATAGGTATTATTAATAAGTTTCGATAATAGCAATAATCAAAAGTTAATCACATGCCCCAATCGTGATACTGTGCAAATATTGAACACGAAAATTATTAAAGATTAAGCACTATTAATAATACGTTTAAATAACGTCCTAATAACTAACATTTTTTAAAATCGCTACTGGAATTTTATGTCTGATATTCCTTTTACCCTTGATCAACTCCGTATCCTAAAGGCAATCTCGACAGAGGGCAGCTTTAAACGTGCTGCTGACAGTCTCTATGTATCTCAACCTGCTGTCAGTCTCCAGGTACAAAATTTAGAAAAGCAGTTAAATGTTCCCTTGTTTGATCGTGGTGGGCGCAGAGCGCAGCTAACCGAAGCTGGACACTTATTATTAAGCTACGGTGAGAGAGTTATCTCTTTATGTCAAGAAACCTGTCGTGCGATCGAAGATTTACAAAATCTTCAGGGTGGTACTTTAATCGTTGGCGCATCCCAGACTACGGGAACATATTTGATTCCCCGCATGATCGGCTTATTTCGGGAAAAATATTCTGATGTATCGGTGCAGCTTCAGGTGCATTCAACGCGACGCACTTCTTGGGCTGTAGCTAATGGACAGGTAGATTTAGCAATTATTGGAGGAGAAGTTCCGACAGAATTACAGGAAGTGCTGAATGTTATTCCTTATCGAGACGATGAACTGGCTTTAATTTTGCCTCCCAATCATTTATTGGCGCAGGAAAGTTCAATTCAGAAAGAGGATTTATATAAGCTGAAGTTTATTACCTTGGATTCTCAATCTACAATTCGTAAGGTAATCGATAAAGTTCTAAGTAGTGACGGTATAGATCCTAAGCGTTTGAAAATTGAAATGGAGCTAAATTCCATTGAGGCAATTAAAAATGCGGTGCAATCTGGTTTAGGAGCAGCTTTTGTTTCCACTACAGCGATCGCCAAAGAGCTAGAAATGGGAATACTGCATCGCTCAAGAATTCAAGAAGTTGATGTTAGACGTACCTTGGCAGTAATCGTTAATCCGAATCGTTATTGTTCCAAAGCAGCCGAAGCTTTTAGCAAGGAGATTTTGCCTAAATTTTCTACCAGAAAAGAGTTTAAAAATCTTGATAGTCTCTATAAAAACACTGTAGAAATTAACAAGTAACTGCTCACTGATAAAAAATATTGAGATAAATACTAATTAAGGTATCGCCAAAAAATAGGCTTAATGTACCACCCAAAGCTAGAAAAGGACCAAAAGGTATCGGTTGCTTTTTACCAATAATTCCCAGGGCGATCGCGCTGCCACCAATAATTGAACCAATACCACAGGCGATAAAGCTGGACAAGAGAACATTTTTCCAACCAATCCAGGCACCAATAGTTGCCATTAGCTTACCGTCTGCATCTCCCATTGCCTGCTGTCCCATGATCACTAGAGCAATAAAAGCAATAATCTCTAGTAACCAAATACCTGAAACTGCACCACCAATGCCAAACATTAATCTATTAGCCACTCCCTGTCCCTGAGCAATCTGCCAGCCAATAATGCCTTGAAAGACTAATCCCAAGACCAATCCTGACTTAGTTAAGGAAGAAGGTAAAGTCATGGTGTCGAGATCTATTATGGATAGAGACAACAGCCAAGATAAAAAAGCGCAATAGCCGATGGTTTCCAGACTGTAGCCAAAACGCCAGAATACCAGCATAAAGATTAATCCTGTAACCGCTTCCACAATTGGATAGCGGCGAGAAATCTTAGTTCGGCACCAGCGACAACGCCCCCTCAGCCATAACCAGCCAAATACAGGAACATTCTCAGTAATGCCTAGCCTGTGCATACAGTGAGGACAACGGGAAGGAGGATGGATCAGGGATATCCTGGCGGGAATACGATAAATAACTACGTTAAGGAAACTACCAATACAAGCACCAAAAGTAAAAGCGGTAGCAAATCCCACCGCTGCAACCAGTGTTTCCATAATTTAGCCTAGAGTTTGCATAAATAATTAGAAATATTAGAAAATATCGAGAAATATTAGAAAATATTAGGAAATACGAGTATTAATATGCTTCAGCCTCTATCTGCTTGAGTGGGATAAAACATTCCCTGGGCAGCAGTATTGGCTTCCGATTAAATGCTAATTGTCCCCTATGGCTATCTCGATTAACCACTACCCCCATCGGTGGGTTATCCATCGTAATATTAAGATGACAGTAGTTACGATAAATGTTTCTCGCTGCTTTGATTAAGCTAGGATCGAAAAATATCATATTAGATTCTTGAGTTCTGGCTGGATTATTGGTACGCATAGACGGTTGAAAATTCACTATCGCGATCCCGAAAAAGACAACTCCAAATTTAACCTAATTTTTTCGATAAAGAGGGCTTTAAAAGTTAATTTATATAACAAAAGTTGGCAATTGCTCAGTTGTCGGAGGTAAGAGCTAGTTAATATACATGTACTCAATATTTTGCCAGTAGGTTTGCAAATTAAATACACAGCTTGGAAGGTCATTAAATAATTTTTTTTCTTTCTGCTCGTTTTTCCATAATGGTTACGACGATTAAGGCAATTATTGTTAGGGGGATAGCAACAAAGAGCATGATATTGACGTACAAAGGCAGAATTTTGTGGTTGAGAGCATCCAAGATTAAGTAACCGTTATATGCCAAATAATAAAATAAGAATAATAAACCTTCCCAGCGATCAATTCGTTTCCCTGAGTAAAAAATGGGTAAACAGGCAAAAGCGACGGCGATCGCTACTGGGGCATCAAAATTAATTATATGAGGACTAACGCCGATACCATTGGGTGCCACTGTCCCGGCAATACCCAAAACTGCCAAAATATTAAAAATATTACTACCTAAGACATTCCCTACCGCAATATCTCGTTCTCCGCGAAAACTGGCGACAATAGAGGTGGCTAGTTCAGGTAAAGATGTACCCAAGGCAATAATAGTCAGACCAATTAAGAGTTTACTAACTTGAAAATACTCCGCAATAGTAACCGCCGAATCTACTAGCCAGCGGGAACCCAAAATCAGCAAACAGGAACCACCAATAATCAAGACAGTATTTTTTAACCATAAAATAGGAGTGACCTCACCAGAGAAACCATATTCCTCGGCAAACTCATCGTTTTCCAAACCTTGTTTGCTACTCTGGTAGATTAAAGAAAGAGTATATAGCACCCCACCAATAAACAAAATTACACTGTCTACCCTACTGATTTGCCCATCTAAAGCAAAGACAAATAGCAACAGCGAAACCCCAATCATGATCGGCACGTCAGAACGAATTATTTGCTTAGTGACAACCAAAGGGGCAACCACAGAAGATAAGCCCAACACCAGTAAAATATTACAAATATTACTGCCGACTACGTTACCGATAGCAATGTCTACACTCTGTTCGGAAAAACTAGACATAATACTGACGGACATCTCTGGGGCACTGGTGCCATAAGCCACGATAGTTAAGCCAATAATTAAAGGAGGTATCTGTAAAATTGCTGCTACTCTAGATGCGCCCTTAACCAGAAACTCTGCCCCGATTACTAGCAACACTAATCCTAATATCAGGGTAAAAAACGTTATCGGACTCATGAAAATATCTAAATAAAAAGTTTATTCAATTATTGACCAGGTTAATTTAATTCCGATCGCAGATAACAATTTGCTCACAACTTTTAACTATTGAAGCTGAGAATTAAAAATCCCGTACTTCGATTTCAATTTAAGTCACTATAGTAGACCCAAAATACAAAATTAAGCTTGATTTGAATTCGCAACCTGCCGATTTACTAGTTTTTCCTAAAGGATACTGCTACGCATATAGCTCTAAGTTTTATTATTACTAGAAAAAATTAAGATTACGTGCGTAAGCTAAATGAATGTCAATTTAAGTCATACAATTAGAGCTGCTTGCAGTCAACGTTACACCGCCGTAAAACGACGGTGCCTGCGTTGACCGCATTCCGCGGTCAGAAAATATAACTGCGATCGCTAAGCGCCTGCACTGAATGAATGTCATCTAATTCTCGATGACAGTAGATGTTTGATTTGGTTATGTAATAATAAATTTGAATTATGCTTATAAATTACTTTGATCACTTTCGGCAATCAAGTCACAGATTACTCAATCGTATTAACATCAAGCCTACTCTGAATATTGCTCGCAAAGCTACTGGTTTTGTTTGTTTATTAACACTGCTGCTCTCTTCATGTAGTGATCAGTCAAATCAGAATAGCTCAAATTTAACAGGATTGGAAGTCAAGTTTCTCGTTGGTAGTGACTTAGCACAATTTTGTCAACAAGCTGCATCGAGGCTCAATCAAAGTAAGCCGATACTCAAGAGCGGACAGAGCTTTTATCTTACTTGTGAAGCCAAAGGAAGTGGTGATATTGTTCAGGATGTTTTGAATTTAGCTCAACAATTGCAAGCAGGTAATATTCCCGCAAATACGCCAGATTTTCCGACATTAGTAGCAGTTGATGGTGAAATCTATCAAAGTCAGCTTATTTACCAGATGGACAAGTTGTTTCCTGGACAAGGTTATATTCCTGAGCTTACGGACTCTCCTTTGATTGCCTATAGTCCCATGGTGTTTATGACCACAGAAGAATTAGCGCCAGGATTGGAGCAAAGCAATAATTTATACAATACTTTAGCCAACAGCAAAAATCATCAACAGTTAGACCCCAACGCACCCCCGATACCGATTACCTACGTTCATACTGCTCCAACTCGCTCTAATTCTGGTTTACAAACCCTGGTTGCTCAATTTGCTTCGGTGGCTAACAAGCAGCCAGAGGACTTGACTCTAGCAGACGTGCAGCAATACCAAGAACAAGTCAAGCAGATTCAAAATAAGATTACTCGCTACGGCAAATCCACAGGTAATTTAGCCCGTTCCATGACCGAGAATGGCGTTTTCTGGGCTTCTGTCGGTTCAGTATATGAATCTTTGGTGATCTCTGCTAATAGTCAGTCAGGGAATAATCAGACAAAATATCAGGCGGTATATCCTCCAGCCACTTTTGGCTCCAATATACGAGCAATTTTACCCACTGCTCCTTGGGTTAGTGACGATGAAAAAGAGGCAGCAACTCAGATAATTGAATATATGCGTCAGCCAGACATTCAGCAGATTGCCACTGATTTAGGCTTACGTCCTGGTGTTCCTGGTGTTCCCTTAAGCAGTAAATTTTCTTCGGTGTTTGGGGTCAATCCTCAACCTAAATATGATTCCTATCGTCCACCACAGCCAGAAGTTGTGGAAGCCATGCTCAATAGTTGGCGGACTTATGCCAAAAAACCTTCTCAGGTGGCGGTGGTAATTGATACTTCAGGCTCAATGAAAGGAACCAAACTAGCAGCGATTAAAAACACTTTACTTAACTATGTGCAAAACTTGGGAGAGCGAGAGCAAATTGCCCTAATCAGCTTCAATTCGGCAATTAATCCCCCTGTAATAATTGAAGGTAATGCAGCAGGAAAAAACAAAGGCATCGAATTTATTAGTCGGTTGCAAGCCAATGGTGGCACCAGACTCTATGACAGTAGCCTCTATGCTCGTGATTGGTTACTCAAGAATCCTCGTCCCGATGCAATTAATGCGGTGTTAATTTTGACAGATGGTGAAGATTCTGGCTCTCAGATCAATATCGATCAACTTTCGCAAAAGTTAAAAGAGAGTAATTTTGAATCAGGGGAAAATATTGCTTTTTTTACTATTGGCTATGGTCAAGAAGGTCAATTTAATCCCCAGGCTTTACAACAGATTGCTGAATTAAACGGCGGCTATTATCGTAAAGGTGATCCGCAAACGATTTCTAATTTGATGGCGGATCTACAGGTGGAATTTTAATGACTGATGTTACGTACTATATAGATCTGTTGAGATTGGGAAAGGGTTAAAGGTTAAGGGTTAAAGGGTTAATCGATCTATTTTCATACCTGATTCAAACTGCTGATTTCTCGTTGTTTTGCGTAACCTTAGTTAATAATTTACATTTAATGAGTACTAATAATCATGAAATTAGTTAATCCATTACATTATCCCTTGGCTATCCTAGCGGGAGGAATTACTTTAGTAGTTGGAGTACGATTGGTGCAGTTGCCCAGCTATGTTAGCTTACCATCCGCAGCAGCGATCGCCGTAGGACTGGCTATTCCTTTAAACCACAAAGAAGCCCACAGAATTAAGTTAGATAACCCTGCATTAGCTGAAGAAATCAAGTCAGTCAAACAGCAGTCTAAATTATTAACTAAAAAAGCTCAAGAGTTACGTAGTGAAGCCAAACAACTGTTAACCTCGGCAACACAATTAGAACTACTAGTAGCAATTGAATATGCCTGCGATCGCGTTTTAGAATTACCGACTAAAATAGATAAATTAGCACAAAAACTACAGGGTTCAGATTCCCTTTTATCTCCCGAAAAATTAGCCGAACAATTAGCAGAAGCCGAAGCAAAAGCAACCCAGAGTTCAGGGGTGGCTCGACAACATTTAAACCAACTTGCTGATAGTTTAGCCAATAATCTTAAACTAGCACAACAGGGACAAGATGCTCGCCAAGCCCAGGTAGTCTCCTTGACTACCTTAGTTACCGAATCAGCAGGAGTCTTGCAGCAGTTTCAAAATCGCTTACGTACTTCTAATTTAAATAACTCTGCCGAGATTAATGAGTTAAAAGTCTTGAGTGAAGAGTTAAAAACTATGCAGGATAATGTTGATTTATTAATTACTTAAAA
>CBDUCX010000299.1:0-6836 GCA_965365755.1 uncultured Pleurocapsa sp.
ATCATAATCTTACTGAAATACAAGAAGATAGCTAACTTCGACACCGCTTTGGTCTGGTATCCTGGCTACCAGATATTTACCATCTTGCTTGGAACGAATTAAATAATTAATTTGTAATAACATACTTGCTCTTCTACCCTCGCCGAACATAACCAATAGAATGGAATTAGTGGAATTAGGTCTTGCTGTTGACTTAGCTTTTCTCTCTTCTCTCAAGCTGATACCAGCTTATCGAACTAAAAACTATTTCAGATCTGCCAATTTGATTTTGGGGTCTACTGCTTTTAAAAGTAAATCAGCCAACAAATTACCAATAATCAACATCGTTGCTCCCATCATCAAACTTGCCATCACAAGATACTTATCCTGAGCTTGAACTGCTTGGAGAGTAAGACGACCTAATCCAGGCCAATTAAAAAAATATTCGGCAATAAATGAACCTCCAAGTAGGCTAGCAAATTCAAATCCCAAAAGAGTTACCAGGGGATTAATCGCATTTCGTAAAGCATGAACATAAATCACCTTGTTTTCTGGTAAGCCTTTGGCTCGGGCAGTTTGAATGTATTCTTGACGCAAAACATCTAACAGTTGACCTCTAGTTAACCGCTGTAGTCCCGCAAAGCTGGTAATACTTAAAGCGATGGTGGGTAAAATCATATGCCAAGCAATATCAAGTGTCTTGCCGACCCAAGATAGCTGCTCATGATTGATACTGGTCATACCGCCTACAGGAAATAGAGGCGATAAAAACTGGGCAATAATCAAAAAAATTAGGGCAGTAATAAAACTTGGAAAACCCTGTCCTAAATAACTCAGTACCCTTAATACCTGATCGACGGTACTGTTTTGCTTAACTGCACTGAGAATGCCCAAGGGAATAGCGATCGCCCAGGTCAGAGTAATTGAAGCGATCGCCAGTAAAAGAGTGGCGGGGACTCGCTCGATTAATAAAGAAGAAACAGAACGAAAATAAACAAAGCTTTGACCAAAATCAAATCTGGTAAAAATACGCCATAACCAGCGAAAATATTGAATGATTGCGGGTTGATCTAAACCAAACTGCTGACTCAATGCCGCAATTCTCTCAGGAGTAATTTGCGGATCTTGTTTGAGGGTATCTAAATAATCTCCAGGGGCGATCTCTGCAATAAAGAAACAGAGAGCTGATGCCAACAGCAGAGTTATTCCAGCTTGAAACAGCCGTTTCAATAGATAGAGGATAGTTTCATTCTGTTGTAGATTTTGCAGTAGGGATGAGTGCCTGACCCGATTATTACTTTGTGTCATAAGTAGCTTAGGTTTACTTTTTGGTAAACAATGCACAACTGCTTCTTGATACAGTCATTTCGCATCAAAGAAGCTTTCTAGTACAATACATCCAGCTAGTAGAGGAATATATTGCCATCTAGGCAAAGTAGGCAACAATCCAAAACAAACTGTCTACGAGAATTGTGCTTAAAACTGCTCCTGCGAATGCCCACCAGTGTAGCTCGGTTTTCTTCAATGCCCACCAACTAACTGCTAACAAAATATTTACTAGAACAATCGCCCAGCTAATGCCCCAGACTGTTTGAACTTCTCCTAAGGCAGCCTTAAAAATAGGCGAAGCTAAAGCAGGATTCATGTCTACCGTCATTAGCGATCGCCAGTGAGGAATTACATCCACGATATAGAAATAAAGGTCGGTAATGGCAGTGCCTAAGAGCGAACCAAGATAGAAAAAGTTGCCGATTTTCCCCCAACCACGCCAAATACACCACAAAGCAAAAGGTAAGCCGATTGCTTCAACAGGAATATGAATTAAAGGCTCGGCTCTCAACCAACCCCAATAAATAGAGCCAGCAAGCCAACTCCAGCTAAAACCTAAAACAATATCTCCCCACCAACGATTTTGAGGACGCTGATAAAGATACCAGCCTAACCCAACCCAAAACAAAGTTAGTACTAGGCTAAATTCAGGAAAAAGCCTGACAATAGGAGCTTGAAAAAAAACTGGTACTGAAACAAGAAAAGAAGATGTAAAAAATACTCGCCATGCTGTACCTCCTCGACTCGGTTGTAGAGGCAAATCGAGAATATTAGCAGCGGTTGCTGAAGGACAGTCGGAACTTGAAGAAGATGTCACAGGTTGAATGGTAATGAATAGAGTGTAAGTGGACTTGGTTCTTATTTTTGTTACTTATCTTTACTTTTATTAAGTTACCACAGTTTTTTTAGCTCAGATCTGGGCAATAAAAATTGGTACAACAGTTATCGGAGCTTAATCTAATTGTTAATTTTGATGTCAAGAAATCATAAATTGACTTGATTTGGCTGCTGTTGAGAAACAGTTTTCCCGCCATGTTAGAGGGATACTACTAGTGAAATATATATGGGAAAACAGGAAAGATTGCCCAGATCTAGGAGGTAGATTTCCTCCCAGATCCACAATCTTGAGGGGCAAATTTGTTTCAATATTTCTTAATGTTTGCCGCTTTCAGCCAGGCATTCCAGGCTATGTGTCTAGCTCACTTTGAGTGGCGAGATAATCTTCCACGGATAGTACTTGCCATTGCGATTGACCCATAAGCTGAAGAACTTGTTGATGATATTTCAATAGGCTAGGACGATGACCAACGCTGACAAGAGTGGTATCTGACTGCTGTAGCATTTGATAAAGCCGTTTTTCATTCTGCACATCCAATGCCGAAGTAGCTTCATCTAAAATCGCATAGCTAGGTTTAGTTAACAGCAATCTGGCAAAAGCCAACCGCTGTTGTTCTCCCAGAGAAAGCACATCTGACCAACTTAATTCCACATCTAGTCCCCCTACTTTTTCGCTGAGATTACCTAAATTAACCTCTCTCAAAACTTGTTCTAATTGTTCATCAGGAATATGACTATCAGTTTGAGGATATAGTAGCTGTTGCCTTAATGTCCCCAGGATCATATAGGGTTTTTGTGGCAAAAATAGCATCGAATTAGATGAGGGTCGAACAATACTACCTGAACCCTTATTCCATAATCCAGCGATCGCTCTGAGTAAAGAGCTTTTACCCACACCACTCTCACCAACGATGGCTAAACTTTGATTTGGTTCAATTGCCACCGAAAGATCTTCAACTAGGGTCTGTTGGTTATTGGGAGTCACAAGAGTAACATCTTCTAATGCCAAGCGACCATCGACCGTAGCATCAATAGTGGTTTCTGCCGACTCGGCAGTAGCTCCTTGATCAAAATCCGTTAAAGTTTCATCAAAAGCAGCAATCCGATTAATCCCCGCCGCGAATGCCGTTAAGAGATCAAACTGATCGATAATCACAGTCAGAGCATTAAAGATCTGGAAAAATGCCACGGTAGCTTGACCAATCGCCCCAAAATCAGTTTCCCCTGCCAAATAAAGCGGTGCAACTACCAAATAAGGCAAGATACGCACAAAATAGCTGTGTCCCGTGGTGAAGAAATCAAGATTTCGTTGCCAACCAATTAACAAATGATAATTTCTAATTGCCCGAGAAAATCTTTGTCCAACACTCTCTAACTCCTGGGATTCGCCACCATAAAAGGCGATCGATTCGGCATTATCTCGCAGATGTACTAACCCGTAACGAAAGTCGGCTTCCCGCTGTAGTTGATTGTAATTTAGTCCAATTAGTCTTCTACCTAACAGTACTGTAACGACAGTACCAAAAAGAGCATAACCAACCAACACGAGAGAAAGACTACTAGAAATTGCCCACAGCACCCCCACAAAAGAAACGAGGGTAATAACTGAATCAAGAAGACTCAATAATAGAGTGAGACTAGTACGAGTAAAAGATTGAATATCTTCGGAGATCCGCTGATCAGGGTTATCAATTTGCTTTTGGGCATTGATTTGATAGTAAGCCCTATTGTCTAAATACCTCTGAAGGATATTCTTGGTTACCCATTCCCGCCAATAAACCCCCAGTAATTTCTGACAATAGCGATAGATAACAACAATTGCTGTTCCAACGACAAATACACCTCCATAAACCCCTAAAAATAGCCAGAAAGTTGACTCATCTTTGTCCACTAAGGCAGTATCAATAAAGCGAATGGTGAAAGAGATAACTACATTTAAGCCACTGACCATAATGGAAAACAACAGCAGCAAAGATAGTAAACCCCATTGTTTGGCTCGTCCTTTCCAGCGTTGAAATTTCCAGACAAATATAATTATGGGTAAGATTAATGCCAGGGCTAATACTAGCCGAGAAGTTGAATCACCAAAGATCCCCTTTCTCATGGCAATCAAACCAGCAGCAGC
The DNA here is from genome assembly GCA_965365755.1 of uncultured Pleurocapsa sp. GTDB lineage: Bacteria > Cyanobacteriota > Cyanobacteriia > Cyanobacteriales > Xenococcaceae > Waterburya. The sequence continues at coordinate 4,271 of CBDUCX010000299.1, forward strand.
TTCATTAGTAAATTCAGGAAACAATATTTGACCTAAGCCAACAACTCCTGCAATAGCCAGAAATAATATTGCAAACAAAAATATCAATAGCAGTACCAACATAAAGAAGAAAGTTCCTGCCTTCTTTTTACTCGGATACCAGTAGGGTAATGCTACTTCAATAAACCGCCGCCAAAGACGACCATCAATGCGATTAATTTTCGGTGCTGTTTCTACCATTAAATTTATAATCCATCAGAAACTATATTGAGCCTCGCTTTTGAGCGATTCTTAGACGACACCTATTTATTCCCTCAAGCAGGATAATCAGTGTCAGCGCGAAGCGTAATCCCTTGAGTTATTAGCTTAGTCTTAAGATATACACGATAGGACTATCACGCCACTTTTCCCATAGTTCTTCTCTTTGCTTGGGATGCATTTTATTGACTAGTACAAAAGGACGAAAGAATTAACTACTAGTGGCTAGTAAAGAGTGAATTGCCAGTCATAAATGAGTATATTCATCATCCCTTCAATGCCAACAAATTCATTTACTTTTCATATTTCAGTAAAAACACTACAAAGAAATTGCCCGATTGGCTATTTTATATTGCCATTCTAGTCAGAAGTGAGAATATAGAACTTGCATAATACAAAGATAATTTATAGATTTGATGAAAAATATTATTGGTCTTGCTGCCTGCATTCTGTTACTAACAATTCCGACTATAGCTAATGCGGATGGCAGCGAATTAAACAGGTCTACGTCTCAATATAAGGCGATCGCTTACAGCGTAAATCAATACTGTTAACCATATAAATCATACAGTTAGAGAAGGAATAAAACCATTTTATAAATCTCATTACTAAGGCTTTTTCCAAGAGTTCCGTTGCATATATTTTTAGATAATAAATATTAGAGATAAGCAAAAATAAATGAATATAAAATTATTAATAGCTATTACTGTATTACTAGCGACAGGTTCTATCAAGCCTGTATTTAGTGCTAGCGATCGCGATATATCAACATTCTTCAAGACTCGTAAATGTATTGATTGTAACCTTAGCAATCTCAATAGTATATATAGCAATTATCAGCTACACAAACAAGATTTAAGAAATACCAATCTTCAAGGTGCAAATCTATATTCTGGCTTCAAGTATTTCATCCTAACATAAATCTATATCATAGTAACTTAAGTATATCTGATTTGAGAAATGCCAATTTAAGTAACACCAATGCCAAATTTGTCAACTTTAAAGGAGCAGACCTAAGAAGCTCTAATTTTAGTTATGCAGATGTTAGTGGGGCGGATTTTTGCCATGCAGATGTTCGGGACGTAAATTGGACAGGAGTTATTTTTACTAAATCTACAAAATGCCTGCCTGATGAAGCAATTGATTATGTTGGGACTGAGAGCAAAGTTAATAATAATCATTCAGTTAATTATTGTCTGGATACAGTAAAAGAGACTACTAATACAATTAGAGAAATTATCAAGCTTTTTTAGAACTGCCTTAATAAGCAATTTTAGATCAAGATTTTCTGCCAAATCTTCTGAAGCGAGTAGGGTTATTTAAAATTCAATAAATCCTGGTTACATCAGCAACCGAATGCTAATAAACCTGAGTTCGGGTTAAGCAGATTGAGGTAAAAGCCAATCAAGACGGATACTAGGCTTTTTTGGTTGATGGCAATAAGCAATTAATCCACAGAGAACATTAACGCAGAAATTAACAGGCGATCGATGCCTTGAATGCTCAATCTGAGAGATATTCTTAAGCTGATCGTTCACTGTTTCTATAATTGAACGTTTTCGAGATAAAAGTTTGTCGTGAAGACGCATCAGCTTGTTCTTCATATTACGACGGGGTTTGGCGAAAAATTGAATTTCTAATTCTTCAAGAAGTTGAGTTGCTAATTTTTGAGAAACGTAGCCTCTATCGGCAAAAATTTTACCGAAAAGACCTTGGAGTAAATTAGGTACAGGACGACGGTCGTCAACGTTCCCTGGAGTAAGATTAACGTTTAGAAGCTGACCTAACTCATTAACTACTAGATGTAGCTTAAAACCGAAGAACCAGTCTACAGATGTTTTTCCCCTTTGAGCTAAACCATCAAAAACTTGGTGACGCTTAATTCGACGATTGTGGCAAACTTTTAAGCTAGTCGCATCAATAAAACCAATACCTGTACATTTGCCAAAACAACGTTTTAAATAAGCGCACAGTGGTAATAAGGTAGAAGGCATCCATTCTACAAAACGATTATAGCTAGGCAATTTGGGAAATTCGCTATTCCAATAAACGCTCACATGATCCAGATAATAATGCTTGAAATTACGATAGTGACCAGAGTGGAAGACAACTAAAATTGTCATTATTTCACTTAAACTCATTTGACGATTTCTTCGGCGGGTTTTTAATCCTTGAGAAATTAGTTGCGATCGCCACTGTGGTTCAAACCAGTCACAAAAATCATCTATATCGCAAAATAACTCTTCTAAAATAAACATAGGACGGGAGTGCTGAATTAGATACATTTTCAGCTTACTACTCCCTCCTTTTCTTAACCCGAACTCAGGTT
>CBDUCX010000300.1:0-6824 GCA_965365755.1 uncultured Pleurocapsa sp.
TTCAGCATGGTTTCTGAATCTTAGGGCTGCTGGCACGTAAACAACTCCTTCAATTAATTCGGCATTTTTCAAGTTGGGCATGGCTGCATAACGCTGTTCAAACTCAAGGCGATTCAGGCGATCGCCATTTTCTAATGGAGGAGTTGTTGTTGAAGGATTAGCTACCATTATTATTTGAAGGGAATTGTATCAATCATTTTAACTTAGGTGAGTTCGGATAATTAGCCTCGAAAATCTTAATATTAGTAAAAACTTAATCTCGAAAAGATGATCATGATTCATAATACAGTAAGCATCTAAAAGTATTTTTATGAAAGGAGAATTAACTGCGATTATCGAAGCAGCAACCGAGGGTGGATATTGGGCTATTTGTCCAGAAATTCCTGGTGCGAATGGCCAGGGAGAAACTGTCGAAGAAGCCAAAGAAAGTTTAACCAATGCCATTCAACTGATTTTTGAAGATCGTTTAGCAGATATTCGCCGAGGACTACCAAAAGAAGCAATTGAAGACAGAATCTTAATTCCGTGAAGCGCAAAGAACTAGAAAAAAAGTTGCGTCAAGCAGGTTGTTATCTGAAGCGAGAAGGTTCTTCCCATTCTCTCTGGATCAACCCTCAAACTGGAGTTGTTGAAGCTATACCTCGACATAGAGAGATAAAAGAATTATTAGCTAAAAAAATTCTCAAAAGCTTAAATGCTGAATAGTAATTCCAATATCTAAGTTAATTATGAAATTCAATCAATCTAAACCACGGTTATGAGTTAAAAAGCTGGATGAAAAAAATTCTTATTTTAGCTGCTAATCCCAGAGGAGATCTAAGGTTAGATCGTGAAATTAGAGATCTAAAAAAAGCGATCAAACGCAATAAAAACTCAGATCAATTTGCAATAGAAATAGAATTAGCAGTCCGTCCACAAGATCTCCAAGAGTTACTTTTCGACCATCAACCCTATTATGAGTTTGGCTTATCAAGATTGGTCAACAGAAGACTTATTACAACAATTGCAATCAAAAGAAAATCGCTACCAACATTTGGAAGTAGATAAATAAACACTGAAGCTAAAATATTTTCAATGCTAATAGCTAGCTCAATAAATCTATTTTCTTATCTCATAAAAATTTAATTTAACGTGAGTTCGACGAAGCAAAAGAAACTTAAAAATTTCGCAACGCCTCTTAATTTTAGGTATTTGAATACCCTACTATTTCGCTCTTGAAAAGCATAATTCCGAACTCCGAACTCCGAACTCCGAACTCACGTTAATTTATTGACGGACTCTTCTTAGCAGCAACGAAGTAATTGCCACCGCGACTACCAGTAACAGAAAAGTAACTACCACCAAAGCTGCACCATAGCCAAAGTCTAAATAGCGCATTACCGTTGAATAGATATAAATAGATACTGTTTCCGTTGAGCCTGCCGGACCACCTCCTGTCATTACCTGTACCAAATCAAAAACGCCAAAAGACTGAGCAAATCGAAACAGTAACGCAATTAAAATCTGTGGCATTAACAAGGGCAGAGTAATCTGATAAAAGCTTTGCCAGGGATTTGCCCCATCCATTTTGTGGGCTTCATATAAGTCTTCAGAAATAGACTGTAAACCAGCCAGTAAAATAATGCTGATAAACGGTGTGGTTTTCCAGACATCGGCAATTATCAAAGCAGTCATCGCTAAAGCAGGCGTACCTAACCAGTTAATACCTGTATCGATCAAGCCTAATCTGAACAAAATATCGTTGACTACACCATATTGATCATTAAAAATCCATGCCCAAGCTAAACCCATCACCGCAGTCGGCAATGCCCAAGGAATAATCGCGATTGTTCGTACCACGCCTCGTCCAAAAAATGACTTATTTAAAACTAGAGCAACGCCTAAGCCTAGCAATAATTCTAAAACCACGCTGACTACTGTAAAGACAGAAGTATTCCAGAGACTTTGCCAAAATCTGCCATCTCCCAGCATTCGCTGATAGTTACCTAAACCAGAAAAAACTGGCTGTAATTGCGTCCCCAGATTCTCGGTAAACCAACTTAACCAAAACGCTCTGGCAATAGGATAAATAAATACTAAGCCTAAAATAAATAACGCTGGAAACAACATTAGCCAGCCTGTGAGTTTTTCTTGTTTATTAATTGTCATTGGTCATTTTTTAGCAACGATATCCACTCAAACCATACTAATACTACACGTAGAGTTGTTGAGTACTGAGATAAATTAAACCTCGTCCACATAGAAAACTGTAGTTTTGCATTCATGATTTAATCCTTGACGTTTTTTTTGACTACCTACTACCTACGAACAGTTATCTTAAAACTCCTGGTTTCAACAGCGTGATTGTACATGGCGAAGTAAATTCGCCGTACCTCACGCTCAAACTGGATGCGGTTTAACGATCTTAGATGATAAAATCTCCTTCCAATTTGTTACAAAACAAAAATATTATTCTACTGGCAATTAACTTTCGTTTTACCCTTATAGGTAGCAAGAAATATTATCGTAAGTTGGAAATATACAGAGAAGATGAGTTCCAATTCCTCTGAGCAATCACCTCCCCCAGCAGAGAAAAAACCTTTTATCTCCATCTCCAAGCGTACTTTTGTAGTGGTTACAGCCGTTATTCTGGCGCTTTTGCTGTGGTTAGTATCACCCTTTTTGTTTCATCGCTATCCCGTTCAATACACAGATATTGATGAGCATTTTCGTTATGGCTCAATTGGCGGAGAAAACTCAGATGGAATTCCCTATTGGATTATTAAAGTTTTACCCACAGTCTTTGCCGATAAGCTACCAGGAGAAGGCTATACTTCTCTCGGATTTATCCAGGAACCAGACCATGAACTACCAATTAGCTTTGTTCGTTCGACTAATTCTTTTAATTTTTTAGGGATTGAAGCTTTAGGGATTGAAGTTGTGACGGAAAACTGTGCCACTTGCCATGTGGGGACTTTGCGCTCAAGTCCTGATGATAGCAACCCACAGATCATTTCGGCAATGCCTGGATTTACAGTCAATTTACAGGGCTTTATTCGATTTTTGACCGAGAGTGCTGCTGATGATCGATTTACTGCGGATAACCTCATGCCCTTTATTAATTCAGCGGGAGCACATTTCAATCCCTTAGAAAAATTAGTTTATCGTTTCCTCGTCATTCCCAGAACTCGTGATGAACTTTTGGAGTTGCGTCATGATTTTTCATTTATGAATCGACAATCTCTTTATGGGCCAGGGCGAGTTGATACTTTCACTTCTTATAAAACTCGACGCTATGGTTTTCCTGTAGAAAAATTAGCCGAGACGGAGTTAAAGGGAATTTCTGATTATCCCAGTATTTGGAATCAAGCACCCAGACAAGATATGAGGCTACATTGGGATGGTAATAACAACGACCCCAGTGAACGTAACCGTACCGCTGCCCTGGCATTAGTATCTCCCACCACGATTGATTTGGATTCCTTGGCAAGATTGCGTAACTGGTTGAATGAAATTAAGGCACCACCCTATCCATATGCCATCGATCGCACTTTGGCAGCGCAAGGAGAAGTGATTTTTGATAGTAACTGCGCTAGTTGCCACACCGAACAAGGATCAAGAATTGGTCAAATTACACCCATTGAGGAAGTGGGCACAGATCGAGGCAGAATTGATTCTTATACCTACGAATTAGCATCAAATCAAAATCTCACTTTTAGCGGGATTACCTACCAAGGGGTTGACCAAAGATTTTCCCACTATAAAAAAACTAATGGCTATGCCAACAGTCTCTTAGATGGCATCTGGTTGCGATCGCCCTATCTCCATAATGGTTCTGTACCAACCCTGAGAGATCTCCTCGAAAAACCAGAGGCTAGACCAAAGAGTTTTTATCGTGGCTACGATGTCTATGACCAAGAAAATATCGGCTACGTTAGCACTGTACCAGCCGAAAATGGAAAAGAATTCTTTTTATACGATACAGATCTGCCAAGTAACTATAACACTGGTCATCTTTATGGCACAGATTTAGACAGTCAAGATAAAGATGCCTTGCTGGAGTATTTAAAGACTCTTTAGTTCCTCGTCTTCGGTAAATATTGCTGATTATTCACCCCACGATTATTGATCTATTGATCAAAATTATTATGTCCTCTACAGAGAACCAACCCCATTCTGGAAAAAAACGATTAATTGTAATTATCGTAACTGTATTTTTAAGCTTATTGATCAGTGGAGTCTTAGTTACAGGATGGTATAGCTTGTTTCGACGGACACCTCTAGCCACTTTCAAGACCCCAGAAGAGCATTTTAAGTATGCCTCCATCGGTACTGAAGCCGTCGAAGGAATTCCCTACTGGATTTGGGTGGTGTTGCCTCGCTTATTCCCTGAAAAGCTCCCTGATTCTGGAGGATACACCTCATTAGGTCTTACTTGGGAAGAAGGAAACGAGATGCCTATCGGTGTCACCAAAGAAAATATTGGCATTGCTCGCGTGGGAGTAAACTGCGCCGTATGTCATGTGGGAACAGTGAGAAAAACCCCTTTAAGTAAACCCACAATTCTTCTTGCTGCCCCCAGCACTAAGTTTGATGCGCAACGATATGCTCAATTTTTCTTCAATTGTGCTCAAGATCCGCGCTTTAATCCTGGATTTATCCTGCCTGAAATTGAATATAACCATCACCTATCATTTTGGGAAAATGCTTTTTATCGCTTCCTGATTATTCCCCAAACCAAAAAAGCTCTACTCAAGCGGTCAGAGGAGTTTCAATGGATGGAGAATCGTCCTCCAACGGGTTCTGGTAGAACGGATATGAATCCCCTCAAGATTACGGTCTTAAATCTACCTGATGATGGTTCCGTAGGTAGTACAGATAATATGGCAATTTGGAATCAAAAACAGCATCAAGGTTTCTCTTATCATAGCGATGGTATTAATACTTCCTTGAGGGAAGTAGTACTAAGTAGTGCTTTAGGTACAGGAACTACACCCCAGGAAATCAATCTCGAAAGTCTTAACCGCATTGAAGAATGGTTACAAGAAGTACCACCGCCAGTCTATCCTTTTGATATTGATCACGATTTAGCCCAACGAGGAGCCGAAATTTTCGCTAACAATTGCGCTAGTTGTCATGGCTTCAACTCCGAGCAAATAGGTCAGGTTCTACCCCTAGATGAAGTTGGCACAGATGCTAATCGCTTACTACATTGGACTGCTTCAGCTAGTGAGGCGATGAATAATTATGCTGACAACTATTCTTGGGATTTCAGCCAGTTTCGCAAGACAGATGGCTATGTTGCACCCGCTTTAGATGGGGTATGGGCAAAAGCCCCTTATCTGCATAATGGCTCTGTTCCTTCACTAGTAGACTTATTAAACAAGCCGAGCGATCGCCCTAAACAATTTTATCGTGGTTATGATGTCTATGATCAAGAGCTGGTCGGTTTCATTTCCAGCGACCCAGCAGCACAGAAATCAAGCTTTTTACTAGATACCACCGTCAAAGGTAATGATAATAGTGGTCATGAATTCGGCACTGAATTGAATGCAGGGGATAAAAAATCACTAATCGAGTATCTCAAAACTTTGTAGACTTTAGATCCATGAACTACGTATAAGTGTCAAAAGTAAAGATGTCATAATCATAATCCTATTTCCCTTAACTTGAATGCTATTCTATGAACTTAATCGTAAAATTACGAACATAAGTAGCAAAAGATTAGGTGTGTCTGAGGAGATAAAATCATGGCAGTTCAACTTCAACAAGCAATTACGGTAGGGAAGTACCTCGTTAGCCAGCGTTTAATGGGGCGCAAGCACTTTCCTTTAGTCTTAATGTTAGAACCCTTATTTCGCTGTAATTTAGCTTGTTCTGGCTGCGGTAAGATCCAGCATCCCACAGAAATATTGAAGCAAAATCTTACTCCAGAGCAGTGTTTTGCTGCGGTGGAAGAATGCGGTGCGCCAGTAGTCTCAATTCCTGGTGGAGAGCCACTGCTACATCCCCAAATTGATCAGATTGTCGAGGGGTTGATTCAGCGCAAGAAGTTTGTTTATCTTTGTACCAACGGGATTTTGTTAGAAAAAAGTTTGAGTAAGTTCAAACCTTCCCCCTATCTAACTTTTAGCGTACATCTAGATGGTTTAAGAGAGCAGCATGACAAGTGTGTCGATCGCCAGGGGGTTTTTGATAAAGCGATCGCTGCAATTAAAGCCGCCAAGCAGCAAGGATTTAGAGTCACGACTAATACTACTGTATTTGAGGGGACAGATCCCAAAGAGATGCAAGAGTTTTTTGATTATCTAGACACACTTAATCTAGATGGCATGATGGTTTCTCCTGGTTATAGTTATGAGTGGGCTCCTGATCAAGAAAGCTTCTTAAAGCGAGAGCAAACCAAAGCATTATTTAGAGAAATTCTTGCTCCTTGGAAATCTGGACAAAAGAAATGGAACTTTAATCATAATCCTCTGTTTTTGGAGTTTTTAATGGGAGACAAAGACTTTGACTGCACCCCTTGGGGAAGTCCTAGCTACAGTGTCTTGGGCTGGCAAAAGCCTTGCTATCTATTGAATGAAGGTCATTTTTCTAGCTATCAAGAACTAATTGATAATACTCAGTGGAGTAACTACGGCAAAAAGAGTGGCAATCCCGAATGCCAAGACTGTATGGTGCATTGCGGATATGAACCTACCGCAGCCACCGCAGCAATGCAACCCGAAAATATGGGTAAAGCGATCGGAGCTTTATTTGGGGGTTAATGTCTAAACCATAGGAGATGAGGGTTGACACTCTCCCGCTAACCCTACGGGTTTAACGGGAGATTCTTGACTCATCGG
>CBDUCX010000301.1:0-6764 GCA_965365755.1 uncultured Pleurocapsa sp.
AGAGTGCTTGCATGGCATGCAAGATGTCAGCGGTTCAAATCCGCTATGCTCCATTTTGCTCAACGCCTCATCCTGCCTGGCATTTTGTAATTTAAAGTTTGAGTTTGCCGTTGTGGCAAGGTTGTGCTTTAAAAAGCTAACGGCAAAGTAATGCTTTAAAAACTAATTTCCGATTTTGCTTTCTTGAGTGCCATTCTAACTTTCTTATAATCGCTAATCAGTCTAATTTATTGATCTCAATAATATTAAAAATATTACACTAGCAAAATAAAATTAAAACACGATCTATTATTAATTGTGATCGCCTAGAAGTTTAAAAAGCAGATACATAATGCGATCGCCTGAGATTTTTAAGCAGATTTGTAGGGCGATCTCACTAGCTTACTCTTCATAGTTGCACAATTTCAATGTAATCTTGGATATAATGTTCGCAATAAATCGCTTAGGTTCTAGCGAACAAGACTAAACAATTCCCATGCAAAAAGATGAACTACACTGCTAAGTAGGTAGGCAGAATTAAATATAAAACGTTTTAGCTGGTTGTCACCTCTTTTACTTCGTTTTTCAGTTTTTCTATCTTTATATTTAATTACAACCGCCTACTTATTTATGAATCAACTGCATGATGCTTTTACCTTATTTCTAAGTTTATTAGTTGAAGCAATGCCTTTCCTGCTATTGGGGGTGTTGCTTTCAAGTAGTTTATTATTCTTGATTAGCGAAAAGCAGTTAATTGCCAAATTACCCAAAAATCCTGTACTAGGTTCGCTAGTTGGTAGCTGTATTGGTTTTTTGTTATGTGAATCTGGTAATATTTCTGTAGCCAGAAGATTACTTCGGTTGTATATTTAATATTCAATCAGACACTCGTAAGTTGTTACAGACATCTTTTGCTAAAAGGCTCAAGCCGATAGCATCTCGCCACTGTTACAGTCTGGTACTTTTTTACTAGGATCGGGAAAATCTATTCCTTTTGATGATTCTCTATCAACAGAAATCGAACCAGCTGGTATCAAAAATTTCCAGTCCAAATGGCAGTTATTTTTCAACAATCTACTGGCTGAATTTAGCGAACTGGGGGGAATGTTGGTTTTCGGTAGTGCAATCGCTCAATCTCAAAATTCTTCAAACGACGTTAATTACGCGATCGCTTTGCGCCATCCTACAATCGCATCTAATGGATCTTGAATAACTATATATTGCGCGAGTAAAGTTAAATCTAAATCTGGTAGTAATCTACTTTGCTGTTGTTGTTGATAATTATCACCCTGTAAACAATAAACTTTCAACTCTTCATTCTGCCAAATCCAGACTTCTCCTACACCTAGACGCTGATATACTTTCAAAGTATCTACGCCACCACTTGTATAGACAACCTCGATTGCCAAGTCAGGAATATCTTTATCTGTAGCAATGCAGTAACACTCATCGGGTTCTTTCCCCGCCTGCTTATCTTTGTTTTTCAGAGTAGTCGAACCCAAACCCCAAAAACGAATGCGTTTTGCTTCCAAATAAGCCTCTAACAATCTAGCGATCGCTTTTTTATCTAATTCATGACTGCGACTGGGGGACATAATTTCTAAAGTTTCTAATAAATATGCCACGCGATAACTAGAACTATTACCTAAAGCTGATAGTAACGATTCATAGGCTTGCCAGTTTACGCCAGAGGTAATGTATTTTTCCTCGCGATCCTGCAAAGAAGTGGAAGTGCGATGATCGCCTTCTATCTGTAAGGGGAAATAGTCACTTAACAGTGCGGGAGTCATATTAGTATCGGTATCGTTTTGGAGTTATTAAAGATTATAGTTCTTGCAGGGTTGAAGAGTAGAGCGATCGCCTTTATCTTTTTAAAAAACATGAATTATTTGAAAAATAATCTTTACAAACAGAATATTTTTCTCTGATTTTAAAACTAGAGAGATTACTTAAATCGAATTTATTTATGTATAAAAACTTATGTTCATATACTGTGAGTTTAATTTGAGTGAGTCTATGTATGTAATTTTTACTGGCTCTTCTAGATTAAGTATGATAAATTGCTAACAAAAATGCCAATTTAGGAAAACTCTTCTTCTAAAATTGTCAAAGTTAGTTAACCCATAAGCTCTTCTCTTAATTAGCTTAATTTTCTGATTGATTCCTTCAACTGCTCCTGGAGTTGTTCGACAATCAAAGTACGCTACAATCTCGTCAATCCATCTTTTTATTGTTTGACAGCTTTGAGGAAAATACTTATAAGATGATTCCGTCCATTCTAGGAGTTTCCAAAATGCTTCATCTCCTGTTATTTTACTTTCAAATATATCTCTAAATTTCTCTTTCTCTTGGTACATCACCATTAATTCAGGAGCAACTTTTTCCACTTCCTTTAACTTTTCTTTTTCGGCTTCATTGAGCTGTTCCTTTTTCTTAAGTAATGCATATTTACTTCATTTTATTCCTGATATCTTTTTCTCTCTTTCTTGTTTATTCTTTAACTTCTCTGCCTGTCTTTCTCTATAGCGGTGAGATTGATGAACTTTATCGGTTTTTATATGACAATGGGGACAAATCGATAACCTTTTCTTATTTTCTAATTCAATAAGTAATTCATTCTCAGTGATAAAATGATAATTAGTTGCTTTGAAACCTTCAAATTTAATTATTTTAGTTATAAAATGAAGCAGAGAGTTAGAGGGCATTTTATTAAAAACTAATTTTTGAAATTAAATTACCATGTTTTTAGTATCACAAAAACTACTCTCAAGTCAATATCTAATCAGGATTAGAGATTGATGTGATCTTAAAATATCTTTGGCTAGCAACTCTTTTTTATTATTAAATTGTCATAACTAATCTGGAAGAACCAACATAATAAGCTTCTTATCACCCAGGAAATAAAAGATTTATATATTAGGACTGGGAAAAAGTTTAGGTAGAATCGAAGCAACATAATTTTGAGATCGAGATCGATGACACAAACTACATCTAAAACCTTATATGATTCTGATTTTGCGCTTTGGATTGCAGATACAGTGAAGAAATTAAAAGCAAAAGATTTAGAAGATTTAGACTGGGAGAATTTGATTGAAGAGGTAGAATCTTTGGGGAAAAGAGATAAACGGGAACTACAAAGTAGATTAACAACTCTATTTGAACACCTCTTAAAACGTCAATATGTACCCTTACCCGATTGTTATCGAGGTTGGGAAGTAACAATTAAGCGTACTCAATCAAAATTAAACAAGATTCTGGCTGATTCTCCTAGTTTACTCAGATTTCTAGAAACTATATACCTTGATTGCTATCAGGAAGCTTTAGAAAATATGCAGATTGAATACGATACTCAATTTCCTGATCAATGTCCGTTTCTTCAAGATGTAGAAAGTTTATTAACTGAGAAACTTTGGAAGTAAGTTTAATGAATCAAATAACGGAAATGGGAGCATGTCAGTTTTGTAAGAACGCTTGAACTATGCAGCTAATTTATCAACTGTAACCCTTAACACCCGTAACTATAGTTCACTTGTATCGACATATTTGACATGCTCCCACGGAAATTGTTTTTTTGGTCGAAAACGAGATACAGCTTATTTAATAGTTTGAAAAGACTCAATCATTTTTTCTACTGTGGGCAAATATTTGTCATAGCTGTCAGGTTTGGCCGTATAGGTGATTACATAAGCCTGATTGTCCTTAACTAACCAAGTTTGCATTCTTTGCACAGGGCGACCATTTTCTTCTCCACTATAAACAATTTGTCGCCCTTCGTTTTCACCTAAGTTAATTTTTTGAGCTTCATCGACATCAGGATCGGATAATCGTTTAATTTCAGCCAGAGATTGCTCTGTATATTGTTTTAAAGAAGTATTATTAGCAAGATTTTCGATCAATATACTTACTCGCTCTTTAAATTGATCTGAATCATCTTCGAGGGGTGAGAAAAATACTACTCCCGTCGCAAAAAAATCATCTCGGTTTTGTGCCGACCAAGTATCAGGATAATCTATGCTAAAACCCTGATTAGGATTTTCATAGAGGGATAAGGCAATTTCTGGCTTGATCGCTTGTTGTTTTACAAGGTACCATCCTCCAACAGTCACAGTCAGCACTGCTATTGTTCCTACTACAGCGATCGCCATTTTATGGTTAGATCTTGTTTGAGGTTCAGCGATCGCTAATTTTTTTGGCTGAATAGATTTAACTGAGTTGTTAGCTACCCTTTTTACAGGAACAGCTTTCCCCGGTACAGGAGTAGAGTAGCCAGTGAGGATTGTTGTCTCTCGATTATTGCTCGATATGGGTTGAGTATACTGTGATGAAACAGGACTAGAGCTACCCTTAGGAATTATGATCGTTTCTTCAGGATTATTTTGGGTCGTGTCTAACTGTTGTAAGTCAGATAACACCGTACCTGCCGAGGAATATCTTTCTTGATGGCGATAGCGCACCATTTTGTCGAGAATATCTAAAAAGCGGGGCTGATAATTGACCTGGGGATTAAGTTTATTGCGCCAAATCATTTCACCACTATCATCAATTTCCATTTGATGAGCTTTTGTTCCCGTCAAAGCCTCTATGGCAATAATACCCAGAGCGTAAATATCACTGTAAAATCCAGGACGACCCATCATTTGCTCCATCGGCATATAAGCTTTCGTGCCCACTGCTACGGTTTGTTTAACCTGTCCTGCTGCATCAATAATTTGGGTACTTACCTGCTTAACTGAGCCGAAATCAATCAAGATAATCTTGTCATCTTGTCGGCGACGCATGAGATTAGACGGCTTGAGATCACGATGAATTACGCTATGTTGTTGCACGATCAGCAGCACTTCGAGGACATCTTGCAATAAAGCTATCGTCCTGCCTTCTGGCCAAGGCTGATCAGCAATTATTTCTTGACTTAAGTCGTGTCCCTCAATTAATTCTTGAACTAGAAAAAATTCGTTGTCCTGTTCAAAATAAGCTAGCAGTCGAGGAATACGATCGCAATGTCCTAAGCGATTCATGATCTCGGCTTCTCGATTGAATAGCCTTCTGGCTATGGCTAAATTTTGAGAATTAACAGTTTTCGGCTTGAGCTGCTTGACCACACAAGGGCTATCAAAACACTGCTGATCCTGAGCTAAAAACGTGACCCCAACACCACCTCTCCCTAGTTGTTTGACGACGTAATAACGTCCCTGAATAGTTTGTCCTACAAGATTGTTATCCATCGACATCATTACCTAAAAGACCGTTAACTTAAGTCCCCATAATTTTAATACCTACTCTACTGATACAGGAAAGCCTTTAACGTTTGTGAGCTACCCCAGCAAGTAGTTTGACAATTTCTCCTTGACGTAATAATTCTTATTACAACTCCTTACTTAAAGCCAGATTGAATATAGCAACAGCTACAACAATAATATTTTGGTTTTATTATAAAAATTTATCTAGAAGTTTTGCTAATAGGAACAACTGGTTAATTATGTTCTGATTTTGGGGCTTGCTCAAGTAAATTATTTGTCGCTTCAATTATAGTACTGTCTAGTTACTGAAATTTTGGTGACAGTTACGTTCAACGCCATAATTAATATGGAGGCGATCGCGATTCTATGGCATTCATTAGCTACAGAATTTCTTCAACATAATTGAGATCGGAAAAGAGCGAATTCTCAAACAGCGATCGCTCTACAGTTGAATCTATTCAGAGAATCAGCTTGAATAAGTTGATCCTCAAGATATAACCATAGAGAATTAGGAAGATGAATTATCAAAATCTACTCGAACGCATTACTTTTAATTCCCAAGTGCTGGGGGGCAAGCCTATCATTCGTAGTCTAAGAATCTCGGTAGCAATGATATTAGAATTGTTGGCTAAAGGGGCATCAATTGAAGAAATATTAGAAGATTACCCCGAATTAGAGCCAGACGATATACAAGCTGCTTTATTCTATGCTTATCAATTAGTGGATAAGGAAGAAATTACCGCAAGAGTTTCCCTATAAAAAAATAAATTGTGAAATTTCTAATTGATGTTAATGCTAGTCGCTTTCTGGGAAATAGTTTGGTAGCTAAAGGTTATGATGTTGTTTATGTTAGTGATGTTGACCCCAAGATGATAGATGAAGATATCCTTGAATGGTCAGTGCGAGAACAACGAGTAATCATAACCACCGATAGTGATTTCGAGCAGATGATTTGGCAGCAGCAAAAGCCTCATTGCGGAATTTTGAGATTAGAGAATGTACCTCGTAAAGAAAGAGAAACTTTACTAGAAGATGCTTTACGATATTACAGTCAAGATTTATTAGAAGGCAAAATTGTAATTGCGTTGCGGAGTAAGTTTCGTCTTAGAAAAGGTTTTGATACACCTGATGATAAATAGAAGGGCGATCGCTATTTAACTCTTAACTTGCACATGATAGATACAAGATCTAATTAATTAACTTCTGAAAGCGGGAATCCTGACGAATACTATCAAAATCAGAATCTTCCTTAGCCATATTGCGGTTTTTTTGATTGAGAATAATCGCTTTTTCTAAGTTTTGAAGGGCTAAGTCAGTTTGATCTTGTAAGGCATAAGCGCAAGCTTTGTTATACCAAGCCTCATCTTTATCTGGTTTAATTTTTAATGCCCGCTCATAGGAGGCGATCTCTTCTTCTAATCTATCTAAGTTACCCAGGGCAATACCACGGTTATACCAAGCCTGATCATTATCTGGTTTAATTTCTAATGCCTGGTCATAGGAGGCGATCGCTTCTTCGTATCTACCTAAGTTATCCAGGGCAATACC
>CBDUCX010000302.1:0-6725 GCA_965365755.1 uncultured Pleurocapsa sp.
CTCCAAAGCGATAGTCAGCATATTGAGGGAATACATTGCCATCCAACTTGTACCATCAGACTGTTCGATATAGCCACCCGTAGGAAGAGGCGCACTGCGATCAAAGACACCGATGTTGTCTAGCCCTAAAAATCCTCCTTCAAAGATATTGCTGCCTTCGGCATCCTTGCGATTCACCCACCAGGTAAAGTTTAGCAGCAGTTTCTGAAAAACCCTTTCTAAGAACAAGCGATCGCCTTTACCTTTTCTTTTTTCTTCAATCTTATACACTCTCCAAGTTGCCCAAGCATGGACGGGAGGATTAACATCGCCAAATGCCCACTCATAGGCAGGAATCTGTCCGTTGGGATGCATGTACCATTCCCGCGTCATGATATCTAACTGATGTTTGGCAAATTCAGGATCAATCAGGGCAATTGGTAAACAGTGGAAGGCTAAATCCCAGGCAGCATACCAAGGATATTCCCACTTATCGGGCATAGAAATAATATCTTCATTTTCTAAATGTATCCAGTCATGGTTGCGTCCATATTTTCTGGAGATGGGTGGAGTAGGTTGGGTGGGGTCGCCATCGAGCCAGCGTTTGATGTTGAAATTATAATACTGTTTACCCCACAGCATCCCGGCAAAGGCTTGTCTTTGGATATTAACTAAATCATCGTTGAGAGAGATATCGTTGATCTGCCCATAAAACTCATCTGCTTCAGCAATGCGAGTTTGCAAGATGGCATCAAATTCTTGCCCTAATGGTTCAATGAGGTCTGCTTGGTCGCTTAATCGTAGTTTAATGGTCTTGGTTTCTCCAGCACCAATAGTCAATTGATAGTAAGGAGAAAATTTGGTTCCTAATTGCTGAGGATTAACAGCTTCCTGTTGACCATTAACGACATAATTATTGATACTGTCTTTGACGTATTTAGCATCGTTATCGAAATTAAATATCCTGGGATAATTGGTTTCATTCTCGGTAAATAACAATTCTGGTTGACTTTCACAATATAGCCAGCGATCGCCTAAATTAGGGTGAATGGCGGCAATAACAGCATGAGAGGCACTATCTCGGTTATCGATTTTTAGGCAGGGTTTGCAGGTGTTTTCATCCCACGACCAAGTGTTGCGAAACCATAAAGTTGGTAACAAATGGAGAGTCTGTGATTGAGAACTACGATTTGTCGCTGAGATTTTAATGAAAATATCTTCGGGTGTCTGTTTGGCATATTCAACCACCACATCATAATAGTGATCATCATCAAAAACTGAAGTATCTAATAATTCATACTCTCGGTCTTCTCGCCCCCTTCGTCGATTTTCCGCTTCTAAATCAGCATAGGGAAATGCTGCCTGGGGATATTTGTACAACCCTTTCATATAAGAATGGGTGGGAGTGCTATCAAGATAGAAATAATATTCTTTAACATCTTCAGCATGATTGCCTTGAGTACCAGTCAAGCCATAGATCCGCTCTTTTAAAATGGGATCTTGACCATTCCACAGGGCGATCGCAAAACAAAGCTGTTGCTGATCATCAGAAATACCTAAAATGCCATCCTCTCCCCATCTATATGCCCGCGATCTTGCTTGATCGTGAGAAAAATAATCCCAAGCTTCTCCTGTCGCACTATAATCTTCCTTGACTGTTCCCCACTGTCTTTCACTCAGATAAGGGCCCCACTTTTTCCAACCAGCTTGCTGTAGTCGTTGCGATTCCTTAGTCATTTTATTATTAGTTATTTTTATTATGTAGTTATTAGTTATTAGTTATCAGAGCTAGTTAAATAACAAACCATTAACTTTATTCACTAAATGCTAAACATCCTGATGATTTTATCCAGGGAAGATTTGGAAGATAATTAGCAATGTACGCTTAATTTAGGTCAACCTCGCTTTAATTTACTAGCTTTTAGCTGTTAGCTTTTGAATTTGAAACGGATTATCCCATTAATAAAACAATACTTTGTTATAAAATTTCATTAATGAATTGAGTATCTGTAAATAGTCTTGATCAATGATTCGTATTAGTGGAATTGTCAAAACAGCCAATCAAGTAAGAAGCAAATTACAACAGGGTGTTAATATCCAAGAAGTAGACTCAATTAAAGGATTTGTGCGGGATTCCTTACAAACTATTGAAGGTATCTGTATCGAAGCTAAGACTACTCCCAAAAGTCTGACTACTCGCTCTCGTAAGGCTTACTACTACCTGAAGAATATCGATTGGGATAATTTACCTCTGACCAATGAATTAAAAGCAGAATCAGCTTTAACACCACGGCTACCCCCAACTCTACGAATCAAAAATGTCATCAAACAACAAAAGTATATCCAACAACAGATAGGACAACTAAAACCTAACCATAGCGCAACTCAGTTAGAAGCAATCCACCAAACTTTAACCACCTGTATTCAAGAAATTGATCGCATTTGTGAACAACACAAGGTTACTCCTGCTGCCTTAACCACTCCAACCCGCAAAGCCTATGGGTGGATGAAATTTCTGACGGATCGTCATAATCTCAAACTACACATCAAGACTAGCCAAAAAGTACAGACTTTAGCTGCCCAAACTCTTAAAACCCAACAGTCAGATATCCCCGAGATTCAAGTCACCATCACTAACTACAACGGCTTGTATAAATACAAACAGAATCGTCAAGGCAAGATCGAACTACAACTCAGTGAAGGATTTATTCAGGCTGAAGATCAGATCCTACAAGCAATTATCAATATGATCCTACAGGGAAACAATTCCCCAGATAAACGACTGATTCGCGACTTTGGTTTAACAGAAG
The DNA here is from genome assembly GCA_965365755.1 of uncultured Pleurocapsa sp. Classification (GTDB taxonomy): domain Bacteria; phylum Cyanobacteriota; class Cyanobacteriia; order Cyanobacteriales; family Xenococcaceae; genus Waterburya. The sequence goes on from CBDUCX010000302.1 coordinate 2,790, forward strand.
AATATAGCGATATTATTCTCGAACTAGATCTTATAGCCGATCTAGATGCCGAGACACCCCAAGGAAACTATTACGATTTAGAGGCATTATTTCACTCCCTTAATCAAGAATATTTTGCAGGGGAGATGTCACAACCCCGTTTAACCTGGAATAAAATTCTTACCCATCGCAAGTTAGGACATTATGAGCCTCTACGGGATAAGGTCGTTATGAGTCGGACTTTAGACAGTGCTCATGTACCGCAAATAGTAGTGGAATTAGTTTTATATCACGAACTACTGCACAAACATCACGGGGCTAAATGGTTAAATGGAAAAAGGATGGTACATACCCCTGAATTCCGTCGCAGCGAAAGAAAATTCCAACACTATCAAGAGGCACAACAATGGTTAGAGCGATCGCCGATCATGTCAATGTAGGTATTGATAATCCTAGCAATTATCATCGCCACCACTAAGTTTCTAATTCGAGATTGTTTTTCTCCAATAAGGTTTTTCTCCAATAAGTTTTTTAGACAATTGACAATTATAGTAGATTTGTATGGGGGAAGTTCAAATTTATTATTTTTTTACAAATTTCCCGTATCTTCTGTTACAATTCTTATTAAGTCAGAGAATTTTACAAGTTGTCTCGTTGGGGAACGCGCAACCAAAGATTTTTCCAGACTTAAACAACAACAATTTTAAGTAACCAGCGATCGCTTCGCTGGTATTTTTTTTGGGTCATAATTAATTTAGTATTTCACAATCAGCATCTTCATTATGAGTTATGAGCAGCAATTAGACCCAAATCAAGCCGCGTTACATCTAGAAGAAGAAGATCTGTTCGACTATTCCTATGAACAGCCAGGAAGTATTCCTGGAACTCTTAATATTGAAGATGATGCCGAAGTACCTGAGATTGTCTTGATTGACTATAATAGCGATCGCGCTAATTATATTAGTAATTTGACTCCAGAAGCCTGTGCAGCATATATGGATACGGATTCGGTATCCTGGGTTGATGTTAAAGGTTTGGGCAGCGAAAATATCTTGCAGCGACTAGGTAAGGTATTCGGATTACATCCTTTGGTATTAGAGGATATCGTTAATGTTCCTCAACGACCAAAAGTAGAAGACTATCCGCAACAAGTAGTAATCATCACTCAAATGGTTGTTCCCAAACCATCAGGAGAAGGTTTTTGGTTAGAACAAGTAAGTTTAGTTGTGGGCAAAAACTATATTCTGACAGTACAAGAATATCCCGAAAGAGATTGTTTGCAACCAGTACGTCGCAGAATTAGATTCAATAAAGGATCAATTAGAAGTATGGGGGCTGATTACCTAGCTTACGCTCTCTGGGATGCCATTATCGATGGCTTTTTCCCTGTCTTAGAAATATATGGCGAAAAAATTGAAGAACTGGAAGATGAAATTCTGTTTAATCCCAATAATCAAAGTTTAGCGAAAGTATATCAAGTAAAACGAGAATTGCTGGCTCTGCGACGGGCAATTTGGCCCCAACGCAACGCTCTCAATACCTTGATGAGAGATGGTAGTAGTGTCATTGATCCCGAAATTTTAGTATTTCTGCGAGACTGTTATGACCATACAGTACAAATTATCGACATTATTGAAACTTACCGCGAACTAGCTTCCAGTCTGACGGATATTTATCTTTCCGCCATCAGCAACAAAATGAATGAAGTAATGAAACTGCTGACAGTAATTTCGAGTATTTTTATCCCTCTAACCTTTATTGCAGGGATCTATGGCATGAACTTTGAACCTGATGTTTCTCCGTTTAACATGCCAGAATTATTGTGGTACTGGGGTTATCCCTTTTGTTGGGCATTGATGTTAGTTACAGCAGGCAGTTTGGTATTCTTTTTCTGGCGACGGGGTTGGTTCGAGAATTTTTCCGATACTATCAAATAAATAATTGATAATCAATTCTTGTGATCCAATTGCCATGACTAGAGCCATATTTCATCCCCCAAAATTACGCCGAGAGGAATGCGAGGACGGAGAAAGAACCGCAACTTGGCTGGAGTTGTTTTTTGATCTGATATTTGTGGTAGCGATCGCTCAGTTAGCGCATAATTTCAGTGGAGACTTTAGCTTTATGGGTTTAGCTAAACTAGCGGTCTTATTTGTCCCTGTCTGGTGGTGTTGGATCGGTGCCACTTTTTACGATACTCGTTTTGATAATGACGGCTTAGTAGATCGGTTGATTACCTTGATGCAAATGGCGATCGCTGCTAGTATGGCAGCTAACCTTAATCATGCTTTAGACAACTCTTCTGTTCCCTTTGCTCTAAGTTATATTGCCTTTCGAGCAGTATTAATCTGTCAATATCTTCATGCAGGGTATCATGTTCCCCAAGCGAGACATCTGACTAATTGGTATGGGGTTGGCTTTACAATCAGTCTCACCTTTTGGTTCTTGTCCGTTTTTGTACCTCTTCCCTGGCGTTTTGTCTTGTGGGCTATCGGATTAATCATCGATTTTGGCACCCCTCTAACAGCAGGACAACGAGTCCAGAAAGTACCGCCCAATATGGCTCATACCACCGAAAGAATTGGTCTGTTTACCATTATTGTCTTGGGTGAATCCATTGTGGCAGTAGTTGGCGGAGTATCAGACAAAGAATGGACTCCCATGTCAATTGCGATCGCTTTGTTAGGTTTATCCATCGCCTTTAGCTTCTGGTGGATGTATTTCGATACAGTGGATGAATCTCCGTTGCACGGGATGAAAACAGGCAAAATGAAAATTGCTCTTACCTGGCTTTATTCTCATCTTCCTTTGGCTATTGGTTTAACTGCTACGGGAGTGGGAGTAGAAAAAATGATTCATGGTTTAAGTCATGATTCGGCGATGGGTGAAAAAGTCTTATTTTGTCTAGCAGTGGCTTTGTGTCTGTTCATTCTCTCGGATTTACATTGGACAAGTTGTGAATTAGGTCAAACTAAATGTAAAAAAATTCTGACTTACTATCGTTTGGGTGCTGCTGCTTTTGTCTTGGTTTTGGCTGCCGCTAGTACTGTTCTATCTTCTTTGGTAGTTATGACCCTAGTGGCATTTGTCTGCACAATTCAAATTGTTTTCGATATTTTCAATACCTGCTCCTAGTGGGAGTGTCAATAAAGTATATTAATTATTGTTCAAATTGTTTAACGGGTGATTGGGTAATGTCGGATTCGGGTTCCAAGAATAACTTAGAGTGGCTTCATCGAGGCACAAGCGAAATATTTCCAGATCGCCCAGACTCAGATAGTCAAGATGAGAATTTAAGTCAACGTATTCTCCAAAGCGATCGCCCTTTGAGAGTTAAACTAGGCATTGATCCGACGGGAACAGATATTCATCTTGGTCATAGTATTCCCTTTCGTAAGTTACGGGCTTTTCAGGATGCAGGACACACCGCAGTCGTAATCATTGGTGACTTTACAGCCCAAATAGGCGACCCCACAGGTAAATCCGAGGTGCGTCGTCAGCTAACTCCCGAAGAGGTCAAAGCCAATGCCCAAAGCTACTTGGATCAGTTAAAACCCATTCTTGATTTTGATACCCCAGGGCGTTTGGAAATTCGCTATAACTCTGAATGGTTAGGCAAATTAGACTTAGCTCAGATCCAGAAATTGCTGGCAACAATGACCGTCGGGCAAATGCTGGCAAAAGAAGGGTTTGCCGAACGCTATGGACAGGAAAAACCAATTTTTCTCCATGAATTTCTCTATCCCTTGATGCAGGGTTACGATTCTGTCGTCGTGGAAGCTGATGTGGAATTGGGCGGGACAGATCAAAAGTTTAATATTGCTGTCGGCAGAGATTTACAACGACACTTTCATAAAACTCCCCAGTTTGGACTACTGTTACCAATTTTATTAGGTACGGACGGAGTACAAAAGATGTCCAAATCCTTGAATAACTATGTGGGACTACAGGAAGATG
>CBDUCX010000303.1:0-6692 GCA_965365755.1 uncultured Pleurocapsa sp.
TTTGGGACAAATTTAAATAGTATTTAAGGTCAGGATAGCTGTTAAGATTAGGTTTTAAGAAAACTAGTAAATCACAGTTAGCGCAACCTACGAAAATTGGCTGGCTAAATAATTGATAACTATAGATTCTGCTGTTGTAAATTCCCAGACAGTTTTGATGACTGATTTTTTAATCGAAAATTCCTGGATAATACCTGTATATGGCTTGATAGGTGCAATTCTCACTCTGCCTTGGTCTTTAGGCATTATTCGCCAGACAGGGCCACGTCCAGCAGCCTATATCAATATTTTGATGACTCTGGTGGCATTTGTTCATGGCTCGATAATTTTCAACCTTATTTGGACGAGAGAAACGCAGCAATTTGTGTTTCATTGGTTACAAGTAGCCGATCTGGATTTGACTTTATCCTTCGAGTTGTCTCCAGTAAGTTTCGGTGCTTTGGAACTGGTAACGGGTATTAGTTTGTTGGTGCAGATTTATGCTCTAGGTTACATGGAAAAAGATTGGTCTTTAGCTCGTTTTTTTGCCCTAATGGGATTTTTTGAGGCGGCTTTAGCGGGGCTGGCTCTCAGTGATTCTTTACTGTTGAGCTACTGTCTGTTGGAAGCTCTAACCTTATCGACTTATCTTTTAGTTGGTTTTTGGTATGCCCAACCCCTGGTAGTCACTGCTGCTAGGGATGCTTTCCTGACGAAGAGAGTAGGAGATATCGCCTTGCTTATGGGGATAGTAGCTCTTTCTAGTTATGGGGAAGGGTTAAGCTTTTCGGAGTTAGAAACTTGGGTAGAAGGACATCAGCTTAATTCTACCGTAGCAGCCCTGTTGGGTTTAGCGTTAATTGCTGGCCCTATCGGTAAGTGTGCCCAGTTTCCCCTGAATCTTTGGTTAGATGAGGCGATGGAGGGCCCTAACCCTGCGGGAATTATGCGAAATTCCATTGTGGTTTCCGCTGGAGCCTATGTGCTGATTAAATTAGAGCCAGCCACAACTCTTTCGCCGATTTCCGCTGATGCCTTAATTATTGTCGGAGCAGTGACGGCAATTGGCACATCTTTGATGGCGATCGCCCAAATTGATATCAAACGAGCATTATCCCATTCCACCAGTGCTTACCTCGGTTTAGTATTTATCGCCGTAGGACTAAGACAGGTAGATATAGCTTTCTTGTTGTTATTTTGTCATGCGATCGCCAAAGCATTATTATTTATGAGTGCAGGGTCGGTCATTCTCGTGACCAATAACCAGAATGTGAGTGAGATGGGGGGGTTAGGCTCAAGAATGCCTGCAACCAGTTTGTCTTTCCTCGTAGGAGCAGCAGGATTAGTTGGATTTGCTCCCTTGGGTATGTTTTGGACTTATCAACGCTGGTTTAATGGTTCTTGGGATGTAGAATGGTGGCTATTGTTAATCGTGATGTTTGTCAATGCCCTATCGGCAATCAACTTGACCAGATTATTTCGGGTTATTTTTCTGGGTGAGCCTCAGATCAAAACTCGTCGCGCACCTGAAGCCCCCTGGCAAATGGCAGTACCGATGGTTGCCCTGATAGTCGTTACCTTGATTACTCCTTTTGCCCCTATCCAATGGTCTCTCTGGTTAAGTCCTAATACTCCATTGTCCCTGGATCAGCCAGAATTAATTAGTCAATATGCTATGCCGTTATTGATCGCTTCTGGTGTCTTAGGTTGCGTAATTGCTTCTACTATAAAAGTACATCAAGCTTGGTCAAGATCCCGCAATCTAGTATTCCGATTTTTCCAAGATTTATTGGCTTACGACTTTTATATCGAAAAGCTATATGAAGTGACTGTAATTGCTGCGGTTTCTAATCTGGCTAAATTTACCTCTTGGGTTGATCGCTACATAGTAGACGGGGCGGTTAATTTAGTTAGTTTAGCCACAATCTTTAGTAGCAATGCGCTGAAGTATAATACTTCGGGACAATCTCAGTTTTATATCGCCACGATTGTAATTGCCGTGGGACTAATTTTATGGTGGATGCTCAATGGTCAGTGGTCAATCGTGACTAACTATTGGTCATCAATTATGTAATACCTATATCGTGCAATATTTTTAGGTTAATTGGTTAGTTGTTAGTTGTTAGCTTCGATTAAGTTTTAAAAATAATTTTTCAGTCGATTTTGTTTAATTTCCCGAGATAATAATTCATTATGCTCACTGCCTTAATCCTCATTCCTTGTCTGGGTGCAGTCCTAGTCGGCTTACTTCCCTGGTCAGGAAAAAATACCCGCAATATTGCTCTGGTTACGGCAGTTATTGTTTTAGCCATCAATATCATTCTTAGTTTTCAGTTTGATTTTCAACATTCCGGTTTTCAGTTTGCCGAAGATGTTCCTTGGATTGAATGGATTGGTTTAAACTACCATCTAGGAATTGATGGTCTGTCTTTTCCTTTAGTGCTACTTAATAATCTGTTGACTCTGATTGCCATCATTAGCACTAGTGCCACAATTCAAAGACCCAGACTATATTATGCAATGCTATTATTGCTCAGTGCTGGTGCTGCGGGGGCATTTTTAGCTCAGGATTTACTGCTGTTTTTCTTATTTTATGAGCTAGAAATCGTTCCTCTATACTTCTTGATTGCTATCTGGGGTGGTGCTAGAAGGGGTTATGCGGCAATGAAGTTTTTGCTTTACACTGCCCTGTCGGGAATTCTAGTTTTAGCTTCTTTTTTGGGTTTGGTTTGGCTAACTGGAGAAAGTACTTTTGATTATCAAATATTACGAGGATATGCTCTTCCTTTAGGTAGTCAGTTGTTGCTACTAGCACCGTTGCTAATTGGTATCTTTATTAAGATTCCTATTTTTCCTTTCCATACCTGGCTACCGGATGCTCACGTAGAGGCTTCCACACCCATATCAGTACTGCTAGCAGGAGTATTGTTAAAACTGGGTACTTACGCCCTATTGCGTTTTGCTGTGGGATTATTTCTCGATGGCTGGGTTTATCTTGCTCCCTGGTTAGCAATATTAGCGGCGATTAGTGCCTTGTATGGAGCTTCTTGTGCGATCGCCCAAACAGATATGAAGAAGGTGGTAGCCTACTCTTCGATTGCCCACATGGCTTACATTCTGCTGGCAGCAAGTGCCAGTACTCGACTCAGCATGACCGCAGCAGTATTCCAGATGGTTAGCCACGGCTTAATCTCTGCCTTTCTCTTTTTACTTGTCGGGATGGTCTATAAAAAAACTGGCTCACGAGATGTAAATTTTTTGCGGGGTTTGCTTAATCCAGAAAGAGGACTCCCTGTTACTGGTGGATTCATGATTTTAGGAGTAATGGCCAGTTCAGGATTACCTGGAATGGTGGGATTTATCTCAGAATTTTTGGTATTTAGAGGTAGTTTTCCTATTTTTCCCATACCAACTCTTTTATGCTTAGTAGGAACTGGTTTAACAGCAGTTTACTTTTTATTGGTAATCAATAAAGTCTTTTTTGGTCGTCTTACGGAAGGGTTAACTCAGATACCTCCGGTTAAATGGCAAGAACACACACCTGCCTTTGTCCTGTTACTGTTGATTTTAGCCTTTGGCATCAAACCAGATTGGGTAACTCACTGGAGCGAAGTACAAGCGATCGCTCTTTTGACAGGGGGCTAGTCTTAGATATTTAATCATCAATCCTTTAGTAATTAGAGCAAGATAATTATGGTTAGCACTTCAGTTAAACGTTCTAAATCTTTTTTAGTCGATGAATATATTGCTAGATTGGAAAGTGGAGCAGCTCTACTTGACGATTCCCCCCAAAATCTAGTGGAAGTTGTTGGTATCCTCAAAAGTTATGGAGTCGTCTTAGATGCTTATTCAGTTAACTTGTGTTACGTTGCCAACACACAATTTTTAAAGCTATTTCCTTTCTTTAAATATTTCAATGGAGAGGTCAATACTAAGAAATTTCTTAAATTTATCTGGCACGATCGCATTAACTATGAATATGCAGAATATTGCATGAAAGCAATGTTTTGGCATGGTGGTGGAGGTTTAGATGCCTATGTTGATACCCCAGAGTTTGCCTCGGCAACAGAGGAACTAATTAAAGCCTACTTTAAATACAATCCTCTAATGATAGGACTGCACAAAGCATTTAAGGACTTTCTGCCTGAACAAATGCGCCAGATGGCTTATTACAGTGGATTAGGGCAATTTTGGCGAGTAATGAGCGATATTTTTATTAACTTGTCCGATAGTTATGATCGCGGTGAGATCAAATGTATTCCTGACGTAGTAAAGTTCATTCTTGATGGTTTGGTAGCAGATGCCGCCCGCCCAATTACCTACACAGTCAAAGTTCGTAACCAAGAATACGACATTATTCCCAAATCAGCAGGTTTGACCTTCTTAATGGATACGGGTGTTCCTTATGTGGAAGCCATTTTCTTCAGAGGGACTCCGTTTAGAGGGACAGTGTCTTACAATGCTCAAGCTTACGAGATTTCTTACGATCCTGGAATGTTTAATTACGGGGCATTATACGCCGATCCACTACCTATCGGTGGCGCAGGAATTCCTCCCACTCTTTTGATGCAAGATATGCGTCATTTTTTACCTGATTATTTGCGTCAGCTCTATCGTCAAAATGTTCGTGAGGAAGGAGATATACGGGTTCAGATATGTGAGAGTTTCCAAAAATCAATGTTCTGTGTTACGACGGCGGCTGTCCAAGGACTAGCTCCTCATCCCTTAAATACTGACGAGCCTGAGCAGCAGACAGCTAATCGCAAGTATCTTAAAGGTTGGCTCAACCGCATCTTAGAATCTCAATTGATCAAAGTTAACAGCCAAACTGAAACTCAGCCAATGTCGGAACTCAATTAGTTTTTTCTCACTCCTATTCGACAAATTTGTAACCAGAGATGGGATAATCGATAAAGAAATTTATATTAAGAGAATCTTAAGACAAGTAGAATTGACCTGGACACTACAGATATTTTTAACATTTAGAAAAGCGTAATCTCGACTATGATAAAAACAGTATGGGTTTTCCCAGGACAAGGTTCTCAGACGGTAGGAATGGGAATAGATCTACAAGATATTGCCACAGCACAAGCCAAATTTAAAGTAGCAGAAAAAATACTGGGTTGGTCGGTATTGGATGTGTGTCAAGGAGAGGAAGAAACCCTGGCTCGAACTCTTTATACTCAGCCTTGTTTATATGTTGTGGAATCTATTTTGGCAGACCTCCTGGTAGAGAAATTGGGTTCCCCTGACTTATTAGCAGGTCACAGCTTGGGAGAATATGTTGCCCTTTATACGGCAGGGGTCTTTGATTTTGAATCAGGATTGAGACTGGTTAAAAAACGAGCTGAATTGATGGATAGTGCTGCTGGAGGCAAAATGGCAGCCTTGATGAAGTTTGATCGTTCCGAACTCACTACAGCTTTAGAAAATACTACTGACGTGGTTTTAGCTAATGATAATAGTGAAGGACAAGTTGTTATATCCGGAACTCCTGAAGCAGTAGAAGATATTTTAGGTAAAGTGAAAGCCAAAAGGGCAATGACGCTGAATGTATCTGGTGCTTTTCATTCTCCTCTGATGCAAGATGCAGCTGATCAATTTCTTACAGTATTGAATTCGGTGAGCTTGAGTGATGCTCAAATTCCAGTCATCTCTAATGTTGACCCCACTCCAGCTACAGACCAACAAGAACTAAAACAACGACTAGCTCAACAAATGACTAGTTCAGTCCGCTGGCGCGAAATAATGCTGCAATTTTCTCAATCAGAAGTTACGAATATTATTGAAGTTGGGCCAGGAAAAGTATTGTGTGGCTTGATCAAGAGAACTTGTCGTGAAATAAAATTAGAAGCTATTGGCACAGCAGAACAATTGAATGCTAAAGTTCCCGCATTAACTTCCTGAGTTAACTTCAGCTTCCCACGAACGGGAGCATCCCATCAATAGAGGTTAAATGTCTAACAGCTTGACAGCACCAATCCCGCCAAAATATAAACTCAATACGGTACCAGTCAGTAAAGACTAAGTGAGAGAAATAAAATCTATTGAGAAGAGTAGAGTTAGCACTGCTTATCTAGATTTGAAGTTGCCTGAATGGTCAAGTATTAAAACACTGATTAAAGTTGAATCACAACGCCAACTCAAGTATAAAACAGAGTTTAGTACTAGATACTATATCTGCGATCTGAGGGAATCAGCATTTGAGTTCTATCAGAGAATTCGCGGTTATTGGGGTGTAGAGAACAAAGTTCATTATGTTCGCGATGTTACTCAAGGAGAAGACAAATCTCGAATTCGTACTACCCCTTTGCCTCAAATTTTGGCGATCGCACGTAACTTAGCTCTTAACTTATACCGAAATGCAGGATTTGACAATATGGCTCAGGCGAAGCGCAAGTGTCAATTTAGCCTCAAACACATCTCCTCTCTTTTTAGAATGAAATAGCCCTGTCGAGAATCATTGCCCTATGCAGCAGGAAAAATCAACTTACCCAAAGTATTTTTAACTAAATCAGAACAAGCTTGGCTACAAGCAGAAATAAACAATCATAAATCTCTGACTCAAAGCGATCGCAATATGAAGAAACACAGTCTTTGATACTGGTGCAGAGTCGCAATCAGGTGTAGCTATCTAGTAAAGAGCGATCTCTCTTTAGATGATTATCAATTTCGTATTTAGCGAAAAATTATTAGGTCAAGATCTTAACTTC
>CBDUCX010000304.1:0-6627 GCA_965365755.1 uncultured Pleurocapsa sp.
AGGGTAACTTTACAATTTACAACGGTGGCCCAGATTACGGCACCAACTATCTGGTTTTTAATCTCAATACAGGTAAAAGAAAGGGCAAACCTCTGATTGCGCCGAGAAAGTCCCGCTGGTTCAATAACCTTAACTTCCGCAAAGCCGTAGCCCACGCCATCAATCGCCCCCGCATGGTCAAAAATATCTACCGTGGTTTGGGACAACCACAAAATTCCTTTATCTCGGTACAGTCTCCTTTTGCTTATGCAGACTTACAAGGTTACGATTACGACCCCGAAAAGGCAAAACAATTATTGCTAGAAGCGGGGTTTAAATACAATCAGAAAAATCAATTACTGGACGACCAAGGAAATCGAGTTAAATTTACCTTCAATACCAATACAGGTAATAAAATTCGCGAAACGATGGGGGAACAGGTTGAATCAGACTTGGAGGCGATTGGGATGGATGTTAATTTCAAAGCAATTAACTTTAACGTTTTAATTGGCAAATTAAGTGGCTCACTTGACTGGGAATGTATCCTCCTGGGCTTAACTGGTGGCAATGAACCCAACAATGGGGCAAATGTCTGGTTTACCGATGGTAATTTACACATGTTCAATCAAAAACCAGCCCCTGGACAACAACCAGTGGAAGGTAGAACTATCGCTGAATGGGAAAACAAAATTGATAAGTTATTTGTCAAAGGTGCCAGAGAGTTGGATGAGGAAAAGAGAAAGGCGATCTATGTTGAAATTCAACAGCTAGTATCGGATAACTTACCGTTTATTTATTTAGTTAATCCAAAGGCTTTAGGTGCAGTGCGTAACAAAATCGAAGGGGTGCAATATTCAGCTTTAGGCGGTGCATTTTGGAATATGGAAGAATTAAAGATTACTGAGTAAAACTAGATAGGGTTAACTGAAAAAGTTGAGAAGAGTTGTCAATTATTCGGATTCCCAAAGTTCGGACAAGGTAACTACTTTGTATTCTTGTTGCCTAAGTTTAGTAAGTAAAGTACTCAGAACTTTTACAGTATTTGCGGTACGTTTTGGTGTTCCACCATGCAGCAGTAAAATTGAACCTGGAAAGATAAATTGAGATACATATTCTATTGTCAAGTTCGGGTTATCGGTTACAGGAAAAGTATCTAATGGAAGCATAGAAGCCAAAGCAAATTTATCGTAATATCCAGTCATTTTTCTCAAAGTATTGAGCATCCAACCATTGTATAAAGCCCGTCCAGGGCGAAACCACTTAATTTGCGATCGCATTGTACTAGAAGATAATATTTTATGAGTTTGGTTGATCTCAGATTCAAAATCATTAGGGCACAAAAAAGCATGAAAGTGATCTTGATGCCCATGATTACCGATTTCGTGACCTCTATTTACGATCTGATCAAGAATTGTCGTACCATCCACTTTTTCTGAAATAACAAAGAAGGTGGCTCTTATTCGATCCTGCTCATCTGTGTCCTGATTGAAGCTATCAATTACATCGAGAATTTTAAGGGTGTCATCTCCCCCGACATCATCAATTGTTAGAGAGATTATCTTCGATGATGTTTGTTTGTAAAACACAGCATTAGGAAATAGCTTAGAAATACTTGCAACAAGATTATGTATAATACGCTCCATGTAAATTAGCTTTTAGCTTTTAGCGATCGCATCAAACTTTTATTATTATAGTTTCATTAAATATGATCTCAGAAAACACTCAGTAGTTCAAGCGATCGCCCTACCAAAACCCCTCGTAGTTAAAGCCCAGAATAAGTAAGCCCGTGTAGATAGTTAGTATTAGAATGTTGGTACTGTTGGGTATAATTTATTGATGATTTCTTAATTTGGCGAGTTGTCAGTGCTTCATTTTGTACCTACTCATCGATCTTGATAGACAATAGAAGTTCAACAAAAACTGCTTATTTTGTCTTGTTGATATTTACAGTTTTCCATAACTTACCAATAAAAGTCGTTAAACTTTTGAACCAGCCTGATTCACCCTTAAAATTGCTGGTTCTGGAATCTTCAATCTGATTGGATGACTGTTGGTCAACGGAAGGAGATGTCTGAACATTGGAATTAGGTTCTGCTGAACAATTGTCTGTTACTGCTGGTTCAAGTTTTGTCTTATTTGCCTTAGGTGCAGCAGCTTGAGCAGTAATAACTTCTTGAATAGTAGATATGGTTTGTTGGGAATCTGAGCAGTAGCGACTGAGCCAGATCGCCAATTTGTGTCTGTTATCTGAGTCCAATTCCTGAATTTTAGTCCACCATGTCTGTATTTCTGGTGCAAAATTATTGATGTCTGGATTGATTGATTCCTCGAAATAAGCTTCCAAAATTGGTAATTGCGATCGCTTGTTCGATTCCTCAAACTGATCGAATGTGTTGATCAAGTGAGCGATTTTTGACCAAGGTGGATCTAGTACCGCATAGAGTAGGCGACGATTACGAATGAAACAATAGTTGCTGAAGTCAGAGATAATTTCTCCTTGTTGGCTGAGTTCTAGTACAGAACCTTCTAATAATTCTGCTAATTCCGATTCGCTTAAGTCCCATACTTCCGGCTCATCCGAAGCAGTTGTGGGCAAATCTTCAAAATCAATGAAGGGATCTTCAGTGAACGATTCAGGTATCGCCAATTCCTGCTCGATTCTGTCAACAATCGAGTTAGTTGCGTCTAAAGCGGTAGTAATTGTTTTAACCATTGATACCATTTCATCCGCAGCCAAATTACTGGCTTCAATTTCCAGAACAGATTGCCAATCTGGTTCAACTTGACCCAAAATACGACAATATAGCCAAATTTTACGAAATTTCAATGAAGATAAACTGGCGATCGCCTCATAAATTCGGTGTTTAAGTTGATGATAATCAAGAGTTGCCTGAGATGGTCGATTGATATAAATATGTAGGATTCTATCCCGAATAATGATCTGAAAGCAAAGCCTCTTATCTTTACAGGCATTGGCGATCGCATTAAGAATTAGTTCTTCACTGTTCATCTTTAAGACAGCTATTGTTTAATAATCGATATAGCTATCTTGCAGCGTATTCTATGAATTTGCCAATGATTAATTTACCGAAATTAGTTTTGATCACAGTAGGGGCGAACAGGATTAATTATGCTGACTAAATCTACATGATTCATTTAGGATTGGTATCCTAGCTTACTTAGCGATTTGAGTCAAAATGCTAGATTGAGGAAAAGTCATCTTCGGGCTTTCTTCTAATAAATAGTCCAGGAATGTTTCCGCAATTACTGACAGCCTTTTTCCCGCCAAATAAGATACATACCAGCGGCGTTTAATGGGAAAGTGTTTAAAATCTAGAACTGTTAATTCTCCTGATATTCCTTCAGAAATCAGACAATGTTCTGATAGTATCGATATACCTAATCCACCAGAAATAGCCTGTTTAATTGCTTCATTACTACCCAGCTCTAATTTGACCTTAACCGAGATATTATATTTATCAAATAATTCGACGATAGAGTCTCTGGTGCCAGATCCTTGCTCTCTCATGATAAAAGGCTGACCCTTCAATTCTTGTAATTCAAGATTCTTTTTCTCTGCTAAAGGATGATCTTTTCTCGCCACTACCACTAAAGGATTGTTCAAAAATGGCTTACAAGTTAAGTCAATATTTTGTTGAGTATTGCTGACTACATATAAATCATCTTTGTTGTCTAACATTCGCTGCTGAATTTCTTGATGGTTAGTTACTTTCAGCGCAACATCAATACCAGGATAAATTTGGCAAAAAGAACCAAGTAATCTCGGCACAAAATATTTGGCAGTGGTAATTACAGCAAGTTTTAACTGTCCCTGTTTGGTACCTTTTAAATCAGCTATCTTGATTTCAAAGTTGTTTAGTTTTTCAAATATGTCCTGACAAGTGATTAACAATTCTTGACCAGCATCAGTAAGATACAAGCTTTTGCCGATTTGCTCAAATAGAGGAAGTCCGATCGCTTTTGTTAGTTGCTTAACTTGACTGGAAACAGTTGGCTGGGTAATTAGTAATTCTTCCGCCGCACGAGTAAAACTGCCATTGCGCGCTACTGTCTCAAATACTTTAAGTTGATGGAGAGTTGCTGGAATCAAAAGTTAATACTCCTAAAATTGATCAGATGATTTTGCTGCTCCTACTATCATATATAAAAACCAATGCTTTTTGACGAATCATAAACTAAAGACTATGTTTATTCAGTAAGATTTTCTAAAGCAATTATGTAGCACAAGGTCAAATATCATCTAAAATTTGGTTAACCCAGTAAGCGATCGCTGTCATGTCTAATCCCGTTGAACCAAAGAAAAAGCCAGAGAAGGAAAAGGATAACTTTGACCAGGAACATCAGGCTTCTCTGGGATTCATATCTCAATTAGTTCGGTTTGCTCCTACTGGTGGCAGCATTGGTTTAATTACTTCCTTCATTCTAGATAGTGAACCACTGAAGGCTTTGTTTACTTTCCCCTTCATGGTTGGTGCCGTAGCCTGGGCTGCTTATTCCAAAGGCTTTTTATTAAAAGTTCAGGAGAGAATGGGCGAGATAGGTAAGAAAGATGCTGATTCTCTAATAAACCAATTTCAGAAGTTGGATAGTGCGATTAAAGAAACTATCAAATGGCAGTTGGCAGGAACAGATGATAAATATCTCAAGTGTCAGGGTGGTTCATGCAGCGATTATGAAACCATTGGTTACAATCAACCCTCTGGTACATTCATGCCCCTGCTCAAAGATGTTTTTGTCCCTCTCGAACTCAGTGATATTTTTATCAAGGATAGTACAGGAGATGAATTTCCAGGCTTACCTGGATACTTCCATCAAGCAGATTCAGAAGGTGCAGAAAAAACTTTAAGAACTCTAATTATTTGGGACTTATTATCTCAAACCCCTAAAACACCAGCTTTTCGTCGTCTCGCCATCCTCGCCTGGGGAGGCTTTGGTAAAACCACCTTACTACGTCATGTCACCTACTCCTACTTAAATAAGCAATACAAGAGATATAATGCACCCAAACTACTGCCAGTATTGCTTTATCTGCGACAATGGCAAGAACTTTTAGCAAACGATTCCCCAGATCTACCAACTCTAATTGAACAACATCACATTCCTTATTTGCCAGAAGGTAAACAACTACAACTACCACCAGCATGGGCAGAGAATCACCTCCGTAAAGGGAATATGCTGGTGATGTTTGATGGCTTTGATGAAGTTAAGGAAGAACAACGAGAATCTTTGAGTAAATGGCTAGGAGAGCAAATTCGTAGTTATCCTGATTCAACTTTCATTGTCACCTCCCGTCCTCGTGCATTTAAAGCCCATAAAGGTAATGTAAAACCTGGAGTCGAATTATTTGTTAAAGAGTTCAACCCAGAACAACAAAGACGCTTTATTAGCCAGTGGTATTTAGCTCAAGAAATTAACATCAGAGCAGGTCGTAATGATGCTAATGTGCGAGATACAGCTCAGAGGCAAACCGCTAACCTTCTTCTACAACTTCAGGAAAGAGAAGAACTAGGGGTTTTAGCCAAAAATCCTTTGCTATTAAACATGATTACGAATCTGCATCGGAGTTATCAAGGGCAACCATTACCAAAACGACGAGCAGAACTATATCAAGATATCTGCGAATTACAACTCAAAGACCGTCCCCGCGCACGGGGTATCGATATGCCCTTACCACTGACGGAAAGTCAACAGTTATTGCAAGGGGTGGCACTGGATCTGATGCAGTCGGTTAAAGAACCACGGATCAGTGCTGAAGCTTTAAGCCAATTAATTGACAAGCATTTAAGGAGACTAGATACCCAAGATCCTGTCACTAGCGAAGAGTTGATCGACAAGCTTCGGGATGTAAGTGAGCTAATCGTCAAAAGGGAAGAAGAATACGAATTTGCTCACCTGAGCTTTCAAGAGTTCTTAGCAGCCAAGGAAATCAAAGAAACCAAGCAAGAACAACTATTATTAGACAACTGGCAGTCACAATGGTGGCGTGGCACAATTCTTCTTTATGCTGCTCTGGTTAATCCGAGTCATCTAATTCGTTCCTTAATTGACCTCAACCAGGAAGAAGCAACCACCCTGGCTTTAAGGTGTCTGGAGGAAACACCCCGTAAGGTAGATCCACAGATAGAAGCAGAACTAACTTCGTTGCAAAGTAATGTCCAAAATCTACTTTATCAACCACTAGAAACCTATCTGAAGAATGGACAATGGCGAGAAGCGGACGAAGAAACCTTTAAAGTCATGCTCAAAGTAGCAGATCGGGAAGAACAAGGTTGGTTAGATACGGATAGTATCGATAATTTTCCCTGTGAAGATTTGCGTACCATCAACCAACTATGGCTACACTACAGTAACGGGAAGTTTGGCTTTAGCGTCCAAAAGGAAATCTACGAGAGCCTGGGGGGAACAAGACAGTATAATGAGAAAGTCTGGAATAATTTTGGCGATCGCATCGGCTGGAAAAAAGGAGAGAACTGGTTGAACTACCATGAAATAACTTTTAATCTTGAAGCTCCCAGGGCTCACCTCCCATTATTTATTAACAGACAGTGGAAGGGATATAAGATTTCTCTTCGGAAAAGACATGATCTTGATCAGATTTGTGGAGATTTCTCTTCTATCGCGCAGAGA
>CBDUCX010000305.1:0-6618 GCA_965365755.1 uncultured Pleurocapsa sp.
ACTCCGAACTCCGAACTCCGAACTCCGAACTATGATTGATACTATTGTCGTACCTCAGGGGGCAGAATACCAAGCAGTTTGTCGTGGTTTACAATTGGCTGATGCTGAGCCGATTCAGATAATTACTATTCCTATTGGCACTAAAAATATAGGGCAGATTTTAGCTAGTTATTCTCAGCAATTGGCTCAAAGTCGAAGGGTTTTGATTATGGGTTTGTGCGGTAGTCTTACCGAATCGTACAACATTGGAGATGGACTCCTAGTGAAAAGCTGTCTAAATTTAGAGAGTAATCAGATCAATCTTGATTCAGGGTTAACTGCCATGCTTCAAGATATCCTATCAGTTGAGGTAGTTACTGGATTGACCAGCGATCGCATTATTACTCAAGCCAACGAAAAACTAATGTTGAGTCAGCAATATCCTGTCAGCGTAGTTGAGATGGAAGGCTATGGTTATGTAACCCAAATGCAGCAGCGGGGAATATCTGTAGCCATGCTACGAGTTGTCAGCGATGGTTTAACAGGGGATCTACCAGACTTAAGTAATGCCATTGACTATCAGGGAAATTTAAAGATTGTGCCCACGGCGATCGCTTTTTTAAAACAACCTATAGCAGCTATGAGACTAATTAGAGGTTCCTTAACTGGATTAAAAGCACTAGAGCAAATGACCGCTAAACTATTTGTTAGCCAAGGTGATTTCTCAGATAACTACTAACTACTGTACAGACAAGGCATGCCTTGTCTCTACCTACTAACTATCTCCCGATTAATTTCACCCACCTACATAAAAACTAATACTCCCCACCATTCATTACACGACGAATATTCAGAATATCACTCATGCTTTTAATTCTGTAAAAGACATATTCTAACTGTTGGCGATCTCTGATATCCAAACTGAGGGAAATCA
Organism: uncultured Pleurocapsa sp.; assembly: GCA_965365755.1. Taxonomy (GTDB): domain Bacteria; phylum Cyanobacteriota; class Cyanobacteriia; order Cyanobacteriales; family Xenococcaceae; genus Waterburya. The sequence continues at coordinate 914 of CBDUCX010000305.1, forward strand.
AAGCGGGTTTATTGCGACCAGTTTTAACGCCTGCATTGCGAACATTGATCCCGCGATCGCTCAATCGTGCCAGAATATCTTTAAATACCCCCACCCGATCCATGGCTTCAATTTGAATATCTACAGGGTAGGTAAAAGGTTTTCCATCATCACTACTGTCATTCCAGCTAACAGGAATGATTCTTTCTCCAGGGATTTTCTCGACATTGTGGCATCCCTGAGCGTGAATGGAGATGCCTCTTGAGCTGAGAGTTACCGCACCGATAATTGATTCACCAGGTAGAGGTTTACAACACCCTGCAATATGATAGAGCATACCCTCTACGCCATTGATCGGTGACTTATTAGTGCTTTTTTGTTGATCGTTGTGCTGTAGATAAGAAGGAATTTCTCGATCTTCTTCAGTTTCTACTTCTGTTTCCACTGGTTGCTGCTCTTTGACCACATCTCGCAGACGATTTACCACCTGATTTTGGGTGACTTCGCCGTAGCCTAAAGCTGCTAACAAGTCATCTACTGAGTGATAGTTACAGCGTTGGGTCACTAGCTGCATTGGTTCAGATTTGAGTAAAGCATCAAAGCCGCTTTTTCCCAATTCTTTCTCTAGCAATTCTTTACCACGGGCAATATTTTCATCGCGATGAGATAGCTTGTACCATTGACGAATGCGATTACGCGCCGTAGGGGAGACGACGAAATTAAGCCAATCCAAACTCGGATGACTATTTTTTTGAGTAACAATCTCGACAATATCTCCATTTTCCAATGGTTTGGACAATACAGACCAGCGACCATTTACCCTTGCTCCCTTCATATGATTGCCAATTTCGCTGTGGATACGATAGGCAAAGTCTACAGGAGTTGCGCCCCTAGCTAAGGCAATGACATCACCATCGGGAGTAAAGACATAAACATCATCCTCAAATAAATTGTCTTTGACGCTCTCCATATATTCTTGAGCATCACTGAGGTCTTTTTGCCATTCTAATAACTGTCGTAGCCAGGTAAACTTATCGTCATCAGAGGACAAGTTGACATCACTAGTCCCCGTTTCTTTATACTTCCAATGGGCAGCAATTCCATATTCAGCGATGTGGTGCATTTCCATAGTCCGAATCTGAATTTCGATCGGGCGACCATTGGAACCAACGACAGTAGTATGTAAAGACTGATAACGGTTGGGCTTCGGTAGACCAATATAATCCTTGAAACGACCAGGGATTGGTTTGAAAGCATCGTGAACTACTGCCAAGGCACGATAACATTCTTCGTTAGTTTCCACGATAATTCTAAAAGCAGCAATGTCATAAATTTGACTAAATTCTTTCTGCTGCCGCTGCATTTTTTGATAAATGCCGTAAAGATGCTTTGGTCTGCCTTTCAACTCGACAACATTAATTTTCAATTGCTCTAGACGCGATCGCAAAGTTTCTGTAACTTGAGCGATTCTGGCTTCACGGTCGGCTCTTCTTTCAGCGATTAAAGCCTTAATTTCTTCATAAGCTTCTGGTTCTAGATATTTAAAGCATAAATCTTCTAGTTCCCACTTGAAACGACCAATACCTAAGCGATTCGCTAGGGGAGCAAAAATTTCTCTTGTTTCTTGACTAATACGTCGTTGTTTTTCTGGCTTAAGATGATCCAGAGTTCGCATGTTGTGTAGTCTATCTGCTAACTTGACCACAATCACTCGAATATCCGTAGCCATCGCCAGGAACATGCGGCGAAAGTTCTCCGCCTGACGCTCGGTAGTGCTCGAAAAATTAAATTTAGATAGCTTGGTTACTCCCTCTACCAAGAGACGCACTTGCTTACCAAACATCTCTTCAATTTCTGCTGGAGTTACTTCCGTATCCTCTACTACATCGTGCAGAAATCCTGCTGCTATAGTTACACTATCTCCACCCAAGCTTCGCAGCAAGCTGGCTACTGCTATCGGATGTGCAATATAAGGCTCTCCTGACTTGCGTGTTTGACCTTCATGCAGTTGATAAGCAAAATTGAATGCCCGACAGATCAAGTTAACATCTAATTCGGACTCCTCCGACTCCTGGTCGATTAGACACTGTTGTAGCCAATGAGGAAGCTCAACTGCCTTAGTGTTACTTTCTATGATAGAAATAGCGGTCATAGATCTAAAAATAATTAGTTAGGGTGGGAGATCAAAGACGAAGTAGGAGGAATTTAGAAATTTAATTTAATATTTCTGCTACTTTTTCTCAGGCGTACTTTTACTTTAATTCAATAGCCCACTTGCGAGCTTAGGTATCTGGAATTAAGTTGTAGTAGTTTAATTCTGTAATCTGATTAAGTCTTAGCAGAAAAAATCAACGTATTTCTTAAGAATAAAGATTCACTTTTACCAAATAATTCACAGCCTGTAATATTGGTTAAAAGTCAAGTTTGTTTAGTATAATTTTACCCTATCTTAATCAAATAATGTTGCCTCCATCACATAATCGAGCATATCAGGATTTCCTGACTTTGCTGACTGAATTTGAAAGCATGTTAGTTGCTCAAAGTAAAAAAAATGAACAATCTCAGATGAGGCTGAAGTTCCAGGATTTAGTCAAGTGGTTTAAGCAAAATATTAGCGATCTCAGTCCAGAAGATTTGGATAGGTTGATCGCACCACGCTGGCAGTCGTTACAAACAGAAATTAAACGAGAGTTCAACTTACTCTCAACAGACATGTTATTTCTTGCTTCTGCACGTCAAAAGGCGACACAGGTTCAAAGAATTAACAGGATTAGCGATCGCCTGGCTAAATTAATCGGTTATTGTCAGATCATGTTAAATGATAGTAATTAAGAGAGTATTGAGATTTGTGTTGTATAGCTTAAAGAAGCTCAAAGAAATATTAGTAAAGATATAGACACATGATAGTATTCTGCCAATAATTTCCAGAGGATCAGAATTCAGCAAGTGAGTCGATTATTAATTCGCCTAGCCATAGGTGCAATATTCGCAGTCTTTGGCATGTTTAACTATTTCACCAATGTCAGCGAAAATCCAATTACAGGGGAAAAGCAACGAGTCCAGCTTTCTCCCCAGCAAGAAATCGTCATTGGTCGTCAGTCTGCACCAAAAATGGCAGCACAACACGGCAATCTATATCCCGATCGCGCTTTACAGGACTATATAGATCAGGTCGGAAACAAGGTGGTGCAAAGTTCTGCTGCCAAAAACTCGCCTTATCCCTTTGAGTTTCATCTGTTACGAGATCCTCAAACAGTTAATGCCTTTGCCCTACCTGGGGGGCAGGTATTTATCACCGCAGCGTTGTTGAGTCGGTTAAATTCAGAAGCTCAATTGGCAGGAGTATTAGGTCATGAAGTTGGTCATGTAATTGGTAGACATGGCGCGGAACATTTAGCGAAACAGCAGTTAGGTACTGCCTTAGTCAATGCCGTGGGTATTGCAGCTAGCGATCGCCAAGGAAATGGCAGACAAGCAGCAATTTTAGCTCAAGCAGTTAATCAAATGGTCAATCTTAAATATGGTAGAGACGATGAACTAGAGAGCGACTACTTAGGATTTCAATTTATGACCGATGCAGGCTACAATCCTGTCGGTATAGTAGAGTTAATGAAAATCTTAAATTCTGCTAGAGGTGGTGCGGGAGGACAGCCAGAATTCATGAGTACTCATCCCAACCCAGAAAATCGCATTGAAAAATTGGTCACCATCATTAACCAAGAATACCCCAACGGCATTCCTGCTCAATTGCAGCAAGGAAAAGAACGCTTTGCACAAATAGTCGGTCGTCGTCTCTAGTAGCGCTACGCTCAAGTCAAGTAACAAGTAGCAAGTAACAATTCAAATACTGTCAGGGTTTCAAGTTAAATAGATGGTACTTTTATTTACCCCCAAGTCTACTAACCACTAACCACTAACCACTAACAACATGGACATAATTACTCTCTATTGGATTGTACTAGCTCTAATGGCAGTAGGTGTAATTGGAGCAATTATACCGGGGCTTCCTGGTAGCAGTATTATTATGGTTGCTATTTTAATTTGGAGTATTGCTACTGGCTTTGCACGAATTGGCTGGCCGATGATGATCATTTTTGTAGTCTTAATTTTAAGCGCAGGAGTTGAATATCTGGCATTATTTTTTGGCGCTAAACAGTCTGGGGCGAGTAAGTGGAGTCAATATGGTGCGATCGCTGGTATGGTCTTAGGGTTTGTTGGTCTTTTACCCGCATTACCTATCGGAGGCCCTTTATTTGGGATACTATTTGGCGCAATTCTGGGGGCTTTTGTAGGGGAATATCTCTACCGTAGTAATCTAGAACCTGGCGATCGCTTACAACAGGCATTAAAAGCTAGTGCAGGTATTGTAATTGCCTCTCTTATTGGCAACATCATCGAAGCTTTGTTAGCAGCCTTGGCAGTGGCGATCTTTATTTATTCCACCTGGTCATTCGTCTTTATCAGTTAACAACCCCTGAAGGATGCTACTACTTTATAGTGAATACAAGATTATCCTCTTCTATGGGCTTTTTTCTCTTGAAAAACATCTAAATTCCTCAAGATTAAACAATTAACGAATAAACAAAATTAGCAATCAACGAAAGTGCGATCGCGATTATTCCCCCACCAATCCATTTCAACCAACCAAGTAAAGATTCGATTTTTTCCATAATCTTCTCTATTCCAGACAACCGTTTATTCATTTCAGACAACTCTTTCTTGACATCTGACATATCCCTTTCCAGCACAGCAACTCTTTCACCATTACTGGTCAACTTATTTAATACTGCTTGCTCCCATTGTGTTCCTGTTGGACTGGCCATAAATACGCTATCACTCTTAATTCTGAGACGAGTAAACTAAGATATCTTCAACCTTGCAATCAAGTATCTCGCAAAGTTTGTCCAATGTGTCGTATGGAATAGATTTTGATCTGGCATTTTCTATTTTTTGAAAATTTTGAGGGGTCATATCAAGCTTTTGGGCTAACTTGTTTTGAGACAACCCTCTTTTTTTACGAACCTCTTTAAGTCTAATTTCTATCGCCATGTTGGTATTCTAACCAAAAAGACAAACTTTTTGTTTGTAAACTATTTGTTTGTATTTTTCAGAGACTAACAATCATAGAATCCCCTCAGATTATTTAAGCCACATCAGACAGTAAAACCGCACCAATTATAGAGCGATCGTTAATGCAGGTAATACGGTCATCATCGCCATACAAAACCGCACTAGGTATAGTTTTAGCCGTGGTATCATCCAACTGCAAAGATTTTAGCCAAACGTTATTGAGCTTTAACTCAGCTATGGAGCGATAATTATCGTCTCTAGATGAATAGATACCCCATTCTCGATGTCCCTTGGGGCGAGCTTGCCAGTGAATCAGGATAAAATTTCCCTCAAGGTTAAACTCATCAATTACGGGCTGAAAATCAAGCTCTAATTCACTATTGGTCACCCCAGGGGTAACAACCTTAAATTTAGCTTTTTGGATCTTAGTTATCTGCTTACTCATTGCTCCTCTAAATAAATTAACTTTTCTGTTTCTTGCTCGATACTCGATTTCACTAGTTCCAGAACCGCTGCGCTTTTTTCGGCTTGCTTCTGGATCTGATACTTTTCCCTAGGGGCGATCGCGATGGATTCAGAAGCAGTATGTTCTAGATCATTGGATAATTTCTCTACTTCTGAAAGTGCCGAACCAACCTGTAACTTGTATTCGGCTA
>CBDUCX010000306.1:0-6612 GCA_965365755.1 uncultured Pleurocapsa sp.
GTTTTTAAAAAGATGGGTACAAAAGCGCAAACATTGGCGATTTTATCGAGTTCATTCGAGCATAGCTGAATTAGTTAGGCAACAGCAAAAGTTCTTAGATCGACAACTTGGCGAACTGTCTGAATTTGACAAATTGTTTTGTAAACTTTCTGTTGCTCCTTCAGATGGTGTTAAGGAAATTCTGAAAGTAGGAGCAAATAGATTTGATGTAGAGCCAGTTTATTTTTCAACTGTTCTTACTTATGGTTCAATCTGTCGTTGGCTGGAAAAATTTAGCGAAAAAGCAAATTTAACAGATAAACAAGGGCGAAGATTTAAACTAACGAGTCATAAATTTCGCCATACCAAAGCTAGTATTATGGCTTACTGTGAGGCTGAAGATGAATATATTGCTGCGGTGCTAGGGCATGGTTCGTTAGATATGCTGCCTCACTATCGCCAACGTTCTAATAAAAGATTAGAAAAAGAAGCTAACGCCCTTGGCTACGTTGATAAGTACGGTCGGCTTACTAGCTTTAAACCAAGAAAGTGCAGATACGAAAGACTAGCAGAATTACTCAAAGTAAGCACACCCTTGGGAGAATGCCATCGCCCGACGATGTTAGGAGATTGTCAGTCTCGCTACGCCTGTCTGAGTTGCGACCATCATCGAGTCACGAAAGAAGATAAACCAGCAATAGAAGCTGATATTAAACGCTTAGAAAAAGACTTGATACAAGCACAAACGGCAGGACAAGAGCAAAGAGTCACAGAAATTAATCGCTTACTAAAGTTATTGCAAGACAGACAATTCGGCTTAGAACAGCTAGAACAATTACAATCAGAAAACCATGTCTAACCAGAAATATCCACCTATTTCTCAGCATCAAACCGAATCTAGAATGCTGAAGGTTAATTGGAATCGAGAATACTTTGGAGAATACAATTGCCCTCACTGCGAGCAAAAGGGTATTGAAAGTAAACTTACTTGGTCATATAGGAGTTTAAGTAGTCTTTGCCTTCTTAGATTGGGATGTAACTCATGCCAAAAATCTGTCGCTCTAACTTGTCAGATACCTGGGGTGGGTAGAAAACACAATCCTATTTCTCAACATCAAACCGAATCTGGAATATTAAAGGTTAATTGGAATCAGGAATACTTTGGAGAATATAACTGTCCTGAATGCAAAAAGAATAAAAATGAAGAGCATAAGCTAAACAACTACCATAGAAATCAAGATTCAGTTTGTAAGCTAGTTTTATTCTGTAAATTTTGTCAAAAAGAAATTTCTCTTACCAATCGTGTCCCAGCTCCTATTGCACGTTACCAACCTGAAATAGAATGTCCCAATCCCCTATGTACAGGTATAGGTCATAACGGACAAAAAGGATGGGTATACGCTAAGGCAAATAACTATTCTAAATGCCATTTTTGCGGTATTAGATTTAATCCAAAATCCACCTCTACCCATAGCTGGGTAGGTAGCCAGACAGAAGAAACATTATCTACTTTTTGCTTTGATGACAATGTTTGGAAGTTAAGATATTTCTATCACAAATCAAAGAGAAAAATATTAAACTTTCAGACTATTAAACCTCTTTGGTATCGAGCAGAGGTAAAGAAATACTTACATTATTTACTTAAGTCAAAGATATTCGATAATGAGGGTTCTATCATTGGTATTGCAACAGTGTTGAGACAGTTTGGTCAAACAATTACCAAGATGGGTCTAAAAAATAAAAATCAAATAGATAGGAGTGCAGTAAATCTATTCCTAGATACTTGTAAAAACAACGCTCACAGCACTATCAATTTAAAATTAGCTAATCTCAGAGATTTCTTTGATTGGTTAAATTTAGAGGCAAGATATTTAATTCGCAGTCGTGACTTCCTAAAAGAAAGCAAAAACGATCCTGATTGGCTAGATGAAGTGAGCCGAAAGGCAATTAAACAGCATTTGGATAAAATACCTCCACCTATCGCTCGTCATTATCTGGTTCAAGTTTACACTGCTGCTAGACCAGGGGATGTATGTAAGCTGAATTTTGATTGTTTGATTGAAGAAAATGGTAAGTGGTACATTAAATTCTTGACAAGCAAAACTAAAAAATGGCTCTCTCTTCCTGCCAGTCGGGAAATTAGACAGGTAATAGAAGAACAACAGCAGTGGATTCAAGAAACTTTAGGTGAAGACTATTCATATTTGTTCTGTCATTTTCGTTCAATCAAAGAAAAATCATATCCAGCTTTTGAGAAGATAAAACCTCTGCCCAAACCTCCACCAGTTAATATCGACACCAACCCAATGGTTCGTATCATTCGGATGGTAATCGAATTCGAGAACATAAAAGATGCTAACGGTCAAAAACCTGACTTTAATGGCAAAATAACCCGTCCCAGTAAGTTACAAGAGGTTCGTACCAAATTTGGCATAGAAGCAGCCAGACTCTATGCTGGTCACAAAAGTCCGAACACTACATTCCAACACTACACACCACCAACTAGAGAGCAAATAGCTGAAGTAGATTTACCATTTCAAGAACTTCTACTTAATCCTGATAATAAATTTCTGCCTTGGCAATCTCTACCCGAAGGTTTACTCAAAAACCCTTTTGCCTACGAATTAGATCTCGATATACCACCTCGCTTAGTGGTTTATGGACATTGCACTAAAGACCCCAAAACCCCCTGTCCAGTTAATCTTTATCCTAAATGTTATGGCTGTTCCAGTTTTCGTCCCAGTACGGGTAAATTACCTCTTTACGAACGCCAGTACGAGGGCGAACAACAAAGATTAACTGAATCCGAAAAAGCAGGTGCAGAATTAGCCTCTGAAGAAGCTCGCAGCACCATCGAAGCGATGAATAAATGGCTACCCGAACTATTGAGGTTAGCAAATGGCTAATCGAGAAAAACAGGCTGAAGTTCTCCGTCGCACCCAAGCCAAAAGAAAAGAGCAGAAGAAGGAACAGGTACTAAAAGCCATTGCCCAAATTCAAAAACAGAAAAAACCTCTTACCTTCAGAAACATAGCGACAGTAGCAGGTTGCTCGATTTCCTATCTTTATAAGTGGGATGAGATTAAAGCTTATATTCACGAACTTCAGCACCAAAAACAGACTACGATAAATCCCATTGAGGAGAACAACAAACATCAACCACACAGTCTCAAAACCTTACATGAAGTCTCGAAACAAAGAATTCGCGATTTAGAAGCGACTATTAAAGACCTCAAGCATCAAAATGAAAAGTTACGAGGTCACGTAACTGAAATCTACGAACTGCGGGATGAAAATGAACGTCTGAGAACACAATTAAGAGAATTAATGAATCCTGCTTCCGTTAGCAAAGTTATACCTATACAAGTTTCAGGAAAGAGAAAAGCGAGGCGAGACGGTCTTGGGGGTTTCCCCCATGAGTCATCGCCTCAAGAAACTTCATCTTCCCCATCTGAAGAAAAAGATTCAACAGACTCCATAATTGAATCCATCAAAGAGATGGGAATCAAGGTGGGAAACAAGCTGAGGTCAGAAATAACTAGTCGCGAACCCGAACGAGTAAGGCTATCAATTGAAGCATTCAAGCAATATCGAAATAGCCATGAAGTTAAAAGCCAAGAAGCTTGTTTGTTGTCAATGATTCGTGCTGAGGCAAAACCCAACACGGAGAACAAACCAAAAGCAAAGAAGATTCAGCAAAAGGTTATATCCACTTCAGACAAACCCGCTAAAAAACTGATGTCGGCAGCTGGTTGACTGACAAAAGTTTAGGAGATATTGTAAAAGCGAGTCTGAACTTTAAACTCTAACTGATATAGACGTTGCTCGTATTGTTGGAGTGATGCAATTGCGGGAGTCGGATCTAGATTGCCAGAAAAAGTTACAGAACCAAGCAATCTCCAACTGTTGATAAGCGCAGCTTTAATCCAATCCCAACCGATGCGGAAATAGCTGTTACCACGAAACCAGTGGGTATCAACCCATCGTCGCTTGCCACTATCGACTACTTCAACTCCCTGGGCGCTAACGTAGAGAGTAGCCACAGCCAAAATAAACCATAAACGGGACAGAGCGCGAACATCGCGTATCATAGAACGCTGAACATTCCAACCTCCAGACTGATCGTCGAGAAAATTCTCTTCTATATCAAAGCGTAATCCATATTCAGCAAAGGTCTGTAAGTTGGTTTGCTCATTACTGACAATTGCCCAGAGTTCACCGTTAACGTTATTACGACCAACAATTATATGAACCGCACCATAGAATTCACTTTTGTGAATTTGTACATTGTGTAAGCAAATTGCTTCTCCAAGATGAAGATGAAAGTTTTTGGGCTGACACCAACTGCCACGCCAAATCCAAGTGTTGCTCTTAATTCGGATGCGATAATGCCATCCTAATTGAGTTGTTAGCATGGTCATCAACTCAGTATGTACAAAGCCTCTATCGGCTAGCAAAACTACTCTGACTGATTTCGGCAGTCTAGGGGGTGCTTGTTTAAGCATTTCCTGATAATCGGTAAATGAAACGCTAGCACTTTGATGCTTCATTACTCTCCAAACTAAAGGCAAAGCTCTCCCTCTGTGGATTACTGAAAGACGTACTAAACAATACTCATCCCAAAATAGTGAGGTATCTAATGCCAGGAAAATACTTTCTTCCTGCCACTGTGCCAATGCACTTGTTACTAATGATTTGTAGATTCGATGCACATTGATCCGAGGATTGTTAAGCCAGCGTTGAATTCTTCTTTGTCGGCTTTGAGCGAATTTACCTCTACAGGGGATATACATTGACCATTTAGTCAAACTGACACTGCCCGTATGTATCAAAGCAATTATCATCCAAATACAGGTTTTTAGATGACATAGATGTGACCAATTACCAGGTTGACTCATCCATTGATTCAAGGCATTGTAAAGACGGGAGTTTTTTTCACAGTATTCTTTTATTTTGAGTGGTATCTAATTTTAGAATACTGACTCCCCCACAATATTTTTAGAGTCTTCAGCCTCTGTATAGTCTCTAACTCAAGGTTTTTAATTCATCTTTTGTCAGTCAACCAGTGTCGGCAGACAAGCTTAAGCAATTAAGTAACTTATTCCACAACAAAGATGACTGACAATAATCTTCCACCAACTAATATAGAAGCGGAAGAAGCCATACTAGGAAGCATTCTCTTCGACGGGAGTGCTATCAGTATTGCTGCTTCTACTCTCCCCATTGAAGCATTTTATGTTGTTTCTTACCAACAGATATATAAGGCAGCACTCTTACTTCATAGCCAAGATAAACAAACAGATCTAATTGGTATTTCAACTTGGTTAAAAGACCACAAATTATTAAAGGGCGCGGGAGGCACAGCTAAGTTAACTCAACTACTTAACCGAACTGTTTCTGCCACTAATATTGACCGCTACATTAACTTGGTTCTAGAGAAATATCAACGCCGTCGATTAATAGCAGCAGCTAAGGAGATTGAAGCTTTAGGGTACGATAATGCCACAGAATTAGAAGCGGTTTTCAATAGTTCAGAAGAGAAAATATTTAATCTCACTACCAACAAACAAGGGCTATTCAAACCCCTGCCGATTGGTGACTGTCTGGCATCGGTATTTGAGAAAATAGAGCAGGGTTCATCTCCTGCTTATTCCACTGGATTAGATGATTTGGATGCTTTGGTTGGAGGATTAATCAAGCAAGATTTAATTATTATTGCTGCCAGAGCATCTATGGGAAAAACTTGGTTGGCTTGTCATTTAGCTAATCATATTGCAAGCGTGCATTCAATACCTGTAGTTTTCTTCTCGGCTGAGATGTCGAGCGAACAATTAACCAAAAGATTTCTCTCGATGCACACAGGCATAGATTCTCATCGGTTAATACACAACCAGATCTATGAAGATGAGTATGATGTTTTGGTTGCTGGACTAACTAAATTAGCCGAACTGCCTATCATCATTGATGATACTCCCGCCACTCAACTAACTCCCTCAAAGGTTCGTTCTGTCCTGCGATCCATTCGTTCTGAAAAAGGTGAATTGGGTTTAGTAGTTTTAGATTATATCCAGAAGCTTGGGGATAGGGCGTGCCGAAATAGGGCGCAGACAGTGGGTAAGTTTTCTGGCGCATTTAAGGACATTGCCAAAGAGTTTGATGTCCCTTTTATTGCTTTGGCTCAAATCAACAGGGGAGTTGAGTCTCAGACAAATAAGCGTCCTTTGATGTCGGATATTAAAGACAGTGGTGATATTGAACAAGACATGGATTTGGGGCTGATGCTTTATCGGGATGAATATTACAACCCAGACACGACAGAATCAGGCGTTATGGAAATTATTGTCGGGAAAAATAGAAATGGGTCAACAGGCAATTGTCATGTTCAGTTCGATCCTAGTATCGGTAGATTTGTGTCACTTCAATGTGTATGAAAATAGTTTCCCTTTGAATCTACAAGCAAATATTAAGAAAGAATAAACAGCACTAAGAGCGGTTTACTTTGTAGAAGTTTATAAATTAAATCCTTATTTGGCAGTTATTCAATCGTCGTGGGATATATAGAATTCTTCAATCACCCTGAGAAGTCGTTCCTCTAGGGAATTTAGAGTCGCACGATTGAGTTTTTCCAACCAC
>CBDUCX010000307.1:0-6555 GCA_965365755.1 uncultured Pleurocapsa sp.
CCAAGGATGCTCTAGATTACCTCGAAGTTGCTGTTGATATAGTTGATTCAGATTGTCATGGGGATAGTACCAAATATTCCAGTTACCGATGCCATAGGATTGAGGATCGAACTGTGAATCAAGACCAAGATAAATATTAAAGGCACTGGCAGAATATTCGTAATTGGTTAAACGACGATGTTCCTGCTTACTCAATGCTAGAGAATTATGCATTAATTTAACCGTTAGTTTGGGGTCGAGATCGCTAATATAGGCGTTATCGGCTTGATAGGTTTCACCTCCTGCGGTGACACTGACTACTCGATAATTTTTAACTTCAATATGTTGTACTGGAGTGGAAAATTTGACTACTCCACCCCCTTCAGTGATTACAGAGACAATGCTATCAACCAGGTGTTTAAAATGATGTTGGGGATAATAAGCACCTTCTGCGTAATCGGAAACTAGAGATGTATGGGTAATTAGGGCAATTTCTGAGGGAGGCAAGCCATAGTCGCCACTCTGTCCAGCTAATAATGCCTGTAGCTTCTGCGATAGTCCTGCACTATCGTAAAGGTCTTGAAGTGTCCATTTACGTTTAGTAAATAGATGCCAGTATTTGGGCAGAGAAAGCCAATCTGACCACTCTAGATCATACCAATGCATCTCTTGGTTTAGTTGCTGTAGCTCTTGATGTAATTGTTGAATTTCATCACAATAAAGATTAATGCCCCAGGTTTCATCGGGAAAAGTAGCTATCAGGCGATCGCGAAATTTCTCCCAATCTAGAGGAATACGGAAATCAACATCTGGGGTAATTACCCGATCAATACAGTCTGGATTGAGGGAATTAAAAGGAACATCGCGACCAATATAGTCCAGGAATTGTTTTACCGCCTGTCCCTCACCACACTTATAGATATAGTGAACATCAGCACAGAAATTGTAGTCGCCGTAGCTAAAAGTATGACAACAACCTCCAGGTAAATAGTGCTGTTCTAATACCGCCACTCTATATCCCTGACGAGTCAGACAAGCGGCTGTGGAAAGCCCTCCTAAACCTGCACCCAAAATTACATAATCAAAATTTTCCATTTCCTTGCTCCTGGTTATGGCATCAATCGCTATAGATGTTCCGACGAAACCTCTATTTAGCAATCATCATTTCTGATGCTGCCATCGGGCATAATCGTCCGACAAAACTTGGCACCGCTTAAATTTGCACCCTTCAAAGAGGCGTTACTTAAATTAGCTTCCCGCAGATTTGCCCAGACGAAATGGGCATGTTCCAAATTGGCTTTGTTCAAATTCGCCCCATGCAAATTGGCATGATTGAGATTAGCGTGACTCAAATTTGCCCTTTCTAAATTCGCCTCAATTAAACTAGCTCGATATAGCCTAGCTTGGTGTAAATCTGCGGCATAGAGGGTGGTTAGGTTCAAAAAAGCCCGTTCGAGGTTCGCTTTGCTCAAAATAGCTCGATTAAGATAAGCATAGCTAAGATTTATATCTTCTAGTCTCGCTTTATGCAGATGAATCTTGAGTAAATGCGATCGCGAAAAATCTCTTTTACCTAATTCATACGCTGCTTTAAGTTCCTCTGCCGTCATTACTATTGGATTTCCAGGCTTATATTTTTGGGAAGTGAATACTCGCGCCATTAGTTTTCATCTCCTTAGTCTTCTGTCCATTCTTCTTTACCTAAAAGATCGCAAATATGATCCCGCAATAGATAGTCGTTGTCTTCTAATTCACATTCAACACAAATCCATTCTCTTGGGGGAATAAATTGGCACAGAACATAAATTGGCTGATGAGGATTAATCTTTCCTGTGGCAACTAACTGACGAGCTTCGTCTTTAATTTCGCCGATAGAATAATCAACTGTAGTAGTCATGATGTACCTCACTCGCTAATCTGTTATCAGTTTGAACAATAATTGATAAGCTTGAAGAACTTGTGAGGGTATTATGAAGAATCAACAGATCAACCGTAAATCTTAATATATCTATACAATTACAATGCCAAGTCTTTGAGTAGTATATTTTGCAAGCAAATAAAGCTAAGAGCTAAAAGTTGCTAATTAACTCTCAGCGCATTATTTAGTCTCCGTGTAAAAGATCGTTAATATTGTTTGTCATTAGTGAATAGCCGTTTCCTTCTATTTCACATTCAACCAAAGCCCATTCACTTGGTGAGAAAAATTGACTAAGACCATAAATAGCCTGTTGACGATCTAGACTGTGTATCTCAACTAAATGGCGAACTTCATTTCTAATTTCCTTGATCGACGAATTTATTTTGACAGTCATGATCCACCTCACTGGTTAACTTGTTACTTGTCACTAGATTCAATATAAAATAAAAGCTTGAAGAACTTGTGAGGATTATTACAAAATAATGGTTAGTATTTAGTAGTTAGTAATTGGTTAGCAGAAAATATGGATGTAAATTCAGCGAATCGAAATAATTATGCATAATATCTTGGCAGCCATAGATTTTTCTGATATTACTCCTGCGGTGGTGGACAAAGCAGCAGCAATAGCCAAGTGTTTTGATAGTAAACTGTGGTTAATCCATATTGCCGCTCCCGATCCTGATTTTGTGGGTTATGGTACTGGCCCACAATGCGAACGAGACTGGAGAGCCAAAGTTCTCCGAAAAGAACACCAATATCTTCATGATAAAGCCCTGGAATTAGAACAAGATAAGATCAATGTCACTCCTTTACTAGTTCAGGGAGCAACAGTTGAAACCATTCTTAAACAAGCATCCAAACTAAAAGCAGACATGATTGTCATCGGCTCTCATGGTCATGGAGCTTTATATCAAATACTGCTTGGAAGCGTTAGCCAGGGAGTTGTTCATCAATCAGTTTGTCCCGTGCTGATTGTACCTGCAAAAATTAGAACTTAATAAATTGAAAGCTTTAAGTGAGCGATCGCCTATTACTCTTTACAGGTATGCTTAATCGGCTATGAGTCGCGTCATAGTAACATTTTGCTAATGTCATGCCGCGACCTTTTTAGTGCAATTCCAATAGTATTAGTAAGAGCGCAAATTGTAGACTGGTTCAATCGCCACAACAGCAGGATCTTGTTCTAGCTGCTCCAATATCTCACCAGGGATATTAGCAGTAAAGATCAATGGACTGATCCAGGTACGAACCTCAACTCCAGAAGGCACATATCCCTCCTCAGAAACCCTCACCGTTGCCATGAAAGACTCTTGTTGGTTCAGATCTTTCAGAGATTCTCCACTTAACCTTAATTTTGAATATTTAGGGCTGACGTATTCAACTCTGTATTTTGAAGTGTTATTCTGATTATCTGAAGGCATAAGGTATTTAGAGAGAGAGAGAATTAATATCAGTGTTGAAGCTATCACAATTATAGCTCTGTGCCATTCTTTCATGAGCTAACTCCTACAACAAATCTCTGACTTGCTGTACCGCTGCGCTGGCATCCACTCGTCCCATGCCATAGCGGTCATCCCAAGGCATAGTAGGCGGATTTGAGCGGGCGGTCTTAGCTAAAATGTCGCGGATTTGTTCAATTGTCAGATCTTTATTCAGACTATTAGCTTCGGCAAGCATCAGAGCTACAACTCCAGTAACAGCAGGAGCAGCCATACTGGTTCCAGATTTACGGGTAACCCCTACTCCCGTTGATGAATTGGCAGCCACTACATTATGACCTGGAGCGCTGATTTCCGGTTTTTCTCGTCCATCTCTTGTCGGTCCAGCACTAGAGAACCAAGATAGAGGTTGTCCAGCAGTGTGGGCATCATATGAACCGACTACTATGCTGTGCTGTCCACAGGAAATAGAGCCGAGAGTATGGGAATTGTCATGGGGCGGAGCAAAGCTAGACTGTCCATCATCATCCCGTTCTATCCAAGCGTGAAACAGACCATTGTTAACAGTAACACCATGGAGGCGGAGTGTGATTTGGCTAGGAAAAATCGAAGCAATAGCATCCGTATTCATGAAAATACCAATGGTATTATCCCCATTATTAGGATCTGCCTTGCGATGAGCAACAAAAAATAGTAGCTTATCATCTTGGTCAAAGATCTCAGCAGAAGCATCTAAGTCTACTGTACCGATGCTCTGTCCGTTTTCGTCGATTAACTCTAGCTGTAATTCATCGTCTTGACTATACCAAATTTCCATTTCATTATGAGTAAAATCAAACCAGCCGATTCTCCAGACAAGATCGACGAAGTTTCCTTCTGTAACCTTTCCGCTGGAATGAATTCCATCATCGTAGGAGTTGCTAGCGGCAATAATCACAGCGCGGTTAGGTTGAGCAGTGACAATTGCATCAATTCCCTGTTCCACTAAGCTAGAGCCATCATGAGAACCACCATTAGTTCCTAGACTAATATTAATAACACAAGGTCGAGTTCCTGCTTGCTCAAATATAAATTGGATTGCTTCCAGGAGTTGTACTGAGCCTCCAAAATTAGAGCCAACTACTTCAGGCCCTTCCCAAGCTATGTCACTAGCACTGATCTGCACAAACACTATGTCTGCTTGGGGAGCAACACCCGGGACACTGCTACCGCCACCATTACCGCCAGCAATATCCATCACATGAGTTCCATGGCTGGCACTACCTGGATGGTGACCTAAGCTAATGTAGGGGTCAGTTGAGCGTAGCGCAGCATTGATTTCAGTTTGGCTGTAAACTCGACCATATCCAAAAGGACTTGAAGGACTTGAGACAGCATTCTGATCCCAAAGCGAAAGAATTCGAGTACTGCCATCAGAATTACGAAAGTTACTATGGACAAAATCACATCCATAATCAATGATACCGATAACCACACCTTTACCCTGTTGTCCTTGAGCAGAGGAAGGGAGAAGATCTTCCCGAGCATTAATTTCTTCAATTGTGGAATTTAGTGCTGGTTTAAGGAGCTGAGTTGCTTTTAAACTTTGGACATAGGGAAGTTGACGCAGTCTTTGTATCCGAGTAAGGGGTACTCTCGCTGTAACAATATGAGTTCCATCTGGTGTTGCTCCCAGGTTAGCTCCTGGAAAGACTTCGCTTCGACCTAACCAGCTTGTTAAATCAGAAACTTTAGCAATAATCGCAATTTCTCCCTTTGCTTTTGAGGCTGTGGCAGAAGGTACTATTCCTCTGGCTCTGCGCTCTAGGTAAAATTGTATTCTTGGATCGATTTCATTGAAGATTTCTTGCTGTTCTAACCGCATGTTGTTCTCCTTAATAATTCAATAAAATTCTTGCCAAAGTAGTAAGAGGCAGGGAACAGGAAATAGGGAAAAAAATAGTTTTGTACGGGGTTTAATCCTTCAAACTTGATATCTCCTGTTTGACTCTAAAAATCCCGTCTTACTCTCTTCGGGTCACAAAATCCCAACCCATTGAGATAGTCACTTTTACTTCTTAGACTCTATCTTTGCTTAAAGTTGGAGCGTGGATTTGGAAGAAAACCAAGATTTATAATTGTTATCTTGATTTACCTACTTTTTTTTAGACTAACTAAAGATCGTGAGGAATTTATGAGGCAACGCGAATATTACAGAAGCTTAAAATTAGTTACCAGTTTGAGTTCAGAGTAGATACCAAGGCTCAAAAAAACATAAAGGGCAAACTGTATCTCATCAATTTGAGAAACACGATAATCGCTGCCAAAAATTTGCGAAAATGATTGTATAAATCTTGTCTTTTTATTACCCCAAATCATGCCCGTAACTGATTTAGATATCGATATTGCAACCTACATCGATCACACATTGCTTAAACCTAGCGCCATTCCTGAAGAAGTTAAGCGGTTATGTCAAGAAGCATGGCAATATAATTTTCCCTCAGTCTGTATTTACCCTACTTCAGTCCGACAGGCAAAAGAACTTTTACACGACAAACAGCCTAAGATCTGTACTGTCATTGGCTTTCCTACGGGTGCTACCACCTCGGGGGTTAAACTATATGAAGCACAGTCAGCTGTAGAAAATGGTGCCACAGAGTTGGACGTAGTAATTAACTTGGGTTGGGTTAAATCAGGAGAATCAGACAAAATATATCGTGAAATAGCGGAAATCTGTTCAGAAACTGGTCAAACTATTAAAGCTATTCTGGAAACTACGGTGCTTACCCATGAAGAAAAAAGATTAGCAGCAGAAATTTGTCTGGATGCGGGGGTAGCTTATCTCAAAACTAGTACAGGTTGGTTTGGTGGTGCAACGGTGGAAGATATCAAACTCTTAAGAGAAATCACCAAAGGACAAATCGGCATCAAGGCATCAGGGGGTATTCGTACTTACGAACAGGCGATCGCCCTAATCCATGCGGGAGCAACTCGTCTTGGTACTTCTCGTGGGGTAGACTTACTACGTCAACAAAATGAATCAGGAAAGAGGATTTAAAAATTTCTCTGATATTCTACTCTGGTTTCACCCAAGACATAATTAAAAGTAGAACGTACTGAAGATTTTTGATCAATTTCTACGATGCCTTCAAGATTAGGAAATACAGTTAAGTAATCCAAGCCGATTTTTTTACCCCAGCGCACTGTAGTGTCTTCCACAACGGAAAAGGCACGATTTTG
>CBDUCX010000308.1:0-6544 GCA_965365755.1 uncultured Pleurocapsa sp.
CATCTGATCTTTGGCAATGGTTTTGACTTCTGCCATAGTGCCAAAATCATAGAAGATAATATCCCCCCGTGGGCTAACTGCCATGTTACCTGGATGGGGATCAGATTGAAAAAAACCGTCTTCTAAAAGCTGTTTTAAATAGCAGGTAATGCCAAGCTGAATCACTTCCTGAGTGTCAATCTGGCTAGCTTCTAAAGCGGAGCGATTATCAATTTTAATACCTGGTAAATATTCTAGAGTTAAAATTTTGTCAGTGGTATATTGCCAGTAAACTTGGGGAACAGCAACCCGCTGATAGTTTTGAAAATTCTGGCGAAAGCGTTCAGCGTTTTTTCCCTCATGAATATAGTCAATTTCCAGATATAACAGCTCAAAAAATTCTCGATAAATTGCTTCTAAATTAAATTTTCTGACATCTTTCAATAATCGATTGAGCCATCTAACCAAATGGTGGAGAATCTCAAAATCTAAGTTAAATAAACGAGCTAAACCAGGACGTTGCACTTTAATAACTACATCTTCTCCCGTATGTAACCTGGCTTTGTGTACTTGACCCAAACTCGCAGCAGCCAAAGGAGTGGGATTAAACTCGGCAAATAGCACTGAAATGGGTTTACCTAGCTCCTGCTCTATTACAGCGATCGCGCTTTCGGAACTAAAAGGAGGGACACGATCTTGTAACTGACTAAATTCCTCGATATATTCCCAAGGAATCAAATCAGCACGGGTAGATAGAGCTTGTCCAATTTTGATAAAGGTGGGCCCTAGTTCGAGGATATTCTTAACTAACCATTTAGCTATACGATGTCTACTTCGAGAAGAATCATTCCCCGTAGTCTTATTCCACCACAAAGAAAATACAAGTTTAGTCGCAATGCCAAAGATTTTGAGTTGGCGCCAAAATGGCGAATAAGGATAGCTAACTGAGAGAGATCGCCGTGACTTTGAATTCTGGGACTTTTTGCTTTGATGCCATTTCATATAAATATCAGAGAATCGACCGATTTAAGAACAAAATCAATCTAAAAGCGATCGATAGTAGTCATTACCTAACACTAAATAACTTACCATTAGCCTAACTAATAGATGGTTGAATTTGAGGTAATTTAAGCACAAAAGTAGTCAAAAATGCTGAAGAATCGTCAGGCAATGGTTCGCTAGTTACTTCAATCGTGCCGTTCAAATGTTCTACTAAATACTGTACTAAAGTCAAACCTAAACCCGTTCCTGGTACAGCACGGTCGGTTACTCCCTGACCTCGCCTAAATTTATCAAAGATATGGGGAAGTTCCTCGGCTGTAATCCCTGCCCCCACGTTAGCCACAGAAATTACGATTTCTTCCTGCTTCAAGGTATGTTGACCAACGGCCAGAGCAGTCTCCGTCGTTTCACGGCGGAGTAATCTCTGACTTGATACCAATAATTCGATGGTAGTATGAGGGTCGGAATACTTGCCCGCGTTGGACAAAAGCTCATTCAGAATATGTTCTAAGCTTTCGGCATCGGTATGAATTGTCAAATCAGCCTCAGATATCTTACTAACTAGACTAATTTCTCGTTCATCTTGCCATTTTGCCGCAAAAACCTGAGTCAGCTCACTAATAGTTTGATTTAGATTTAGTTCTTGAGGGCTAAAGTCTAATTCTCCTGATTCTAACTGTTGTAGCGTCAGCAGGTCTTTAATCAGGTTATATTCACGATTCCATTCCTGCTCCAAAATATCCAAGTATTTTTCCCGCATCTCAGGGGATATTTGCGCTTGACGCAACATTTTAATAGCCATTTTCATGCTAGTCAAGGGAGTTTTTAGCTCATGACTCATACTGTTCATGAAATCATCTTTAAGCTGGTTCAGCTTTTGTAGTTGTTCAATATGCTGACGCATTTTAGCTGATAATTTTGCTTGAACATCAAGACTGGACTTAAGCTGAGCAGTCCGATCATCGACAATTAGCTGTACTTGATTGAGAGTTTGATGATGAATGATCGCTGTACTAACTTGAACAGCAACCCAATCAATTAGCTCCAGTTCGTCCTGCGACCAGTAACGGGGAGAATGGTGTTGTAATACCAGAAATCCTAAGACCATTGCCGAGTCTAACTCGCTGGTTTTTTTGCCCATTAAAGGCATCATCAATAATGCTACTCCCTGGGAAGCAAGAGAATCAATAGTTAGATCAGGAAAAGGAGTATCAGAGTCAAAGTAGAGACAATTGGGAGCATTACGCCAGGCTTGTTGGCACAAATCGGAATTATCTAAGCTAAAAGATAATTCTGGCTGCTCAAGAGAATTTTGGGCATCAGAACTCCACTGACAAGCAATTTTCGCTGTACCTTTGACTGAATGTTTCTCTCTACCTTTAGCTCTTAGAGGATTTCGATACTTCAACATCAGAATCATCCCCTGGTCTACTTGAAGGGCAGTACAGACCTCAGTTAAACATTTATGAAATAAGACTTGAGGCTGATAACCTTGGCTGATTTCTTGACTTAAATTTTTGAGTAGAGTCTGATATCTAGTCTTAGTACGAGCCTGTTGCTGGAGTTGCGCTTGGGAAATAGCGATCGCAATTAAATCTAAAGTTTTACCTAATAGTTCCTGTTCAGCGTGAGTCCAGGGGGAAGACTGGGACTTGACCAATAAAACTAAACCGTTAGTCTGATGGTGAAATCGAGTTGTCATTGCGAGCCAAGTCTTTGCGGGCAAGACATCTTGCAGCAAATTATCAATCACCTCGAACAGAGGAGAGGACTGATCCACTAGGGGAGATGTTAGAGGAAGATGATCAGCTAAAACTAGACTGAGACGAGACAGTTGATCCACAGTTTGATTTGCCAGCAAATCGGCTTCTCTTTGCCAGTAGTCAACTTGATTGGTCTTAGAAGCATCAACCACAGTAGAAACAACAACGCAAACTTCCGCTGCAAATAAGCTACCAATCTTGCCCGCTAAATCTGACAGAATTGTAGAACTATTTGAATTTTCGAGGACAACCTGTAAGATGATATTCTCAATTTGCTCGCTGCTTGACAATTGTTGCATAGTCTTAAGATAAATCTCGCTGCTCCTTAGTTGAGTAAGAGATAGAACAGTAGAACAGTAGAACAGGTCATTAATTTTAATGAACCTTAATTAAGCTGCTCGATCGCTGTTTTAATGGGCTATTCCCTAGGATAAAGAGCAAACAAATTGATTACATAGCCCATTAAGTTTCCACCTACAGAATTAGCATTCCCATTTTTGACCAACAAATCTATACCAGGGTAACTATTTTTGCAGTGATCATGATCAATAAATATTAATAGCTGATAGCTATGGAATTACCTCACAAATATGCTCAAACGATGATTAAACAAAGATCAAAGATGATCTATTTGCACATCAGGATCACTTAAAAACATGAGAAATGTTGAAATCCTTTACTTAGATTTAAGATTTCCTGCGCCACCAAACCATCAGCATTAATTAGCTTAATCTGGGGATTTTTGGTGATTTTACCGACAATGACCGCATTTTTACCTAACTCAGACCATAAGTTTAGGGCAAATTCTGGAGGAAGGCATAAAACAAGTTCAAAATCTTCGCCACCATGAAGTACCCATTCCCTAGCTATTTCATTTCCTGCTAGCTTAACTAACCCTGAAAAGATAGCCAGACTAGACTGCTCGATTACTGCCCCGACTCCACTACAGTGACAAATTTGTCTCACAGCATCTGCCAATCCATCGCTACTGTCCATCCCGGCGATCGCAATTTGCTCGGGAATTCTGGCTAGATAGGGCAACACATCTAATCTAGGTTGCGGTCGTTGATGAGCTTTAATTAACTTCTGACCCTCCTCTGGATCTAGATTCTGCCCCAGATGGGGATTAAGCAGCAACTCTAAACCACCCCGAGAAAGCCCATGTAAACCAGTAACCACAATCAGATCCCCTGGTCTAGCGGTACTACGACGAATCGCTCTTTGAGGCATGACCTCGCCCAAGGCGGTAATTGCCAAACTAACGACAGTAGAACGACAAATATCTCCCCCCACCACAGGAGTGTGATGAATCTGAAGACAGGCAGCCATTCCCTGATAGACTTTTTCTACCCAACTAACAGCCTTGTCTCCTGGTAAAGATAAGCCGACGGTGATTCCCAAAGGAGTTGCCCCCATCGCTGCCAAATCCGATAAATTAGCTGCGGTAGCTCGCCAACCGACATCAAAAGCAGCCGTAGTGCGATCGCTAAAATGAACTCCATCTACCAAAACATCAGTTGTAACCACCAGAGATTTATCAGGATGAGTTGCTAAAATTGCTCCGTCATCCCCAACTACATCGGGAGGACAAAAACGCTGTAATCTCTCTAATAAGCCATGCTCACCTAAATCTCTGACCAGAAGGGAATCATTACTCATGTTTTCTTGGCTTCGTCGGGTTGAAAGTTGAATAACTTTAATAGCTGTTAGCTCTTAGCTTTTAGTAAGCAAGAAAAATAAAACAACTATCTTGCTTACTGTTGACTGTTGACTGATTTAGGGTTCTTTCAAGTTTTCAATACCATCAATAACCTTGGCAGAGATAATTTTGTCTCCTGCGGTCAATTCTTCCAAGACTTCTTTCCCTTCTACCAAATAACCAAATACAGAATAACGCCCATCCATTAGGTTATAACCAGGAGGAGTAATTTCTGTATCAAACTTGAAGAAGAAAAACTGGGAAGAACCACCATTAGGATCATTACCAGGACGAGCTAGAGCTAGGGCACCATAGGAGTTAAATGGAATTACTGGTTCATCTAAATAACGACCAAGCTCTTCTAAAGTTTCCCCATATACAGGTAAATCATCTCCTTTAACCAATACTTCCAGGGGAATAGCTCGATATTCATTGGTTTTAGGATCAATAAAACCATCTGCTTCACCAGGAGGATCACCAGCCTGTAAAATATAGAAATCTTCAGCACGATTAAAGTCTAAGCCATCGTAAAAACCTCGTTGCACTAGGTCAACAAAGTTTCCCCCATTGACAGGGGCACTATAGCCATCAACTACGACTTTTAAATCACCTTTATTAGTTTCCAAAACTACTGTGGCACGACCTAACAGTTGAGGTAAATTAGCATATTCCTCTGGTACTTCAAAGGGATATCCCACCACCATCAACTCTTCCAAGTCAGTCACCAAAGCAAGTAACTCTCGTCTTTTGATATATGTTCCTTCGCGGTCTTTATTATCGACGATTTCTTGGAGTTCTAAAGTTCCCTTAGCTAGCTGATCAATCAAAGATTCTGCTTGAGCTTGACGTTCATTAGGCACACTTTCTAGGAGCTTGTCTCGACGAGCAGACAGTATAAAACTCGCATCTCTAAGATCGCGACCAATATTTTTCCAACGCTTGCCCCGTAATTGATTGGAAATATCCTCTAAACTTTTTTGCAGTTTTCGTACTGAGTCATTTTCGATGGGCAATGCATATCTTAAAATCGCCTGGGGATCTGTGACAGCATCACCCTGAGCCAGAACAGCTAATGCTTGTGGCTGCCAGGTAAATAGTCCAGTTCCCAAGATAATTAGACTTATTACAGTGGTGAAGATTCGATTGATCGGAGGTAAAAACCATCTAGGAAATTTAGGAAATATGTATTTTTTATTGCTCATAAACTTAAATCTTGATAATCGCGTTGATATATAAGAAAAATCAAAGCTACTAAGGTGTATGTTCCCTCTAGTTATTCTATAGCTCACGGGGTGACAAAGGGCTGAAATAGAAGATGAGCAGTTAAATGTAGCGGTGAAATGGTAAAAAAAGAGGGTCGAGCTAATTGAGAAGACCCCCTAATCAAAAATGTCTGGAGCAATTATTGACCCCGAGGCAATATGCAACCCTAAGAATAGTGGTACTAATATTGCAAAGCTATAGAACAATTCAGATAGAAAAATTAGCTTCATTGCTACCGATTCCCATCAAATATCAAAGTCGTCGTCGCCACCTTCAAAGATTTTTAGTCTTACCACAGTTAACAACTAGATGTATCTGGTTTCCCATCATAAAAAAATGGTTGAAGATTAATCAAAATAAAAAGAGAACTGGCTATTTGGCTATTGATAGAACCAGATGGCAATCACGCAACTTATTCATGGCAAGTTTAATTAAAAATAAAAGAGCAATTCCATTGAATTGGATGTTGCTCAATAAAAAAGGCAACAGTAATATTGCTGAACAAAAAAGATTGCTTAAATCTACTTTAAGATTATTCAAAGGATATCAAGTAGTTATAATTGGTGACCGAGAATTTGGCAACATCAATCTAGCTCATTGGCTATCAAAGCAAGGCTGCAACTATGTCTTGAGAACTAAAACTAATAAATATATCCAGCAAGAAAACCAAGATTATCAACAGTTACTATCTCTAGGTTTAGCGCCAGGAAAATCTTTCTTACGAGAATACAAACACTATTTACACGAGACATTACAATTAAAGCCTAAAATCATTAACCGCGAGCTCTCTAGCCTCTTCCCGCGGGCACGAAATACTGCTACCAAAAAGCCGGGGTCA
>CBDUCX010000309.1:0-6542 GCA_965365755.1 uncultured Pleurocapsa sp.
TACTTTTATTTAAAGCTGAGATAAATTCACTGTTAATTATGACTAGAAACCCATTTCTCAGTAATTACAGCAACATGTCTTATGTCAAATTACTGAGCATAAATCTGGACTAGACTTTTGACTTTTTCTATGAAAGGTGATGAGCAGTCACACTCTTCAAGAACAGATAATATTGCAGTAGTTTATCTGGAAAGTACAAGTTTAGTTAACTGCTTGTATGTACAAGTCAATACTTTTCAGTTAAGTCCTTTTGATTAACGTGAGTTCGACGAAGCAAAAGAAACTTAAAAATTTCGCAACTTTCCTAATTTTAGGTATCTGAAGACCCTATTATTTCGCTCACGAACTCCGAACTCCGAACTCCGAACTCACGTTGATTAACTAGCTCTGTATATAATTGCGTATTACTGTATCTAAAATCTAAGTATTAGTCTGTAAGAAAACTGTTGAGATCAGAATGAAGATTATGGTCTGTCTTAAATGTTTTGAAAGTAGCTAGATTAGTGTATTTACTAATATTGTAGAGTGTGCTGTATTTCAAATCGAGATTGTTAATTGAGTCAATAGTGTAGCGATCGCCCTTGTCCTTATATGCAAAGTTCAACTGGTTCTTTGTCTTGATAAAGATTAATTTGAGGTTCTAAGTAGATTCCGCCGACAACACATTGAATATGAGAAGCTAAGTAGATAAGTGCAATCATGGTCAGAAAATTAATTGGTTTCGTATTTGTACTTAATTGATTACTATATTTACCTAGTTTGTTATCGATTGGGTAAACAGAATATCAAGAATCAGTACTTTTATTTAAAGCTGAGATAAATTCACTGTTAATTATGACTAGAAACTCATTAGTTACTAGTTAAAGTAGAGTATTTTCTGTCAAATTACTGATAATTAACTAGAAAGAATCTCTAATACAACCCAAGACCCAACCAAAATCTGCAAGATGATGTAGCATTACTGGTGAGATTTTGGGGATATGACATGGCAAAACAAAAAGTTGGCTTACTATTTGGTGGTTGTTCAGGAGAACATGAAGTTTCAATCGCCTCGGCAAAAGCGATCGCCTCGGCACTGGAACAGGGTGATAATAAAACTAAGTACGAGATCCTACCGATATATATAGATAAAAGTGGGACATGGCGATCAAATAATCTTGCACAGCAGGTACTGAATTCAGGAGAACCTCTGTTATTAAAGGAAGAAGAGACTACTACAACCAAGGAAAATGAAAGTCAGCTAACAACTACTGGTTTTTCTTCTCTCTCTGGCGGAGGACAGAATAACTATGGTGAGATTGATGTTTGGTTTCCCATACTTCATGGTCCCAATGGGGAGGATGGGACAGTACAGGGCTTACTGAGTCTGATGAACGTGCCCTTTGTTGGTTCTGGAGTACTAGGTTCAGCGTTAGGCATGGACAAAATTGCCATGAAAATGGCGTTTACTCAGGCAGGATTACCCCAAGTAGATTATGTAGCGGTAAATCGCTCCCAAGTATACTCAAGCCCCTGCGTTTTTCCCAAACTCTGTGATGATATTGAGATGAAGTTAGACTATCCCTGTTTTGTTAAACCCGCCAACCTGGGTTCATCGGTAGGCATTGCCAAAGTGCGATCGCGGCGAGAATTAGAAGAGGCTTTAGACAATGCTGCTAGTTATGATCGTCGTATTGTTGTTGAAGCAGGAGTTAAGGCTAGAGAGGTTGAATGTGCTGTATTGGGTAACGATAATCTCAAGGCTTCTGTCGTGGGAGAAATTACCTTTGATAGTGACTTCTATGACTATGAAACCAAGTATACCGCAGGTGCAGCTCAACTACATATCCCTGCTGAGATTCCTCAAACGATCAGCGATCGCATTAAATCAATGGCAATTGAAGCTTTTATCGCGGTAGATGCCGCAGGGTTAGCCAGGGTAGATTTCTTTTACCTTGAAGATACCGGGGAAGTCTTGATTAATGAAATAAACACCCTGCCAGGTTTTACTTCTACTAGTATGTATCCCCTTCTTTGGGAACATAGCGGAGTTGATTTTCCCACATTAGTTGATCGCCTCATCAACTTAGCTCTCGAACGTTACCGCGAATGATCATTGACATCCTCACTCGCCCTTTCAGGGCGGTGATTTTTTAGAACAGAGTTAACTGCTGAAGTTGAATTTATTTCTTGTAGACATTACGAATCAAAATTCATTGGACGCTCACGTCAATCGGCTTCAGGTTTATCTTGAGTATCCTTTCGTGTTATTGGAGATATAAATCTATATTGATCCGAAAGTGGTAAGCCACGTAAAATAAAATTTGAAAGAGTTTTCCACAAATTTTTTTCTTGGGATAAAGTATCTGGTGCTTGTAAACCAAATACTTTAATTAGAGGTCTTCGATAAAGGTCATAAGCAACTTTAATGAGTTCGGCGTAAGCTACAGCTGGCACTAAAGCTGCTTTATAAGCTAGCCATCCTAGTAAAATTCCCATACAGCAGATAGTAATTAATAGAATTGAAGCTTGATGGAAAATTAGATAAGGTACTGTTAGCAACGAAAATAAAGTGCAGAGTACAGAAAATAAAAGAAAGAAATCAATCGCAATTTTAGTTTCTTCTAGTCTAGAAATAAAGCTTTTTGGTAAAACTTCTTGTATTCTCGTCCAGAGCATGACTGAATCTGCACCATAATGTTGATAAGCATATATTTCTGCTGCTTTATAGATATTGCCTAACCTGGTAGGCATGATTTGAGATTCATATCCCGAAGGAGGATAATATATGCTTAATTTTTGTACCAATTGATTAATTTCTACCTTTTTTTGCTTAAATAATTGATTTAGATCTTCACTTAATTTATGATTTAGATATTCACTTAATTTATATCTAATTAATATTTGGTACGCAGAAAAGAATAATGTTAACGATTGAGGCTTCCAATAATTTATTATTAGTGGTAAATATTTTATGATTTTGAAAGCATAAACAACTGACTTGTAAAGAGTATAGTAATTGATATGTTTTTTTTGATTTTTATTTAAACACTGTTTGGAAAACTCAACAATATCATTTATTTCATCTTCTAAACTATAAATTTCCCTTAGTAATTTAGCTTGCTTTAGTTTATATTTTTGACGTTTGTATTCTCGTAAAGGGAAGTACCGATATCCCTCAAAAAAACGACTAATTGGTACTTGCAAATAATGAATAATAAAAGCTATCAGGGTAATAATAACCAGAGAGATAAAAGCTAAAGTTAATTTAGTTTCTGTCCCTAGCTTTAACCATTTTTCCCAAGTAGAAATTAGAGAGTTTGTTTCAGCTAAATAAACGGTGGTAACAGAACCAGAGAAAATAAGTACTGGTATCCAAACAGCTAAGATAAAAGCCTTACCCAAATAATCTTTAGTCTTAGCTAAAAAAGTGCTGAACATGACCAAATCAACCTATATATTCCATA
Source organism: uncultured Pleurocapsa sp. (assembly GCA_965365755.1). Classification (GTDB taxonomy): domain Bacteria; phylum Cyanobacteriota; class Cyanobacteriia; order Cyanobacteriales; family Xenococcaceae; genus Waterburya. Next base: position 3,447 of record CBDUCX010000309.1, read on the forward strand.
AATTCATCACATATGGGACATTTGGGAGGATCAGATCTAGCGATCGCTACTAATCTTGGGTAAGGTGGGTTATGTTGATTACATTGGTATTTAGGTATTTCACTAACAATATTTCCTTCCAGAGTTCCAACATTACCACCTAAATCTGGAAGTTCAATTTGAGTTTCAATGTAATTAAATAAATTATCTAGAGGAATCGTACCTAATGATTTTCCCTCAGATATCAACACATCCAAGCCCATAATCAAAGTATCTTGATTCAATACTTCAACAACTTTGTCTAGCATTGCTCCTTCTAAAGGAATATCGGCATCAACCCCCAAAAGATAACCTGTTGCTACTTGAGTTGTATTTTCTGCCAATAATTGACGAGCCGTAAAAGTTTTATTCATTGCCAATCTCCAATAATTTCAAAAGAAGCCCAGTATTGAGATGAGTTAAAAATTAGTTTGTCGGGATTAAAAATTTTACGAACTCTAGCTAATAATTGATATTTTTGGTGGTTACTTTTTAGAGATGCTGCTTGAGCAGTATAACCAAAAGTATTCAGGTTTTTAATAGCAGTTTCATACGCTTTAGCTGCTGTAGCATAATCACCGCCAAGAGCAAAAATATCTCCTATATAGCTTGTTAACAAAGCTTGATCAGAGTTTTGTTGATCAGGAATTTGTGCTTGAGCTTGGCGATAAAAATCTAAAGCTTGCTGGGCTGTAACTTCTTGAGAAAGCTGTCTTTGTGCCTCCCATAAAGCTTGTGCTAAAGATAGAGCTTCATCTTTATGCAACTTTTGATGTAGTAAATACATCAACATCTCAGTCGCAATAGCGTTTGCTTTCCAAAGACTTACTATTATTGCCCTAGCACCAGCGTAAATTAGACTCCGCGCTAAACCAATCAACTCACTACCTTGTAATTTACCTTGACCAGTATCACAAGCACTAAGAATGACCACATCTGCTGTTAATTCCAAACCCATAATTTCATCAGCAGTTAAAGCTTCTCCATTCGCCAGAGCAACCCCAGAAGCAAGGGGGACATCTGTTTCAAAATAGCCGTGGGTAGCAAGATGGATAATTTTAGGCATTTTAGCAATTTCCGTTCGCACAGCTTCTTCTGTCGCTTCATTACCAATTAAGGGTTTTATACGATAAAGTTGAGCAATTAATTGCGCTGATACTCTTGCAGCAGGTAAAGGTGCTAAAGTTTCCCTCTGGTTATTATCTAATCGTATCCGTGACATTGACTTTGGATTACCCAATACCAATGCTCCTTGCGCTTTGGCATCTGTGGGACGGAAATGTTGGAGTAAGCTAGCTGCTGGCAGATAGGAAATCGTTTTTTGCCAACCCAAAGGTTGATTTCGCCAAGTTAAAGCTCCGAAAGGAAACATATTTAACTCGGCAAATGGCACAATTAACAAATGATTAGCAGCAGCAATTTGGGTATCAAATGGCTCAATTAAAGCTTGTGATAGGAGTTTCCCTACTGCGTCATCAGCTCCTCCTTTGCTTAAACTCTTAACGCAATTTCTAGCCTTCGCAGCAAAGGGACGAGCCACAAACTGCTTACCATCTAGTTCCGAAAGGCTATGTTTTTCTTGTAATCCATCACGAGTTACCGCCCAGGCTAGCAGCCGTTCACCGAAGACAATGTAAGCTAGTAAGAGTACTCCAGGTGGGAGATAATTAGCTACTTGTTCTAGGGATAGGATTTCGGTTTGAGGGGCGGATAGCTCGCGCCATTGTGATTCAGCTTGGAACAGGGCAACTTCACATTTATCGAGTTCCTCAACTGCTTGCTCAAGTTGGTTCTCCAAGTTGCGTGCTAAATCAGTATTCTGGGAACGAGCGATGGTAATTTGATTAGTAAGTCTTTCAACAATAGCAGTTTGCTCTGTATACCTGCGGAAAATAGGATTATTTTTTAGTTTATCAGTGACAGTTTTTGCGCCACTCATTGCTTCCAATAAAACTCTAGCGCGGGCTTTTTCCGCAACTGCAAACGCTTCAGATAAATCACCTGAGTCCAATAACACTCGCGCTAAATCGGCATACAAGGCTAGGGTTGTTCGTTGTCCGCCTGTGGCACGTCGGAGATTTTCTTGACGTAAGTAGCGACGACGGTTTTCCATTGCTGCTACAGCTTCACGCAAGTACCGTATGGAAGTTTCTAATTCACCATTACTTTCAGCTATCAAGCCATAATAAGAGTAGTTGATAATATCATCTCTACTAGGTAATACCCCCAAGCTAGTTGGTTTACCTGTAAAACGTTCCATTTGATTTAATTGCTCTCTAGCATCTTCCCAGGCTTTGATAGTGATAAATAGGGCAACTAACTGCCAACGTAAACCTATTTTTCTTTGCTGCTGTTCTTGCTTTGCTTGTTGAGGGTTAATCTGGAACTGCATTTGTTCCATAAAGTTAGTCCCTTGGGGCATTCCTGCGGCAATATACTTTTGTAAAGCAGTACGAGCCTCTGGATATTTCCGCCAAGCAGCAAATACCATTCCCTGGCGGAAATTCTCTTCTGGATGTCCCTGAGCTTGATTTAGTGCTTTGTTAAATTCCTCCTCTGCTTCGATATCATTTCCCGTTTCCACGGCTTTTATGCCACGAGAAAATGGTGCATAAAAAGCTACTTGGTCTTTGATTAAGCGTTGAACTTCACAAATTACCCATACAGAAATTACAGATAACTGCCATTTAGATTCCAATTGTTCTCCAGCAATTGCCAAAAAAGTAATTAAATTGCCTGTTGCTAGGGCTTGGGTTTCCTGAGTAGAGAGTTGAGGAAGATTATTTACTAGGTGATTACAAAGAGATAAAATTAAGTCATTAGCAAGAGATAAAATACGCTCTAATCTGTCAGCATCATGTTGTCCTGCTGCTAAACTAACAAGACTCATAGCTGATTGAATAGCAAGTAGTGTTGAGTTTAAGGAATTATCAGCAGAATTTTCTACAGCTTTTTCGAGAAATATCAGAGCCTTCTCTCGTTCGTTAAGACTAGCTGCAACGCTTTCGATAGTAGCAAGAGCATGAGAGCGATCGCCACAAATTTGGGCTTGTCTTAGGGGTGTATCCAAAGCTGTAA
>CBDUCX010000310.1:0-6532 GCA_965365755.1 uncultured Pleurocapsa sp.
TCTCTGAAGATATGAGTCAGTATGATGCGATCGCACTATTTTGGTTTGCTCGCAATCAGCTATTTTATGAACTTAATCTTAATCAAAATTCAAAAGTTTTTATCTGTAAATACGAAGATCTTGTCGCGCAGCCGAGAGAAATGATGAAGACTATATATCAGTTTTTAAACATGAATTTTCAAGAAATTAGAGGAATCGATGAAGTACAGTCTAAATCGGTAGGTAGAGGGGATGTGATCGAGCTATCACCATCTATTGACCAACTTTGCCATGATTTACAAGAGAAACTCGACCATACATACTCTTTGCGGTCATATATAACATAAAATCGTAACGGGTGCGCTCAAAAACAGTTGGTAAGACCAAACAGGCGATCGCTATGACGAGAGCGAAAAAAAGCGGGGAGAGATCGCTAAAATGAACTCATGTTAGAATCCAACCCTGTAACTTTTAGAATTAAGTGGCGTAAAATCTTTACTAGGTAGTTATTTTAGTAGATTTCCTTGATCGCATTCCCAAAGTCCAGTTAAGCTCTAATTCCTCACCGTCTAGATAGGAGATTAGTACATATTTTCTTGTTGATAAGCTAGATATGTGGCTTCTAAAAATTGGCTATTACTATAACCTTCGGGGACATTTTCTAAGAGAATAATTTCTTTAACCTGTTCTGCTAGCTTACGACTCAGTTTATGCTGATATTCCAACATAATATTTTTACGTCGCTGGAGGAAATCGCGGATTGTAGCAAAGTCTTCTGGGAGTAGATTATTCATTTCCGCCTCTATTTTCAGTTGAACAGCTAAATCTTGAGCCTCGGCAGAAATATCAATGTTGGTCGATTTTACTCCCTGTTCTTCTTGAACTACTATCGTCCCTGCTACCAGATCGCCGATACGCTTTTCTTGCGGAGAAAAAATAATAAAAAATACGCCAATAAATAGTATATCGTCTACTGGTCTAAGTAATGCTCGCAAAATTGCTTGAGGTAATCTTTCTGGCTTACCATTATCTCGAATAACTCTGATTTTAGTCCATTTCTTACCTGGTGTTTGTCCTTGCCACAAGGTTTCTAAGGCGACAAAATAGCCAACATAAATAGCAAAAGTAGTTATGGACTGAATTGCCCAAATCCACTGTGCTAGACGATCTAAAACACCATTAGTGATCCAGCTAGGGACTAGTTGGAAAGCTAAAAAGACACTAATCACCCAAACGAATAAAATCGTCAAGCCCAAAATAATATAATCAATTATCAGCGCCAAAGAACGATTGCCGATGCCTGCCAGAGTGAACTCTAGCTCAACGCTTTCTGGAGTTTGTAAATTAATTTGATTAAAGAAACGCATATCTACTAAGCAGCCTAGAAAAAATATTAATAATTAATTTAGGCTTTGAGTTTAGCTACATTTAAAACAAGAGACTGTGACTTTAAGCATAGATAGATCTAGACCCTACTATATCTGAACGTCCCTCATACAAATCTACAATCATCATCTAAAAGCCTTCTCTATCAGGGAATACAGTGATTATTATTCACAACTATAGCCATGTAAATTGTGGTATTTCTTAAGGACAAAAGCTCATTTTTATTTCTCATTCCTTGAACGAGTTCTATATATCCACAGGCACAAGGCAGTAGTGGTTTTCCTCCGACATTAATTCATAAAACTTTGCGTAAGTTAGCACCATTCTCACAGGTCCAGGTTTTTCCTTGTACAGTTACGATAGGCATAATATATTTCTACAATGAGCAAGCAAATTATTTGCCTCTAAGCAACTTAACATTTGTTAACATTCAATGGTTACCAAACTGGACTTCATGAATCAAAAACCAGCAATTGAGGTTTATGACACTACCCTGAGAGATGGCTCTCAAGGAGCAGGAATTTGTTTGTCTTTGGATGACAAGCTGAAAATTGCTCGACAACTAGATCGCTTAGGAGTTCCTTTTATTGAAGGAGGATGGCCAGGAGCAAATCCTAAAGATGTCCAGTTTTTCTGGAGATTAAAAGAAGAACCGCTACAAAATTCTCAGATAGTAGCCTTTTGCTCTACTCGTCGCCCGAATATAGCTGCGGCGGAAGATAAAATGCTCCAGGCAATTTTGGCAGCAGGAACCCATTGGGTGACAATTTTTGGTAAGTCTTGGGATCTTCATGTTACAGAGACATTAAAAACGAGCCTGTCGGAAAACCTAGCCATGATCCGCGACACCATTGAGTATTTACGCAGTCAAGGGCGCAAGGTGATCTATGATGCCGAACATTGGTTTGATGGCTATAAACGCAATCGGGAGTATGCCATTTCAACCCTGAGAACAGCTTTAACAGCAGGGGCAGAATGGTTGGCTTTATGTGATACCAACGGTGGTACCTTACCCCATGAAGTGACTCAGATTATTAGGGAAATAATTGATGCCATCCCAGAAATACAGGGGAGATTAGGTATCCATACTCATAATGACTCGGGGACAGCAGTCGCCAATGCGATCGCCGCAGTCATGTCAGGTGCCACGATGATCCAAGGCACAATTAATGGTTATGGAGAAAGGTGTGGCAATGCTAATCTCTGTACTCTGATTCCTAATCTCCAGTTAAAGCTGGGCTATTCCTGTTTAGGACAGCAGCAATTAGGTGAACTAAGCCCTACTAGCCATCTAATTAGCGAAATAGTTAATTTAGCCCCCGATGATCATGCTCCTTTTGTGGGACGCTCCGCATTTGCCCATAAGGCAGGAGTTCACGTTTCCGCAGTGGAGAAAAACCCTTTAACTTATGAACACATTCAGCCTGAATTGGTGGGCAACCAGAGAAGAATCGTCATTTCCGATCAGTCGGGTTTAAGTAACGTTTTACATTATGCAGCCAAGTTTGGCATTAATTTGAGTAAACAAGACGTTACCTGTCGCCAGATTTTAGATAAGCTAAAAACGCTAGAGAACGAAGGATATCAGTTTGAAGCAGCAGAAGCTAGTTTTGAATTATTGATGCGTTCCATTCTGAAACCTGGTAAGCAACTATTTCAGCTCAAGGGTTTTCAGGTTCACTGCAATATTAATCAAGAGATAGATAATCCAGCGAGTAAGGCGTTGGCCACAATTAAGGTTGAGGTAGACGGGGAAAATTTATTGGAGGTAGCAGAAGCTGATGGACCCGTAGCAGCCTTGGATGGGGCATTACGTAAAGCTCTGGTGCGATTCTATCCCCAGATTGCCGATTTTCATTTAGCAGACTATAAAGTCCGTATTCTTGATGGTAGTGCAGGAACAGCAGCCAAGACCCGTGTCTTAGTAGAATCAAGTAATGGAATTAAACGCTGGACAACCGTTGGTGTATCTGTCAATATCTTGGATGCTTCTTACCAAGCGGTAGTTGAAGGCATAGAATATGGTTTATTATTACAAACCCCCCAAAAAAATCGAGCAGGTATTGTTAATTAACTATTAACTAGACGTAACTATAATTATTTATGACGAATCTTCCTCCCACAACCAGAAGTAGACTGCAAAAAATTCCCTTGGCAACTGTTGTTTGGGAAGGCGATCGCCGTCCCCTGGGAAGTATGGCATCACATTTGGATGGTGTTAAGGATGTTGATGAAGAATGTATTATCTGGGTAGATGGCTCTGAAGGTGCAGTCAGAGCGATGGACGTGGTAGCGAAAGATATGGGCATGGAAGCCGTGGTCAGAACACTCTTACGGGCAATTGAATCTCCGCACCATCCCTCCCAGCCCAATCGTCCTCAAAAAATTATTGTGCGCGATCGCGAAATTCAGTTTTTTCTGCGGGGAGTCTTACAAGATCTGGACATCAATGTTGAATATGCACCGCAATTGCCATTGATTGATCGTCTGTTTGAAGGTTTTGCGGCCATGGATGATGAACAACCTGCTGCTCTTCCTGCTCTCTACGAACAGGCAATTAAAGAAGTGGCAAGTAAGATCTGGCTCAATGAACCTTGGGAATTACTAGCAGATAGCGACATTCTGCGGGTGGACTTAAAAGACTGCGAAATAAACCAGGTGTATATCTGTGTCATGGGTATGATGTCCGCTGAATATGGCATCTTGCTATATCGCTCTTTGGATTCTCTCAAGCAATTTAGAGCAGCAGCTTTAGGGGAAAATAACTCAGCAACGGAGCTAGAACAAGCATTTTTGGCTCAGGATTGTTGGTTTCTTAATTATGAAGAGATCAGCGAAGATGATCTGGAGGAGGATTTTTTAGAGGTAGGAACAGTTGAACCCTTTTTTGGTAGTTTGCATCCTTTGGAAGGCATGCGTCATTCCTTGGATGAAACAGAAACTAAAATCGTCTACGCTACCTTAGAGTCTTTGCTCCGCTTTTGTACCCGCAATCGTTCTACCTTGGAACAGGAACCAATCAAGGCGACCTCTAAATCTTATCGCATTACTCTTCCCGCATTAGAATCAGCCACACAAACAATATCCACAACAGTTTCAACTCTACCAGAACTAACCACAGAACTATTAAGTCTAGGGCCGAGCGATCGCTCTGAGTCCCTGGTTCAAGAAATTGATATCCCTATTCAGGAAGACTTGATTCCTGACGGTTCGTTAATTAGCCTGGCGAGTATTCCCCAAGAACTGATCAAACAGCTAAAACATCAGCCAAAAACCTATTGTCAATCTTCAAAGGTTTCTTATAAGGCAACAGAAATACCGACTATTTTTATTCAGACTACTCGTCCCAAAGCGCAAAATTTGATTACGAGAATTAAAAATGCTGGTGGCTTGAAGGCAGTTTGTTTTAATCCTGGTCACGCTCCTTTTAGTGGAGAAGTTTATGATTTGGGTATGCTGCAAACTGAAGACGACGAACTGTACATCTTTGCTGAGTATTCACAGGATGTGGCGCAACAGGCGAAGGCATTAGAGAAATGGCAACAACGCTGTAAAAAGACTCAAGGTTACTGCGGGCTAATTATTGCCATGGGAGTAACGGGAGCCAACCGTGGTAATCCTAAAGCTAAAGATATGTTGGCTTTATTTGAAGTCAAATCAATTAATGGCTCAGAATTAGGTATGGGAGTTTTACAGCTAATGCCCAACTTTGATTTTTAGCAAGAGCGAAAGGAGAAAAAGTAATGACCAAGAAAATAGTAATTGATCCAGTTACACGCATTGAAGGTCATGCCAAAATATCCATCTATCTCAATGATGCGGGGAAAGTAGACGATGCTCGCTTTCATGTAGTTGAATACCGAGGCTTTGAAAAATTCTGTGAGGGTAGACCTTTTACCGAAATGGCAGGGATTACGGCTCGGATTTGTGGCATTTGTCCCGTAAGTCATCTCCTTGCTTCTGCCAAAACTGGGGATAAAATTCTGGCGGTAAAAATCCCCCCTGCTGCTGAAAAATTACGACGATTAATGAATTTGGGACAGATTACTCAGTCCCATGCCCTTTCCTTCTTCCATCTTAGTAGTCCTGACTGGCTCTTGGGTTGGGATAGCGATCCTGCTAAACGAAATGTCTTTGGTTTAATTTCTGCTAATCCCGATCTAGCTAGGGCAGGAATTCGTTTACGACAGTTTGGACAAACGGTAATTGAACTGTTAGGAGCGAAGAAAATTCATGCAGCTTGGGCTGTTCCTGGGGGAGTGCGATCTCCTTTGTCCCCAGAGGGAATTGCCTGGATTCGCGATCGCTTGCCAGAGTCCCATGCCACAGTCAAGATGGCTTTAGACTCGTTTAAAAATCTGATGTCCAACTTGACCACTGAAACCGAGCAATTTGGTCATTTTCCCTCTTTGTTTATGGGTTTGGTCGCTAAAAATGGTCTATGGGAACACTACGGCGGTCAGATTCGCTTTACTGATAGTGCAGGTAATATTGTTGCCGATGGACTGAGGGAAGACGACTATCAAGACTATTTAGGGGAAGCTGTGGAAAAATGGTCTTATCTCAAATTTCCTTACTATAAACCTCTGGGCTATCCCGATGGAATCTACCGAGTTGGCCCTTTAGCACGCATTAATATTTGCGATCGCTTTGGCACACCAGAGGCAGATCGAGAACTAGAGGAATTTCGCGATCGCGCAGGTGGGGTGGCTACTTCTTCTTTTTTCTATCATTATGCCCGTCTCATTGAGATCTTAGCAGCCCTAGAAAGAATTGCCAGACTGATTGACGATCCTGATCTTACTTCTCAGCGCGTTCGTGCCAGTGCTGGTATTAACCAACTAGAGAGCATTGGTGTCAGTGAAGCCCCAAGAGGTACTCTATTTCACCATTATCGAGTCGATGCCAATGGCTTAATTCAAAAAGTCAATTTAATCATTGCTACAGGACAAAATAACTTAGCGATGAATAAAACGGTGGCTCAAATTGCTAAACATTATATTCAGGGGACAGAAATTTCTGAAGGAATGCTTAATCGAGTTGAAGCGGGAATTCGCTGTTTCGATCCTTGTTTGAGTTGTTCTACCCACGCAGCAGGACAAATGCCTTTGCACGTTGAACTAGTTGGGGCTGATGGGAGTATATTGAATGAGGTTTATCGTGATTA
>CBDUCX010000311.1:0-6510 GCA_965365755.1 uncultured Pleurocapsa sp.
TTCGGAGTTCGGAGTTCGGAGTATGCCCTACGGGCACGCTGCGCGAACGGAGTTAAAAAATTCATCCCTCAAAACAAAGTTGGTAGAGTACTACCTGCGATAAATAGAGCGTAAGTATGGTTTCTGTAAAAAAAATTGATTCAACCAACTTTCATCAAGTCTATCCTTTACTTGCTGGTTTAAATCCCGATTTTACTGAAGCTGATTGGGACAAAGTTTTGAACTATCGTTGGCATCGACCTGAAAACTATTCTGGATATGGATTATTTGATGAAGAGAAACTAGTTGGCTTTTTGGGCTTGATATTTAGCCAACGAGAAATTGCTCAAAATACGGAAAATTTCGCCAATATTCATAGTTGGATTGTACAGCCAGAATATAGAAGTCATAGTATATCTCTGATTCTTCCTGTATCCCGTCTCAGACATCACACCCTTACGGATATGAGTCCCGCACCAAAGGTTATCGGTGTACTCCAAAGATTAGGGTTTCAAGAATTAGACTCTCAACTTAAGTTATTGTTACCCTTAAGTCTCTTTAATCGAGCTATTGTCAAGCAAAATATTGACTGTATTACAGATAGCTCGGCGATCGCCAATTACCTTGCAGGTTCAGAGTTAAATCTATTTCAGGATCATCTTGGCTACAGTGACTGTCAACACCTATTAATTAAGTATCAGCAAGATTATTGCTATATTCTGTTTACCAAAGTCCCTAATCCTCGGTTTCCCTATTGCTATATTCATCATATTAGTAATCAAACTCTATTTGCTCAATTTCAGCGGCTAATTAGGGCTAAAATCGGGCAGATGACTTCAAATCCTTGGATTATTGTCGATTCCAGACTAATAAATTTCCTCAACTTGCCCTTCAGCTATAGTTTGCCCCTAAGCTTTCCTAAACTTTATAAATCATCTAGTTTAAAACCAGAACAGATTGATAACCTATATTCCGAATTACCCCTGTTGAACTTTAGTTTACTGCCTACAAATCTGCGGGAATTAAAAGCCTTGTGGCAAGATTCTCAATCTTGGAAAAGCCTCCAGTAATATCGCTCTTTACATCCTCCCACCGATAAATGGGTGAGCGAAATTTACTAAATTTACTGTATTTACTGTGGTGGTTACTCAGCTCACGGGGTGACAATACCTTCAAAAAGATGAGAGAATATTGAAGATTTTGCAAGTCATATGTTCTATTCGGGTGAACGAAAAAATGTGTGAGGATTTAGGGACTTGAAGGCTTGGGAATCCCTCAGGTACATGCGAACAAGTTCTTTGTGTGGTGAGAGGATGTCAAGAGAAATCAATTTGCAAAATTGATAAATCATCCTCAAATTGGAAATTAGGATGCCAAGTTCTCACGTATTGTAATAATCTTTGTAAATCTCTTTCTGGAGTTCGCTGATATTTCTTAAGTAGATTAATCAAGCGATCTAATCCCCAATGAGAGTTGGCTTGCGGTTCAACCTCATAAATTCCATCACTAAACACATATAGACTGGAATTAGCTGCGATCTTGCAGGAAGCATTAACATATTCAATGTCGGGAAACATGCCTACGGGAACCCCTGGTGTTTTCAGTCGTTGCTCGGCGTTTTTGGTCGCTGGCGCTAGGAGAATTGCTGGAGGATGTCCTGCACTAGAATAGGTGAGATGGCGCTTTTTTTGATCATAAACTCCATACCAAATAGTAAAATATTTATCATTGCGATCGCTCATTTGAAAAGTTTGGTTGAGTCCATGCAATACGGTATTGGGTTGATAATAATCGACGTTATTTAGCCCACGAGAACGTAAAAGATTAATTACCGCTAAAGAAGGTAAACTCGCCCGTAAACCATGTCCCGAAACGTCCAGTAAATAGAATACCAAATGGCGATCGTCTAGCCAAAAATAATCAAAACTATCTCCCCCTAACTGCCGAGAAGGAATAAAGCAGGCATTAATACTCAACGACGGATGTTGGAGAGGTTGCGGTAATATAGTACTGACATACTCTGCTGCTTCTGCTAATTCTGCTTCTAGTAACTGTTTTTGATTTTGTAGATCTTTACTCAGTTGATGTAAGCGCAATCCAGCTCTGACTCTGGCTTTTAATTCGTGCATTTCGATGGGCTTACACAAAAAATCATCTGCCCCAGCATCCAAACCCTTAACCCGATCATCTACTGAATCTAAAGAAGTCAGCAGAATAAAAAAGGTGGTAGACAACTCAGGAGTGGATTTAATCTTCCGACAAACTTCTAATCCGTTTTTACGGGGCATAATCCAATCACATATGATAAGAGCAGGACGAATTGTTTTCGCTTTAATTAGCCCTTCTTCTCCATCGCTTGCTAAGGTGATATCATAGCCCTGCATCCCTAAAGTTCTCTCTAGAAGCAGTTGAGTTGTGGAGTCATCGTCAATGATCAGAATTTGAGCCATAGTAGATTGATAGTTTTTCATCTGATGACCTCAGGTTATGGCAATTTCCGCTCAAGCTCAACTAAAGTAATACCTGAGTACAAAGCTAAGGTTGCCTGATTAAACTAGAGGATATCAATTAACCATCATCATACATTTGAAAGTCGTGTAAATAAATTACACTCCCACAAGCCATTTCAACCAAAAGTAATTATTAACATCAAGCAAATACCGTAGCAGTATTTTTGCCTGTTATGTCTGATCGAGGCGTAAAACAAGTTGAAAGTCCTACAAAGCATTAAAATTAAAGTCCCCAGTGATTTGAAAGTATTAGACCAAGTTCTAGTTCAGTTCAATGAAATCTACCACAATTCCATACCCCTTCGGGACTGGCTACAATGTAGGTTGGCCTTGGTTGAGGGGTTTACTAATGCGGTACGACACGCTCATCAAAATTTACCTCCAGAGATTCCCATTAGGATCGAAGTGCTGCTTAAAGAAACCTCTATGGAAATTAGAATTTGGGATTACGGTTCGGCTTTTGATTTACATGGTTTTATCAGAGAAAACTCTGAAAAAAACACTGATTGGCTAGCAAGTGGTCGTGGTATTCCTATTTTAAATAAAATTTCTAATCGCCTAGATTACTATCGCACTGAACAGCAACAAAATTGCTTATTAATTGTTAAAGAATTTGCTAATCATTAATCACCATACATTAATCAATAATTACTGATATGATATTCGGTTGCTTATGAAAAATATCAGACTGAATAAATATAATCAATAACTATGATGAAACGGAGACAGTTACTAGACCGTTTAGCGATCGCCGCTACTACCAGTACCATCCTCGTGGCTTGCGATCAGACTAATAATAGTCCGGCTGTTCAGGGGAATGATTTACCGAATATTAAATGGCGGATGGTGACAAGTTGGCCTAAATCCCTCGATACTATCGACGGTGGGGCACAGACGGTGTGCGATCGCGTATCGGCAATGACGGGAGGACGTTTTACGATTGAACCCTATGCTGCGGGGGAAATTGTTCCTGGTTTAGAAGTTTTGGATGCGGTACAAAATGGCACTGTCGAATGTGGACACACCGCTAGTTACTACTATGTGGGCAAAAATCCTGCCTTAGCTTTTGGTACAGGTGTACCCTTTGGCTTAACCGCCCAACAGCAAAACGCCTGGTACTATCATGGCGGTGGCTTAGAGGCGATGCATGAACTATATAGTGACTTTAATATCATTAACTTTCCTGCGGGGAATACGGGGGCACAGATGGGGGGCTGGTTTAAAAAAGAAATTAAATCCCTCTCAGATTTAAAAGGTTTAAAAATGCGGATTCCTGGCTTGGGGGGGAAAGTAATGTCTCGTTTAGGTGTCAACGTACAAGTACTGCCAGGGGGTGAAATATATCTAGCTTTAGAAAGAGGTGCGATCGATGCTGCGGAATGGGTTGGTCCCTACGACGATCTTAAGCTAGGTTTAAATAAAGCGGCATCCTATTATTATTATCCTGGTTGGTGGGAACCAGGCCCTACTTTAGAAGTACAGGTAAATAAATCTCAGTGGGCTAAACTACCCGTTGAATATCAAGCGGTCTTCAAAGCCGCAGCGATGGAAGCTAATCTTAATATGCTTTCTAAGTATGATGTCTTGAACCGAGAGGCATTTAAAACCATCATTGATGGTGGCACCAAGTTAAAGGCTTACCCTCCAGAAGTTTTGCAAGCAGCCCAAAAAGCAGCAGCAGCATATTATGCTGAAGAATCAAAGAAAAGCCCTGTCTTCAAAAAAGTTTATGACCAATGGAATCAATTCCGTAACTCAATTTCCGAATGGAACAAAATTAATGAGTTGTCTTTTCTTCTGCGAGATTTTGATTGTAAAGAAAACCTATGATCTTCAAAATGTTATGCTTGCAGTGACACAATGTACCCAGAATAATAAGATAATTGAACATAATTAAAGCTAAAAGTGAGACAGTTAAATTGGACGAGTTTCCCGACTTGAGTAAACTGTCGTTCGCGTAGCGTGCCCGAAGGGCTAATAGCTTAAAAACAATGACCAACTTTGAAGTACAAAAACAAGAATGGTGGGTAGAGCGATGGTTAGATTTGCTAGACTCTTATCGCTTTAAAAAACGTCTGGAAAGAGGACGCAGCTATGCTAGAGAGGGTAATGTCCTCAGCATGGAGTTTGCTCATTCTAAAGCCAAAGCAACGGTGCAGGGGAGTGATGCTCAACCTTATCGTGTTTCCTTGTCTTTAGATTCTTTTAGTAATGAAGATTGGAATTTTGTCATTAACAAAATGTCAGAAAAGGCAATTTTTTCGGCTCAATTACTGGCGGGAGAAATGCCTGAAACGATCGAAGCCGTATTTACTGCCAGCGGTTTAAGCTTATTCCCCTTTACTCTCAACGAAGTGCGATCGCGCTGTAGCTGTCCCGATAAAGCTAATCCCTGTAAACATATTGCTGCGGTATATTACCAGTTAGGCGATCGCTTTAGTGAAGATCCCTTCATTATTTTTCAGTTAAGAGGACGAACTAAAAATCAAATTATTGAGCGTCTACGACAAATTCGGAGTCAGAAAGCAAAAGCGACTCAGAGAACTATTGATCCAGCAAATATGCCTCACCTAGCGGTGGCTACAGCAGAGGATGCTATCTCAGAATCCAAGGGCTTTTGGCAATATAGCGAGCCTTTAGAGTCTAGTTTAGTCGCGATCGTGCCGCCAATGGAGCAAAAAACAGTTTTAGATATTTTGGGGGAAATCCCTTTATCTCCCACTGATGCTGACGCAGTAAAGCAATATCTAACTCAGATCTATCAAACTACAGGGCAACAGGCACTGGTATCAGCTCTAAATCGCTCATCATAAACTAACCTAAGCTAACCTAAGAAAAGTACGTCATCAATGAGCTGAACTCAACCAGGTGAGACCACCTAAGATCACCATAATCAATAGTAAAGCAAACCAAACAAACTGATTATCAGGAGCTTCTGTTGGGGATTGTTCGCGATCTTCAATCTCTAACTCAGCAGGTTGGGAATTAGATTTCTTTTTTCCAGCAACATAACTAGGCGCACCTTGGTCGGTTGCGGCTAAATCTGGGATTTCACTCATCCATTCTTTCGGTCTTGTCAGTTGAGGAGCTTTAATAATGTAGAGAATGCGCTGCGCCTGTTCACGGGTCTGAGTATCGGGATGAGTAATCAACTCTTGAGCTAGAGCGATCGCTTGATCGAGCTTATTGGCTGCTTGATAAGCAGTGACTAACCAAATTTGCGCCTCACCGCCTCGCCGTGAATTGAGTGCCACTAGTTCCGTTGCCGCTTCCAGGTTTTCAATACTAAGACGATATTGTCCCCTTTCCAAGGCTTGTTTTCCTGCTTGATATTTCTGATGAAACTTTTCTCGGTTATCTGTCGTCACGTTGGTTATAAAATAATACTGTGGTAATTACTTAGACTAACTATTAAATAAATTATTCAATAATTTAGTCTTACTATTCAAGTCCACAGGGAGCTATTATGCATAAACAATCCCAGGGTAAACTAAATTGGTGCTCGGCTTTGGGTGCTTTGACAATTTTTCTCGGAGCATTCAGTTTCACAGAATCTCCCGCAGATGCCACTCCCTATCAAGTTGAAGACACCTTTAAACTAGCTCAGGTTCGCATTCGTAGCCGTGTTAAATCCCCAAGACCTTTGAATCTCCGCCCTCGAAATCATTTCCCCCTGACCACCAGAAGTTCTAGCCGACGCAGTGACTATTATGGTCGTTCTGGATACAGGGGGGCAGTTAGGGGTCGTGGGCGATCTAGAGGCTATGATTGCGATCGCAGATACGATTATGACCATCATACCCATCGCCGCAGAAATCGCCGTAGAAGAGAAAACGTTATCATTATCAACCCCTCAAACTCTAGCTACCGTAACTACAGCAACTACGACAGCTATATTCGAGTAATCCGCAAGTAGTAAACTCTGTAAAGCGAGAATCTCCGTACCTTTAGGTCGGAGAGGATGTCAACAGTGGTCAGTAATTAGTTTGTGCTTTAATTGGCATAAATATTAATTATTTAT
>CBDUCX010000312.1:0-6480 GCA_965365755.1 uncultured Pleurocapsa sp.
TTACTCAATATCCTTAAGAATTAACTCCATAAAACTTCGCTAATCTTTCCTGCTTCTACTGCCAAGACTTGAGAATCTTTGATCCAGTCGTGA
The DNA here is from genome assembly GCA_965365755.1 of uncultured Pleurocapsa sp. Lineage (GTDB taxonomy): Bacteria > Cyanobacteriota > Cyanobacteriia > Cyanobacteriales > Xenococcaceae > Waterburya. Next base: position 94 of record CBDUCX010000312.1, read on the forward strand.
TTAAAACTGTCAATGTGGGTAGTGGTAATAATCGTTTGAAAGCGATCGCCAATTACTTCTAAAAGCTGTTTCTGGCGATGGGGGTCTAATTCGGCTAATACGTCGTCTAGTAGCAATAATGGGGGTTCTCCCACTACTTCTTCAATTAGTTTTAATTCCGCCAGCTTCAATGCTAATACCAGAGTACGCTGTTGTCCTTGGGAGCCATAATAACGGGCAGGAGTTTGATTAATCGTAAATTCAATTTCATCACGATGGGTTCCGACGACAGTTTTTCCCTGATACTGTTCCACCATGCGACGATTTTCTATCTTCTCTAGAAAAGCTTGCTGTACCTTAACAGGCTTGTCTTCCGTCCATTCTACATTCGGCAGATAGTTAACCTGAAGCTGTTCATCTCCACTGATGCGCTGATGCCAAAATTGGGCAATAGGAGCTAATCTAGCTAATACCCTAGCGCGCCTTCGAGTTACCCTAGAACCTGCTGCGGCTAGCTGTTCGTCCCATAATCTAAGTTGTGGTTCGCAGTCTGCTGTGAATTCTGAGGACTGATTATCTTGTCTGGCAGCACGAATCTTTTTGAGCAAAGCATTACGCTGTTTTAACACCTGATTATACTGCTGCAAAATGCTGGAATATACAGGCTCTAACTGAATCAATAAATCATCAATCCAGCTACGTCGAGCGTCTGGCGCACCTCTAACTAAATCTAAATCTAGACTAGAAAACTGTACAGCGTTCAGCACCCCCAAAAAATCCAGTTGACGGCGTAAAGTTTCCCGATTTACAGCTACCGTACGCCCCCCTTGCTTACGAAACACTATACTTAGTTCACTGGTGCCATAAGCCCGTTCTACAGTGGCTTCCACCTGCCCTACTTTAGCAGAATCTAAGACCAATTCGCGATCGCGTGTAGCACGGTGACTCTTGAGACTAGCAAGTAGCTCAACTGCTTCTAATAGGTTCGATTTTCCTTGAGCATTATTACCGACTAAGATGGTCTTTCTAGCCGTGAATTCAATCTGGCGATCAATATAATTCCGAAACGAACGCAGATGCAAGCTTTTTAAGTACATTTATCAGCCAAAAGGAAAAGGTTTCAGTCAACAGTCAACAATCTTACCCTTTCCTTCCACCCTACTTCATATGAATAGAGAAATATAGCTATTCGCTGACAGTAGAGGCAAATTCTGGCGGTTGTTCTTGTTGAGCTAACTTCTCTTTGTCCTTACGACGTTTTTTAGCGTAAAGCTGGATAGTTACCGCCATTGTGACCACTAAACCCGCTACTAGCCAAGTAGTTGTATCCAAAGGCAAACTGTTTTTAAACACTGCCAACAGCACAATTAACACTAACAAAATTGTCGGTGCTTCATTCAATGCCCGAAACTGCTGTCCAGTTAAGTTACATTCCCCCGCAGCCAACTTTTTCATAATACTTTTGCAAAAATGATGATAGCCAATGAGCAAAATAACTAAAGTCAACTTGATATGCAGCCAGGTAGATTTGAGAATTTCTGGTTCAGTGGAAATCAAACCAATTGCCATTGCTACAGTCAAAATCATCCCTGGAGTGGTAATGATGCTGTAGAGACGTTTCTCCATTATTTCGTACTGCTTCTTAAGTATGCTGCGGGCAGGTTCAGGTTCTTGTTCTGCCTCTGCATGATAAACAAACAACCGTACCAAATAAAACAAACCTGCAAACCAAACCACAATACCAATGAGATGGAATGCCTTATACCAGTAGTAAGCCATAAAAAAATATTTTGCTCAAAAATTTATTTCCTATGTATCTGAGTGTATATTTTCTGGCGTGACACATTACCAGGACGCAACAAAATTTTAAAGAGTCCTTCCGCAACAACTAAATAAAAAATGAGATAACGGGACTGGCCAGATTTGAACTGGCGACCTAGCGCTTCAGATTGGTGTGAGTTTCCCCACTCTCTGGACTATTCCTTCACCCTGGGCAAAATACCTTTAGGTGGTGGCCGTTATGTTGCAGACAGTTTAGTGGTTGATTAGACCTGAGTGAACTATTTCCCGATTTTATACCTGCAACCAGTCTCTGCACCTTCTCTACCAGGAACTATAGAGCTTGGCTCAAGATTACCTTGATTACCCTCGGCAATTTTAGGCTTCCTTGAATTTGACCACATTCATCTATGAAGTTTCCCCCATGATGCCCGATATTTCAGGAGGCGCTTGCTCTATCCTACTGAGCCACAGCCCCTTGTTTATCTCAAAGCTGATCACCATCAAGATAAACCAACTCCACAAAGCTGTGGTAACCCAAGCTATTTTTGTATATAAAACTTTACTTGATTAATAAATATTGCAACATCGATTCATACTTCTGTTATGTAAAGAAATAAATTTATTATCGATCCAGGCAATACTTAAACAAATTAGGAGAAATAATTGTGACCTACTTAACTTTATTAGCTGCTACTGTACCAAGCACTGTATCTTGGAGTCCTAAAGTAGCGATTGTGATGATTGCTTGTAATATTGCAGCGATCGCTTTTGGTAAATTGACGATTAAAAACCAGAGTGCAGAGCCTAGTTTACCTTCCCCCCAGTTTTTTGGCGGGATGGGTCTTCCTGCTTTATTAGGTACTACTAGTCTAGGTCATGTTTTGGGTGCAGGAGTAATCCTTGGTCTAGCTAATGCGGGCGCACTGTAAATATCTGGAAATTTTCTCAATTTTATAGTTGTGAGGGATTAGTTGTTTTACTGAGAGTTAAAGGTGAAAGCAGCTAATTCTTTGCTTGTTTCGGGTTTGGCTAGCTTTATTTTGATTTATTAGTAATCATCCCGATCAAAGTCTTAACCAGGCGATCGCTTTCTAATGGTAGAATCTCACTACCATGAAGCATTTCTTGCAGCATCACGTAATAGATTAGGGTGCCCATCATTACTCTGACTGTAGCTTCTGGATCTGCTAATTCTAATTCAGGATGAGATTTTAAATATCTTGTTAGAGTCTCGATGGCTGGCTTTGCTAGATTATTAACGTAGACTTTAGCCAATTCAGGAAAACGTCCCGACTCCCCGATGATAATGCGAATAAAGTCTTGAAAGGCGCGATCTTCTTGGGCATTTTCTAACATTCTTGTCGCTATTCCCGACAATATTTTTTGAGGGTTTTCTGCTAAAGATTGTGGTTTTTCTAAACCCATTACTTTCTGAAACTTGTCTTCTGCTAAATCCTGAATCACCGCACTAAACAAGCTTTCTTTATCACCAAAATGACTGTAAACAGTAGCTTTGGAAACTCCCGCCGCTTTGGCTACCTTATCCATACTGGTAGCTGCATAACCATTTGCCAGGAATTCCTCCATTGCACCTGTTAAAATAGCTGCGGTTTTAACTTCTGATTTGGAACGTTCTGAACTGACCATTTTGGTTGTATTCATTTTCGGCGTTGTTAGTTTAACATTATTATAAATTAAACTAAACGGTTTAGTCGTAAATAAACCCAGGACTATTGGGTAAAATAAACACTTTGAGATTAATAATTTCTTATCAGTGACTAAATCAGTTAACAATTATGCTGATTAATTTTAAATAAACCAAGCCTGTGCTCAAAGCCTCTCTTGTCAAGTTTTCGTTCCAGAAATTAGATGCTTTAAGTGGATTTTGATTATGCGCTAATTGCATGAGTGTTAATTTTTTGTAACGAAATATACAAATTTATTAAACAAATCTAAATAATCTTGATGTTAATCAAGTCAAACATCAGAAATAGTTTTAGCTTCTGTCTCTTAGCATAAAAATCATCGCGAGTATTAGGAAAAAAAATTTCTCCTGCCAATATACAGTAAGCAGTTACTTGCAGTTTTAGCTCATTATTTGAATTAGATCCATTACCAAGATTTATACTTATGACTACCGAATCCGAGATCAAAATCAAACTTAACAAAGTAGAAAAAGTCAAAGCAGCCAAGGATGGTTTGGACGTTAAGAATGAGCTAGAGCATTTTGCTCGCATAGGATGGGAAGCAGTTGACAAGGTAGACTTAGAAACTCGTCTCAAGTGGTTAGGCATCTTTTATCGTCCAGTGACTCCTGGACAATTTATGGTCAGAATGCGTATTCCTAATGGAGTAGTTAATAGCCAGCAAATGCGGGTCTTAGCTAGTGCGATTGAACGTTACGGCGAAGAAGGTACGGCAGATATTACCACTCGTCAGAATATCCAATTGCGGGGCATTCGCCTGGAAGACATTCCTGAGATTTTTAGCAAATTTAAAGAGGTAGGCTTAACCAGTATCCAATCTGGAATGGACAATGTACGCAACCTGACAGGTTCTCCTGTGGCAGGTATCGATCCCGATGAATTGATCGACACCCGTGTCATGAACCAAAAAGTCCAGGACATGATTACCAATAATGGAGAAGGAAACTACTCCTTTAGTAATCTACCCCGTAAATTTAATATTGCGATCGAAGGTGCGAGAGATAATTCAATTCACGCCGAGTTAAACGACCTTGCTTTCATCCCAGCTTATAAAGACGGTGTTTTAGGTTTTAACGTCTTGGTAGGGGGTTATTTATCTGCTCAACGCTGCGCTGAATCAATTCCTATGGGAGTTTGGGTGCCTGCTAATGATGAAGAGGTAGTAGAGCTATCTCGTGCTATTTTGACTGTATATACCAAAAACGGTGCTAAAGAGGGTTTAAGAGCCAGTCGTCCCAAGGCTCGTATGATGTGGCTGATTGAAACCTGGGGAGTAGAGAAATTCCGCGCCGAAATAGAAAAAGAACTAGGAAAGCCCCTGGCGGATGCAGCACCCAAGGATGAAATTACCCAAGATAAAAAAGATCATTTGGGAGTCCACCCCCAAAAGCAGCCAGGATATAGTTATGTAGGTTTACATGTTCCTATGGGTCGTTTAACCGCAGAACCCATGTTTGAATTAGCCAGACTAGCTGAAGTATATGGAAATGGTGAAATTCGCCTCACAGTTGAGCAAAACGCCATCATTCCTCATATTGCCAATGAAAATGTCGAAACTTTTCTCAGTGAACCTCTATTGGAACAGTTCACGATTAATCCCAATACTCTGACTCGTTCGGTTATTTCCTGTACAGGGGCACGTTACTGCAATTTTGCTCTCATTGAGACTAAGCAAAGAGCATTAAAATTAGCTCAAGAACTTGACCAAGAATTAGAGATTCCTAACCGTGTACGTCTCCATTGGACAGGATGCCCTAATTCCTGTGGACAACCCCAAGCAGGTGATATCGGTCTTATGGGTACCAAGGTACGTCAGGACGGGAAAGCAGTAGAGGGGGCGAAGATTTTTACAGGTGGCAAGGTTGGCAAAGGTGCCGAATTAGGAACTCTAATTAATAAAGGTGTTGCTGTGGATGATCTCAAAGTCACTCTGCGCAGTTTATTAATTGAACAGTTTAACGCTAAATTGAAAGATGGCGTAACTATTGAAGAGCCTCCAACAACAGTAGCAACCCCAGAAACTCCTAAAGCTGATAGTGAAGAATCTTCAGCAAGTTCTACTAACCTTGCTACTAAAGTATTTTTTGCTAACTCTTGGAAAGAATCAGTCTGTACTGAAAATGAATATATTTTGGATGCAGCCGATAAAGCAGAGGTCGAGATCGAAAGTAGCTGTCGCGCTGGTACTTGTGGCACCTGCACCGCCAAAGTCTTAAAAGGAGAAGTAACCTATGAAGAGAGCTATGATGCTTTAAGCGGTTTAGAAGTGGGAGAAATTTTAACCTGTTGTGCTAAACCTGTTAGTTCTATCATTATTGACGCTTGAATTAGTAATAGCCATCTGCTCTTTTAATTTGTTCTGGCTGCTAGAAATAAATATCTCTCAAACCAAAAGGAATATTTGGTACAAAGGCTTGGATAAAGGAAATTACTGCAAAAGGCGATCGCACTGAAACAACTGTTTAATCCTTTGTCAGGCGATCGCTCTAGGATACGTTAGTACTATTGTGGGTAGAAGACGTTACGTCAATCTCATAGGCATTGCGGGCATTGTTAACTAGTGGTGTTACCCGTCAGGAATTGGCACAAGTAATTATGGGTTCTGATGGTAATGATGCACACAAACAACTGTTTAATACTCTGTAGAGTGATCTTCAATAATGCGATAAAGTCCAGTAAAATAGCTTCATCTATTGCCAAATATCTATTGCCAAATAAAGTCTAATTCAATAATTAATTGAGGTAATATATCCTCTCCTGAAAGAGTAGCAGGGTGATTAACTATCTCAGTAACCTTCTCTGGGCGATAGATTTCGACTTGTTGCAATTGAGGATTGATTAACCAGCCTAGCTTAACCCCATTTTCTTGATATTCTTGCATTTTAGCTTGGATTGTTCCAAGATTATCCCTAGGAGACAT
>CBDUCX010000313.1:0-6472 GCA_965365755.1 uncultured Pleurocapsa sp.
CGACATATCGAGTCAATCTTTCGTATTTTTAAGCGATTACATGGTCAGAAAAAATATGGTGGTGGCACGGGGGCAGGTTTGACCATTGCCAAAAAAATCGTCGAACGTCACGGGGGCGAAATTTGGGTAAAATCTGTTTATCAACAAGGTAGTACCTTTTACTTTACTTTGCAGTGTTGACATCTTCCCAGCGTCCCAGACGCGGGATTCCTAATCATCACTTCGTCGACATAGCCGAGAGTCTCCTTTCCATAAACGCAGATGAACAAAGACAATAGACAACCCTTATTAATTATTGAAGATAGCGACGAAGATTTTGCAGCATTGACCAGAATGATTACTAAGACTAATATTTCTAATCCTGTATATCGCTGTGAGGATGGAGAAGAAGCATTAGATTTTTTGTGCCGTGAGGGAGAATATAGCGATGAATCTCTTGCTCCTCGTCCTTGTTTAATTATTCTCGATTTGAACTTGCCAGGTACTGACGGTAGAGAAGTACTAGCAAACCTAAAACAAAACCAAGATTTACAAGCAATCCCTGTCGTTATCTTTTCCACCTCTTCCAATCCTAAAGATATTAATGCTTGCTATCGTCAGGGTGTTAGTGGTTATATGGTTAAACCTATGAATACCAATCGCTTAAATCAATTGGTAAAAACCTTTTTAGAATATTGGTTTCAAGCTGTTGAGCTACCTATGAGTTAAATCTTACTTAAGTTCCCTTCTTTTTACTCCTGGTACAAGCTTCAGCATTATTTCAAATTAAACTTTAGGAAGGCTATAATACTGAACGCAAAACAGGATGGATTTTGATGGCGATTAGCTATCTTTCTGTTCTCTAATCTTCTAATCCCCCAATCCCCCAATTTCTTACTTCCCCAATAAACCATCTTCAAGTTAATGTGATCCAACTACTTAGTATGAGGCAAAAATTACGACAAGGGTTGAAAATCTTAGTTTGCAGCTCAATATTATGGTTGAGTTTAACTAATCAAGTAATAGCGATTAGTAAACTACCTCAGCCTGATGAAAGACATATCTTAGAACGATTAAGCTTTGGTGTAACTTCCTCACAAATAGAACAAATCAATACAAGAGGAATTGAAGCTTATATTCAGTCTCAACTGAGTCCTCAACAAATAGCTGAATCTCCTATAGTTGATAACTATTTAGCGAAATTCAAGTCAATTTCCCAGGAGCCAATTGAACTACAAAAAATAGAGTATTTTACTCGTCAAAAAATACGTAATTCCCAACTACCTATTAAACAAAAGATACGACTGCGTCGAAAAATTAGAAACTTAAATATTCGAGCCAGGGATGAGGCGATAGATTCCCATCTAGCCAGGGCAATATATTCCAATCGCCAGCTACAGGAGGTGATGGTAGATTTCTGGTTCAATCATTTCAATGTCTTCGCAGAGAAAGGGGCAATCAAACTCTGGTTAAGCGATTATGAAAACAAAATTCGCACCCATGCTTTAGGTAATTTCCGTGACTTGTTAGAAGTGACAGCAAAACATCCCGCAATGCTAATTTACCTAGACAATAAACAAAATACCGATCCTAATAGTCCTGCGGGAAAACAAGGAGAATTAGGTTTGAACGAAAATTACGCCCGTGAGTTAATGGAATTGCATACTTTAGGGGTAGATGGTGGCTATACCCAGGATGATATCATCGCATTAGCCCGAATACTTACAGGTTGGGGAATAGATTATCAAGGCAATAAAGGGGATAAAAAGGGTTTCTACTTTCACGAAAACCGCCACGATCAAGAAGATAAGTTATTCTTGGGTCATCTGATTAAAGCTAACGGTATCCAAGAAGGTAAACAGGCGTTAGATATTTTGGCGAGTCATCCAGCAACCGCTCGGTTTATTAGCTATAAACTGGCGCAATATTTTGTTGCGGATCAGCCACCTGATAGTCTGGTTGAGCAATTAGCACAGGAGTTTATTGAGAGTCAGGGCAATATTAGAACTCTTATGGATGTCTTAATTCATAGTCAGGAATTTAATGACCCACAGTATTACAAGCAAAAGTTTAAAAACCCTTATCAATATATAATTTCATTGGTGCGTATGGGAGAGATCAAGCAGCCTAATTTCCCACGGATACGTGGAATGTTAAAACAGCTATCAATGCCTGTATACCAGTGTCTCCCCCCTACTGGCTACAAAAATACTCAGTCAGCCTGGTTAAACCCTCAAGCAATGTTACAGAGAACCAGTCTGGCAACATGGATCGCCAATGGAGCATTAAACCGTGGCTATTCAATTAGACAGAAACAATTGAATCACAATCTGGGTGATCTTTCTCAGAACACAAAGCAGGTAATCGCCAAAAGTCCTACTAAACTTCGTTCTGCTCTGATTATGGGTAGTCCAGAGGCGATGTATCGGTAATGAAATCATAAGTCAGTAGAGACAAGGCATGCCTTGTCTGTACAGAAATCAGAGACAACGTATGCATTGTCTGTACAGAAGTTAAAAGTAATAAGCCAAAATTATGAAAAGAAGAAAGTTGATCACCGCAGTGAGTTTGGCAATGGGGGGAATGTTGCTTCCTGTGGGGTGTAATAGTTGGGTAACGCAAAGAGTTAATTCTAAAAGCGATCGCCGAAGGTTGGTGGTGGTTTTTCTCAGGGGTGGTGTTGATGGTCTAAATATCGTTATTCCTCACCAAGAAAGCGCATACTATCAGGCTAGACCAACTATTGCTGTTCCCTATCCCCAGAAACAAAATGGTGCGATCGATCTCGATGGCTTTTTTGGGTTGCATCCTTACCTGCAAGATTTGCTGCCTTTGTGGTCACAGAAGAAGTTGGCGTTTGTTCACGCCAGTGGTTCCCCTGTAGCAGAGCGCTCTCATTTCCAAGCTCAGGATTATCTCGAAAGCGGTACTCCAGGAATCAAGAATACCCCCGATGGCTGGATGAATCGGTTATTAGCCGAATTACCCCAAGACAGACCAACTCAAGCTCTTAATGTTGGGGTGACTACACCTTACATACTTAAAGGAGAAATGGCGATCGCTAGTTTAAAACCTGGCATTAATTCCGCAGCCCCAATGCCCACAGATCGCCCCTTAGTTAATCAGGCTTTTAGTCGTTTGTATAGTGGTACGGATCCTCTGAGTAAAGCCTATCAAGATGGCAGCAAAGCCAGGGAAATTATTCTATCTGATTTAAACCAAGAGATGATATCAGCATCACGGGGGGCGAAAAATGCCACAGCCTTCATTGATGATGCCGAGGAAGTAGCCAAACTAATGGTAGGAAATGCCAAAACTCAGTTAGCATTTATGGAAGTTGGTGGTTGGGATAGTCATATTAATCAAAATTTTGTTTTTGAGCGCTTGTTACCTGATTTGGGTAAAGGTTTAGCGACCTTAGTTAAGGGATTGGAGCCAATTTTTTCTGACACTGTAATAGTCGTTATGTCAGAATTTGGTCGAACAGTAAAAGAAAACGGCAACCAGGGAACAGATCACGGACATGGTAATGTGATGTGGCTTTTGGGAGGAGCCGTTCGTGGAGGGAAGGTTTATGGAGAGTGGCAAGGTTTAAACCGCTCTGTCCTTTATGAAAATCGAGATTTACCTGTGATGACCGACTTTAGGGAAATTCTGTCCCTTACTTTACAGCAGCATTTAGCGATCTCTGAAGACGGTTTAAGTCGCATTTTCCCTGGCTATAGTTCTAGTAATAAAATCGATCTCTTAAATAGTTGACCTGATAACTGATTTGCAGAAGTTTTTAAGTATCTTTACTTATTAATTACCAGGCAATTGTAAACAGATATTGCAACTCAGGGAAAAATTTTTTGAATATTTATCCAATCTCAGAAACCTCCGCGATAATCTAGATAAACCAAACATAAACCTTTAGGAGATTTCAATGGATAACGAGCTACACAAATATAAGATGATTTGTACTTTAAAATTTGGTGATATTTATGGTCAGATAATTATTTGGTTGATTGTAATTTTTGTTAGCTTGGCGACAACTCTGGCGTTGTGGAGCAGTACTAGGCAAATTTATGCTTTGGCTACTGTGGGAATTGTCTTAGTGCTGTCTCTGCCCTTCTTGTTATTTGCCTTTGTCACAACTCTGCTGAATAGAATCGAGTTTGTTCCCATGGAAGAAGAGCTATTTAGTCGCCGAACTGTCGTCGGCTCAAGTTCTAGATCCTCAAAAACAGAATCAGCAACAGCAGGTTAATTCAATTTATTCCTCTGAGGGCGAACAACCGTTCGCCCCTACTCTTGACTCTTGACTTAAAAAGTTTTCCAGCTTACAAATACTGTGAATTAAGCTCCCATGCCTGAATATTGTTTTAAGCCTTTGCGCCAGAGCCAGCGGTTAAGGGCAATAAAAGCTATTGTCCAGGCAATCATAATTAAGACGCTTCTGACAAAATCTACAGGATGTCCCATGAGCAACACGGCAGGAAAGTGCATCATGTAAGGGAAAGGAGTCCACTCGACAACTTGTCTAACGGTATCAGGGAAGACTTCTAAGGGAGCGATCGCACCTGACAGGAAAATATAAAAGAGATACCAAAATTGCTGTACGGCGCTGGCTCTCTCTGTCCAAAAAGCCAACATGGCAAAACTATACTGGATGGCGAAACGCAAAATAAAAGCTAGAGCGATCGCGACTACGCCTAAAAGTAGCTTAGATGGTTCAGGAGTCCAAGCTGCATCAGGATAAAGAATAATAAATAAACCGCAAAAAATAGCTATCAAGGGAATACGAGTAATTTTCTCTGCCAAGTGTGATGCCACATGATGCCAAACGGGGTCAAGGGGTTGCAGTAGGCGCAATGAAAGTGTACCTTCGAGGACTTCTCTTTCAAATTCCCAAATCACCCAAATACTAGTAAATTGGCGCACAAAAAATATGCTGAAGAAGTAGCGAGCAAACTCTTGAGGACTAAAATCGAAATTGCCATTTTGTGATGCTTGAATCCATACTCCCATCAAAATGATTGGAAAGGAGCTGGATAATGCCCATAGAAAAATCTCGGCTCGATACTCCAGCATTTGAGCATAGTAAGCCAAGACAAGGGTTTTCGCCTTTCTTGCGTTTAACATTGGTTACTCATCAACAATAATTATTTCAGTACTGTATTAGTTTAATAATTTCTTAATTAGATAGCTTAAACATTTGATTATGCTGGTCGGTAAAATAACTATAACCATAATCAAATAAAAATAGCGATTTGTGTCGGGATGAGATACAACTTTGACACAATTTCTTGGAGCAAAAAAAAAGTATGCCACGCAAAAAAACTAAGTCTACAAAACCTGCAAGCACACCTGCCGAGACAACAAGTTTTTTAGAAAAGTCTCAGGTGGGAATATCTCTCACTGCTCAGGCTTTAGACAATCTTAATGCGATTGTAGAATCAACAGGTTTGTCTAAGTCTCAGGTTTTTGAAGGCTTGGTTACAGGCAGTTTGGCGATCGCTAGCCAAGTGGCGGAAAAAACTATTTCTATTAACGCGGAAAACCCGCAAAATGACGGTGACTCTGCCAAAAATGCAGTTCCCGAGATACAGATAGTAGAAGGAACAATTGCAACGGAGCAACAAGAAAAACCAACTAAATCTGCTGAAAAAGCGGATTCAACGGTACTGTCAGAACTTAAAGCGAAAATAAAAGAACATAAGGCTAATTATGAATCTTTAAAGCAATATTCTCAGGAACAAGAAGCTCTAGTCACAAAATTAGCTAAGCAGCTAGAAGAGCAAAAAGAATTAGAGTCCCAAGAAACTAAGCAGCAGACAGAGAATCTTGAACAAGAGTCTAATCAAGAATTGGAACAGCTAAAGCAGCAGCAAGCGGAGAATGAAGCGGAACTGAAAACAGCCCAAGAAAGTCTTGTAGCAAGTGAAGCAAAAGTTAAAGAATTAGAACAGCAGCTATCTACACAGCAAGACAGCGATCAAGATCTGCAAAATCAGATAGCCGAGAAAGAGAGTGCTTTAAGTCAACTGCAACAGGAATTAGAGGAGAAACAGAGCGAAATAGAACAAGCTCAACAACAAACAAGCGAAAAAGAATCGGCTTTAGCTCAATTACAGCAACAATTAGACGACAAGCAAGATGAAGTAGATAGTCTAGTAAGCGATCGCCAACAAGCTCAAGAGCAAGTAGTAGAGAAAGAGAATGCTTTAACTCAACTACAGCAACAATTAGAGGAGAAACAGAGTGAAGTAGAGCAAGCTCAACAACAGACAAGGGAAAAAGAATCGGCTTTAGCTCAATTACAGCAACAATTAGACGACAAGCAAGGTGAAGTAGATAGTCTAGTGAGCGATCACCAACAAGCTCAAGAGCAAGTAGCAGAGAAAGAATCGGCTTTAACTCAACTACAACAACAATTAGACGAAAAACAGGGTGAAATAGATAGTCTGGCAAGCGATCGCCAACAAGCTCAAGAGCAAGTAGCAGAGAAAGA
>CBDUCX010000314.1:0-6456 GCA_965365755.1 uncultured Pleurocapsa sp.
TACTTTTATTTAAAGCTGAGATAAATTCACTGTTAATTATGACTAGAAACCCATTGCTCAGTAATTACAGCAACATGTCTTATGTCAAATTACTGAGTATATTACTAATAATAATCTGGACTAAGCTCTCGACGAGTTTTTTCTGTGAAAGGAACAAGTTATACTAAATCCTCTTGGCAAAGGTAGTGTTTAATTTCTTCATAAAAGTCTTACTCAACAAATCAGAATCACTAATATTTGTACTTGTTACTTGTTACTTGTTACTCAATTTTTTAAGTAACCTATATGAAACGGATTTAGTATTAGAGCGGTTTCCAATTGGATGAGGTGCAGTAGCACGAATGTGTCAACCAATTACTAATGTTGTCTAAATTGTCTAAAGAAATTTGAGCGTAGGGGCGATCGCCCCTACGCTCTTACAAGATGTGTCGCATTCTTTTTTCTATTCAGCAAATTTTTGATGATGATGCTGATTTAATGTTCAAAAGTTTTTGGCAGTGTTTTTAACAGTATCATATTGATAACGTTGAGAATAATCGGTTTCTCCATAAAGATTAAAGGAAATAGTTGGTTCATTCCCTATTGATTCGACACTATGAATTGCCCCAGGCAAAAAGCTGATAATCTCCCCTGGTTGTAAAATTTGCTCCCCCACCAGTTCTAGTTGATCGGGAAATTCCGCAGTAGGCGATCGCTTCCAGAAGCGGTTTTTCTCAGTACCATCAATGAGTGCCACGATCCCCCAAGTACCATGATTATGAATTGGCGAAGTAGTGCCAGGTTTCCAAGCTACCATCTGCACTGTTAAGGGGTATTCTGGTTCACGATAAAGCATTTTAACAGACCAACCTGTTTTCGGGGATGGTTGATCGTATTCCATTTGTAACCAATAGGAAGTTGTTAATAGATGTCTCACCAGAGGCATAATGGCTTTTAAGCGATCGCGATCATCGGGAATATTAAGCAAAATATCCTCTAAATCGGTTAAAAAACGATACAGTCGATAGGGTTCAGCAGGTAATTCAGTCTCTTGAGGATAGTATGTTAATCTTGTGCAGTCATCGAGAACAATCCAGTTTTCGCAATCTGGATTAGCTTCCATAACGTTTTGCCCTTCGTTGGAGAATTGATTAGACATACAGTTATATTCGGTTCGATTGAACAGTTAAATAGAGTATTATACAACAACTCAAGCTGTTGCTCGATAAAAGATATGCCATTGACTTTTTGCCAGTAAAACTTAAGTTTGAGCAAATCCACCATCTACTACCAATGTCTGACGAGTTATGGCTCTAGATGTATTTGAAGCGAGAAATAAATAAGTTCCAGTCAATTCTTCAGGTGTCAGTTCAAGAGGAATCGCTTGTTGTTCGTATAAATTCTTGTGTTTAGCTTCTGGGGTAATCCACTGACTGAGTTGTCTTTCTGTCATAATCCAGCCAGGGGCAACTGCATTAACTCGAATTTGATGCTTTCCTACTGCTTGCGCCAAACTGCGAACCATACCAATAATCGCTGCTTTGGTGGAGTTATAAGCAATCATCTCTGGTTTGGCTACCCAGACAACATGAGAACTGGTCATGATAATACTGCCTCCACCAGTTTCGATCATTCCTGGTAAAAGTTCGCGACAGGTAACGAAATAATGTACGACATTCAATTGAAATAAATCGTTCCACTGCTGTTCGGACATTTCTAGTAGTGAATATCTGGGATCGTATCCTGCATTATTAATTAATACCTCTACTACAGACCTTTCAGTTTTGATCTGAGCTAAGGTTGTAGTTAGCGCGGCAGTATTAGTTAAATCTACTGTGTAAAGATTGACTTTTCCCGCAAATTGCTCGCATTCATCTACTAGTAGTAAACCTTTTTGATAATCGCGATCAAGGATAGTTACTTCAGCACCTTGTTGAGCAAATGCTTTGGTTAAAGCTTTACCAATTCCATTGCTACCACCTGTAATTAAAACGTGCTTTTCTTTAAGATCGGGATAAGTAGGGTTCATAATTTTCTCTTAAATCAAATAAATATTAAATCAATACTGCTTGATGACTAGCCAACCAATTTTTGCTGGCTGCAACGTAGGATTTGATTTGCTCCAAACTGCCATCAATCGCTGAACCTGGTATCTGACGGGGATAGGCGCATTCGATGATAATTGGGTGATTGTATTTAATTCGATCCAAAGCAGCTAATTGAGCTTCAAAGTTAGTATGACCCATTCCCATGCCTTGACGATTAGAGTCGGCTACTTGGTAAATACTGAGTTTATCTTGACATCTGAGAATTGCTTGGGCTGGATTGTTTTCTTCTATATTCATGTGAAAAGCATCCAAAATAATAGTCATGTTGACTGCATCGATTTTTGCCAGGAGAGCAAGAGCATCTAGACTGTTAAGAATGAAGCGACACAAATAGCGATTGAGGGGTTCAAAACCTAATTGCAGATTAGCTGCTTGAGCATGAGTGGCAATCTCTTGACAAGATTTAATCAGAATTTCTAGTGAACCTGAGTAGCTACTACCCATCTGATTTTGAATGTATTCATGACAGGTAATAATCGGCTGCCCAAGTTCAGCACCATAGTCAATTAGCCTTTTATAATAGTCGATCGCTTCTGTTCTCAAATCCAAATCGCTGCTGGCTAAATCCACATTCCCTGGAGTCAGAGAAAAAATTTCTAATCCTCGGTCGGCAAAAATTTGCTTGACATCTTTAGCAGGTAGGCGATCAATATCTGCATATAGTTCTACTCCATCAAGTCCGATTTGCGCGATTGTCTTGGCAAGAGCAACTAAATCTGTGTTGCCGAAGATCCATGTAGTTACACCAAGTTTTCTTTGCATCTATCTTAACTCCCTTTAAATTGTGAGAATCTTCAGTGAATGTTGATGGTTAATGGTTACTTGCTACTTTTCAAAAGCCGACTTAGTAGCATTAATGTCATTAGAGAAAAAACAGTACTACCGTAAAAAACGCTTGTCATACCTCCTACTCCAAAAGCAAATCCAGCCAAAATCGGCCCTAATGCCTGCCCTAAAGACAAAATTGTGGCGTTAACTGCCATAAATCCTGCCCGATATTCTTGGGGTGCTAATCCACCTAAGAGTGCTTGAGTTGCTGGAAATACCATTCCATGTGCTGCGCCAAATAACAGACTGGGAATCAATAACAGCCAGACTTGATTTAGAGATGGAGTGATCATTAAAGCTAAGGCATAGAGAATAAAGGAGACTTTAATCAGGGTAAGTTCCGAAAGCTTTTTGGCAAATAGTCCTAGTTGAGAAGAAACAAAAGCCAGAGACAGTGCCATACTTGCCTGAAGGATACCAATAGTTAGGTGAGAAGCTCCCAAATCATTCCCTGCCAAGAGGGGAATATAGGTAAAATAAGCCCCAAACAACAGCATAAATAATGCTAATACGGCAAAAAGCAATCCGACTACTTGGTGATGATTGATACTTTGGTAAATATTTTGTAAATAGACTGGAAAATTAAAATCTGACTGCTGTGGTAATTGGGGAAGCTTGAGAGCAAATAACACCAACAAGGCGATGGGAATTGCTACTAATGATAGTAGAAAAGGATAACGCCACCCCAACATGGCTAATCCGCCGCTAATTAACGGGTACACAGCTAAACTAATTCCGATCGCGCTACCGTTAAACGCCATTGCAGAGGTGAGTTTTTTTCCCCGATACAAATCGCTGATTAAGGTAAGTGCCAAGGATTCTAGAGGTGCAGCACCAATTCCTTGGACAAAACGCCATTCTAATAAAGTACGAAAATTTGGCGCAAGGGCACAGACAACTCCTGCGATCGCAAATAAAAGTAAAGCAGGTACTAAGATCTGTTTTCTGCCAAAGCGATCGGCTAATACTCCAGATATAGGAGTCCCAATAGCGATCGGAATAACAAAAGCAGTAATTACCAGCCCAATTTGTTCGGGGGCAATTTTGAATTCTTGAGCTAGTGAGGGTAAAACTGGACCAATACTACTCGATCCTAAAACTGCCATCAAAGTTACACCAATGACAATCTGAAGATTAAGCTCGCGATCAAGCCGCATCTGCGAGGAATTTTTTGGTGAATTAACTGATATTTTCACGATTTTTGTCAAAGTATCGACGACCAGGATCATGAGGAACTGCCATTCGTCCCTACTGATAACCAAACAGTAAACCGCAGTTTTCTATATGGATGCGGTTTAAGAAGAATAAACTTGAAACGAAAATTTTTGATTCCTAGTTACAATGAAATATAGGAATTAAAGCTTATCTCAGCTTGCCAGAGCCAAGATAAGCCTGATTCATTAATTAAGAAGTGGTCAAGACTTACACAGGCAAAGAGGATTATTCAGTTTTCTAACCAACTGTAATCACATCGTAGGTTTTGGCGCTTCTTCTTTGGGCGTATTTTTCGATAAAAGACTCGACAATTCTTCTAACCAACTCTGGATCGACTGTAGCCAACCAGTCTTCTTCGGGGTTATAGCATCTACCGATTTTGTCGAGGATGACAAACCGCAAATCTCTTCCCGTTTTTTTGTTGTCTGCAATCATTGCTGCCATCAGTTTTTCGGCAGTAATTTCTGGGGGAAATGGATTATTAAAGCCCAGTTTTTCTTCAATAACGTAATAATGACGTTCCACATCTTGAACTGAAATTAAGCCTAGTTCTTGAGCAAGTTCGGCGGCAATTTTTATGCCAAAAGAAACTGATTCACCATGAGACATTTTTCCTTGTTTTAACCATTCAATCCCATGCCCAAAGGTATGTCCATACTCAAGTATAATACCGTAACCTCTTTCGCTAGGATCTCGTTTGAGTATCTCTAGTTTCGAGAGAATAATTTTGTAAGCTAGATCGGTTAACTGCTGATCGCTAAACTTAACTTCAGGATTGAGAACTCCTTCTAGGTAAGTCAAAAAGTCTGGATCGGAAATAAACCCATTTTTAACTCCCTCAATGATGCCACTGCGCCGACCAGAGGCAGGTTCGGTTTTGAGATACTTGGTATCTGTCCAAATAAATATGGGTGCATGATATAAGCCAAAGTGATTTTTGCCTGTTTTACCATTGACAGCTTGTTTATTACTCAAGGTGCTGTCGGTTTGAGCCATCATGGTGGTGGGGATTTCAATATAGCGAATGCCTCGGTAAATTAAGCCAGCTACTAAACCAACTAAATTACCCACAACTCCGCCACCAAAGGCTAGCAAAAGAGATTTTTTTGATGCTCCTTTAGCAATTAGTTTTTCGCAGGTATCTTCTAAGACAGAAAAGTATTTACAGTTTTCCCCAGAAGGCACAAATTCCAGGTGACAAGGAACATGCTGACTAATTTTTTCGTACAAGCTTTTACCAAATAACTCAAATAAATGAGGTTCCGTAAAGAAAAAGAGTTGGTCGCAATCATAATTGCCTAATATTCTCAAAAAATTATCCTCAATATCATAGCCAAAATAAAATGGGCTAGGTTTAGCTAGATGTGTACTGAGTGTAAGCATCTTTCCCTTTTGCCATTCTATAGCTTGATTGCATTGCATCTTTGATACTACTCCTGATGTGAATTAAATCGAGTAAGTAAGTCGGGTTAAATTTCAACCTACTCGTTCACACTATCATAGTTATTGAGAATTACTATCAATACATATAGTAAATAAAACTAACTGTTGAGAATATTTATTAAGATATTTAAATTAAGAGTGTAATTTAAGCAGTTTGGATTTTAACCTAGTAAGTTAGTGAAAATTATAATGAAATTGGGAGAAAAACGATCGCTTCTTTTGGTTAATTATAATTGTCATGTTTTGAAGACAACAAAGAACTTATTTCCATGTTTTGTTTTAAACTAGCGATCGCGCTTTATGAGCCAAATCAGAAACTTAAATCAAAATAAGTTAAAAATATCATTGATAATTGCGACCGCTCTGGCTATGGGGGGATGCAAAGCTTCTGTAACTGCTGATTCATCAGATTTGACTCGTGCCCAATGTGAGGCAGATCCTTCTTTTGCTTTTATTCCTGGGGGTGAATTTATGCTCGGGAGCGATCGCCAAGAACGGGATTTTGGTTATAGTATTTCAGCCCAAGCGATCGCCAATAAGTCATCAAGTATTTCCCAAGCGGAACAGAAATTGCGCCAAGTAGGTTGGTTTGACAGAGAAACTAAGCGTCAGACTGCAACCCTGCCTAGTTTTTGTATCAGCCGTAATTTGGTAACTAATCAGGAGTACCAGGAGTTTATTGAGGCAACTAATCATCGAACCCCAGGCATTACCGCAGCAGAATATCAACAACAAGGATTTTTAGTCCACCCTTACTCGAAAGTCAAAGATTTTTTATGGACAAAGGGAACATATCCCGCAAAAACCGCCCAACATCCAGTCGTGCTGGTATCTTATGATGATGCCCTAGCCTATGCCGATTGGAAAGCAACACAAACCCAAG
>CBDUCX010000315.1:0-6452 GCA_965365755.1 uncultured Pleurocapsa sp.
TGGAGGAAGATTTAGACGTAATTGCTAATTACATTCGCCATTTTGCCCGCTCAAATAGTTCTCAGTAAATGACAACCGACTCAATAAGTTCAAAAGAAGTTCCTGCTGCACTCAGATAAAGCTTCAAAGCAGGACAGATTACCAGGACAACAAATGTTGTATGTAAGAGAGTAATAACATGAAACTTACAAGACAAAACCTATTCGAGAAAACAAATCAGATCTACGACGTGATTGTAGTTGGTGGTGGTGCAGGTGGACTATCAGCAGGAATATATCTGCAACGCTATCTTCTTTCTAGCTTAATTATTGACAAAGGTAAAGCGCGATCTGTTTGGATGCAGGAGTTACACAACTGATTGACTTTATAAGCGGGATTTTTGCCTTTGTTGACTAATTCTTCTAATGCAGCTTGCTCTTTGTCCGTGAGAGTGACAATATATTTTTTCTTCGGCATCTGTGAAGGTTTTTTCAGGTGAAATGACATTTCGCTCATTTTCGCCGATTTCATCCCTCAATTCAAACTTGGTGGACTACTAGTTATGGAAGAAACTACTAGTTTCCGCTGGTTCGTTATCGACGGAGCTGGCAACCAGACCCGCGAGAGCTTCATTTAAAAAAAGGCAAAAGTGCATAAAGTCAAAATTGCACTTTTGAAAATGTAAACTTAAATAAAGTTTACATTTATACCATTTTTAAAAATTCAGAGTTTAAATAGACACAAGTTGCACACCTTATCTCAAATTAAATGATTACAATCAGTTCAATCTCTTTAGCTGGGGGTCAGGGCAAAAGTACTACTACTCTCTTTTTAGCTAGATTACTAGCTTCATCTGGAGCAAATGTGTTGGTTGTCGATGCAGATCCTCAAAGTAGCATTACTACTTTTTTAGGATTTCAAGTGGAAGCAGATAGTCCGACCTTATTAGAAGTATTGAAGAAACAGGAAGGAGTTGAAACTAAAGACGGTATTTATCCCACAAAATACGAAAATCTTTATTTGATTCCTTCTGATGATGCTTTAGATAAGGTACAAGACTATTTATCTAGTAGCGGTAGGGGAGCTTTGACTTTAGGAAGAAGATTAAAAACAGTAAATTCACTGTTTGATTATTGTCTAATTGATTCACCTCCACAAAGATCTCAAATCACTTTGACTTCTATTGGAGCTTCTAATGGCATGGTTATTCCTGTGGAAGTTTCCGTCAAAGGTCTTAAATCACTAATTCGTACACTACAGTTAGTAAATGAACTTAAAGATGAGGATGAAGAGTTCGGAGGTTCAATTGTAGGTATACTTCCTTTTAGAGATCGATGGGTGGGTTTACGCCGAACTAAAGAAAGTCAAAACAACATCGAAGCCATGCAAAATCTCTCTCAAGAGTTTTTAAATGCTGACCTGCTTTTGCCAACTATTAGAGAATCAGAAAAATATAAACAGGCAATGAATCAGGGTCTAACACTTCACGATATGGGGCAGTCAGATTTAGCTTATCCGATTGAAATTTTAGCTAATAAAATTACACAGATAGCAAACCCTGCTCAAATTTTAGCCTGATAATGATTAAATTTTCAATTCTTTAAACAAAATGAGTAATGATATACGCAGCCTGATAACTTCAGGCTCTAGAACCAAAGTATCTCCTAGAGATGCTACCTTAAACAACAATATTGAAAACCAGAACAAACAACCTCTCCCTTCACGAACTAACAAGTCTCTAGAAGAATCAATTAAAATAGACCAAGAAGAAGCCTCATCCTCTGGACAAATAGAAAAACTAGAAACCGAGTTATCTCAACTACCTGAAAATGGTAAGAGACTGGCCGTTCATTTAGAAAAAGAATTGAGAAGCGAACTAGTATCTTACTGTAATCAAGAAGAAATTACTCCAGAAACTTTTGTAGAAGCCAGCTTAGTAATTTTAAAACAGCATCCAGAAATCAGGTCAGAGATAGCTAATGAAGCTCGTTCGAGATTGTTATTGCGAAAACGAGCAGGTTTTATTCGTCGAACTATTTCAATGTTAAAAGGAATCTAGCACTGTTTAACAAGATTGTTAAATGCACTTTTACAGGTTTAAAAAATTGTAAAAGTGCATTTTTGACTTTATGCACTTTTATATAAATTTATTTATGTTTAACTGACAATAACTAATTAGAGCCAGAATTTAGCGGGGTTATTATCCCAGCGATCGCCTACATGAACGTAAAGAGAAGTAGTCCGAGGATCGGCATGACCCAATAAATCTTGAACTTGCCGTAATTCGGCTCCCCCTCTCAATGCCAAAGTGCCTGCTGTATGTCTGAGACTATGAGTTGAAATAGTTTTATTATCTTTCTTCTTTAATCCAGATTCTGTTAAATAGCTATTAACTAAAGTTCGGATCTGAGAACGAGAAAGACGACCCCCACGAGAACGATTTCCTACTGAGACCAATAAAGGCGACTTTTCGATTAATTCCTCTCCTACCTGTTTTCTAGCAGCCAAATAATTAGATAAAAGATTAATCAGATTGTTGGTCAGAGGAACTATTCTAATTTGGCGTTTACCTCGTACTCTAATTCCTACCTTTTTACCCTGACCGATAATATCTTCTAAATTAGCCCGATGAAGCTCGACCGTTCGAGGCCCTTCAGATACCATTATCTCAACCATAAATAAGTCTCGCGCACGCTTTACTAAATTGTCGATCGCTATTCTTCCTTTAATGGTCGATACTTCTACACACTCAAGCAACTGCTTAACTTCAACCTTTTCTAAAAAAGTTATACCTTCTGCTGGATCTCTTCTAGAATACGGCGCTTTAACTCCTAAAGCTGGGTTAGTAGTGATCAACCCAGCTTCAATAGCCCCTTCATACAGCCTTCTTACTGCTGATAACTTCAGAGCAATTGTACTAGTCTTATATCCTTGTTCATGTAAAGCGCGACGGTAAGCCTTGACATCCGATCTGGACACTAACAAGGGGGAGATAGCGCCTTGGTGACACCACTTAAGAAATATTATAATTTGCGTGGTGTAAGTCCTAACTGTATCTGCTGAAGCTGCTCCACGACCAACATCTTCTGTCAAATAATTATTCCAGGCAATTGCTAGAGCTCTTGGAGCAATTGCAATTGGAATGTTTGAAGTAGAAGAAATTGAGGATAAATTACTCACAAATTCAATAAATGATAATTGTAGTTATCAACTATTGAACTATTGTAACTATATATTTATCATTATTTACATCTAATTAAAATTACACTCTTGTAAAACTGCATTTTTGACTTTGTGCAGTTTTTCATTTCTAAAAATTGTAAAATTGTTCTAACTTTTTAACTTCAATGAAAGTAATATATAATTGCTGCTAATTTACCAGTTCCATTTTGTTGTGCGTCGAAACACAAGACATAAAGCTTCTACAACTACCATTTCGGAGTTGCGTATCCCTGTCTTTGAACCTTTAAATGCCCTTGATCAAAAATTACGGCGATCTTTAGAGCAAGATGTAAAAACTGCCTTTTATTCTGCTGGTCTGGCATTGATCAAACTCAAGGAACTGAGGCTTTATCGCAGTACTCACCTTAGTTTTGAAGAGTTTTGCTTAGATGTTTTCTCTTTTAGTAGGGATTATGCCTATCTCAAAATGGCAGCAGCTAGAGTTTATCAAAATCTCTTAGATAATTTACCCCCATGTTCGGGCAAGCCGACCAATGGTCGGCAGCAGATCTTACCTACTCGTCAACGACAGTTAAGACCAATCGTTAAAGCAAAATTGGATGATGATGCTCAAGTTGAAGTCTGGCAAATGGCGATCACCTTAGCCGAGGGCAAAGTACCAACTAATTCTATTGTCGATGAAGCAGTCCGTCTTTATCTCGCACAAGATGATACTCAACTCAATCCTTTTAGTCCTAAAGAAATATGCCAAATTGTTGTTCGAGGCAATTCTCAACTTAAAGGTTTAGGAGGATGCTGGTGTATTGTAGATCAAGTTCATGAAACTAGTTGTACTGTTAATACTTGGAATAATGAACTAGAAGTACCAGTAAGTAATTTAGAATCGAAAGGATTTGATGCTCAACAACATCGTACCATCGAAGATCTTGGTGTTCGCATGACTTTACTTCACCAAACAGGAAGGCTAGACAAGGCTGCGCTTTGGATTCTTGATGGTCTAGCTAAGTTAGATGAGAGCTATTTAACTCCTCTAGAAGAGAAGCTTCTCCAAGTCTTAGAAGAAGAGTATGGTTTGCTCGATTCAACCGTGAATAATGACTAAATAGGGTTCGGCGTTAAAAATGAGCAAACAGTGAGTCAAGGAGTAATGCATTTTCAATCTTCGGTTCACGACGAGACAAGAGTAATTTTGTGATAATTAATTCCTTCTTCTTGATCGATGGTAGGGTATTCGTTGCCTTGATCATCCTTACGACTAAGATTTTGATTAAGATCTATTTGATGTTTTGCTAGATGCTGTTGAATTTCTTCAGCTCTTTCTTCGAGTACTCTTCTAATTGCTACATCACCACGACCAGATAATTCTCTAACCGAGCCAATACCAATATAGAACTTTTGATTATAGGGTCGTCCTTCTGTATCGTTAAATTCCATGATGGCATCAATAGCGTGATTAACATCTTCTCTTACAGTATCAGAGCTATCTCTTCTTCTTTTTTTGCTTGAAGTAGAATCCTCTTGAGGCTGTTGATTACTTTTTGCTTTATTGACGACCGCTGGCTTTTTCTTGCTTTGCGCTGTATCCTGACTATTTTGTTTTATTTTGTTGGTCGAATACACTACCCTATTCTGATGATCTTGAGCATTTTTAGAGTTGTCAGAATTGTTATTTGCCGAATCTGCCTTATGCCAAATTTCCGTGAGGCGATCAAGAGATTTTGTGAGGGACACAATTTGCTGTTTGAGTAGTGCTAATTCTTCAGAGTCATCTTTATTACTAGAACTTCTAAAATTGCTTGGAGATGGAGAGCTAGAAGCATTTTGCTTTAACGATCTGACAGAGTTAAATACTGCATTGGGATTCAGCTCGTCAAGGTTGAGTTCTTCAGCTAAAGATAGACCCACTTCCGTCCAGGTAAACAGTTCTTGTATTGCTTCTTCACTCGATATTTCTAGCTGATTAGATATCGCTTCCAAGCGAGAACGTAAGAAAGAAGGAATAGCAAGATTGGCAGCAAGATTGGCAGCAGAATTACGAGAACTTGTTTCAGTCATGATTGATTTACGGCTACGTCTAGTTTTAGATTTCTGGGATGAAGTAGATGAAGACTGGAGATCGCTATTATGATTTAAAACTTTTTGTCTACTAGGAGGCGGTATGTAAGAGTGTTTAAACTGTTCAATGACTTCAACATCTGCTAAACCTAGCTTGATCCCCAATCTGCCATCAATGTTCCCCTGACCATCAGCAATTTTATAGTCAAAGTAATTTCTGACTGCTGCTAAAGAACGTCTTAGTTTTGGATTCTTCTCGTCGAGAATTTGATAGTGTCCTTGAATAGCTGCCCTAAACTCCATTTCGGGAATCGTAGGGGGGCAATACCAGTAAGCAGCAATAGTAGCGTAGACAGCCCTAAACAAGTGAGTGTAAAGATTATCTTTATCATCTCTAGGTGGTACTAATTCGTCAAAATAGCGATCGCACATCTTGGCCACACTTGTTCCATATCTTCTACTAACTTGCCGTTTGGATAAGTTATTAACTTCTCCTCCTAACTTTTCTTTGAGAGAAGTTATGGCTTTGATTACTAATTCTGCTTCACAAAGAGTAGGGATTTCAAATATACATTCAAGAGGCTCTTCTTTTCTCTTGAGTGAACCTGTGAATCTAACGCTGTATTTACTCTTATATTCAAATTTCGCCGTTTTGATTATTTCGGTACAGCGACGACCCGTGACTACTGCTAATCCCGCGGCAATTTCCGACCAAGTATAGCTACCCAGAAGAACAGTAGCCCGTTGAACTATGGCATCAGGGTTATCAATGAATTTAGTTGTTCTCTCAGCAATGCGATCGCTATTGCGGTTATTAATCTCTGTCCAGGTTTGCTTATCAAAATCAACTACCAGTAAGGCCGGGTGATTTGGATCTAAGACTTTGATGGCATTACGCACATCACTAAGATAATCCTTTTGTTGACTAGGTGAACCTAATCCTCTATCTTCCATAGATTGAATAAGAGAATTAAACCAATTATCGTAGTCTGCATCTTGATGATCGAGTTCTGGTAAACGCTGCATCAATAACTTCTGCAACCAGATAGTCCTTCCCTTATTAGCAGCTATCTGTAACTGTTCATTTGACACTATCACATTTGGGATTAAGTATTCATTTAAATTTAATTATAATCTTATCTTAAAAAAAGCTTTCTGCATCTTGAGTACACACCATTGAGGTGCTAGTGTAAAAATACAAAATATCCTCCAAAATATGAGGACTGTAGTTGCTC
>CBDUCX010000316.1:0-6444 GCA_965365755.1 uncultured Pleurocapsa sp.
AAAATGGATTCAATCTTAATCGCCATGATTTTGGCTTTACTCATCCCAATTTACGAAGCTTGGCAAGATGATAATATTTGGCAAAAAATGTTGGCATTTGCCAGTATTGCTACAAAAACTTCAATTATGATGCTGGTTATCTCCGTTGTGCGGGATGATTGGTCAATTGGGGTGGTTGCCGTAATTATCCTCAGCGTCGGGGAAGCAGGATTAATGTTACTAGCACATTTAATTAAACAGTTAAACGAAGCATGATTGACACTTTAAGTTACAGCCTGATCGTAATCGGCATTATCTTTTGGTTTTGGGGAACATTGCCCCTAATCGGTAACAGATCGGTATTATTTAAACTCCATAGTCTTTCAGTTGCTGATACCCTGGGTTCAATGGCTATAGTCGTCGGGTTATTGCTCAAAATACCTAATGAATGGCCGTTATTACTCTTAGCAATTATTACTCTAGCAATTTGGAATACAGTGCTGGGGTATGTCTTGGCTTATTGTTCTAGTAGCGGAGGCAAAAATGATTGATAGCTATATTTATGTCATAGTAGCTTTGCTACCCTTAGCAGCTTTGATGTTAGTATTTCAAGCTAATCCCTATCAAGCTTTAGTTATCAGAGCCATTTTAGGAGCGGTAGCAGTATTAGTCTATGCGGTTTTAGGGGCCGCTGATGTTGCCCTGACTGAAGCTATGGTGGGTACGATGTTGGCGGTTACTCTTTATGTAATTGCCGTTCGTTCTTCTTTGGTGATGCGCCTGGGAATACTTCAGGAGTTGGAGAGCGAAAAAGAAACTTATTTTGCCGAATTAATCACTAATCTCAAAAAAGTTATTAATCAACACTATTTACGTCTGGAGTTAGTCTCCTATCCTAATCCACAGGCTCTAAAACAGGCATTGATGACTAAAGAAATTCACGCCACCTGTACCAAAATAGCAGCAGTAGAATCAGACAGCGAGCAAATTTATCACACTGCTATCAGAGTTCCCCGTCTGTTTGAGATTATGCAAACCGAGTTAACCTTCCCCGAAACAAGGTTAACCTATGTGGCTTTACCAAACGAGGAGAATAAACACTAATGAAATGGATTTATGTGGCAGCAGGAATAGCCTTGTTTATCAAAATGCTGATTATGCCTAATCCAGCCGCAGAATGGTCGGAAATATCTATAGTCGAAACCATAGTAAAAGACAGTGGGGTATCTAACGCCGTTTCTGGGATTATTTTTCGGAACCGACTTTACGATACGATCTTTGAAGTGGTAGTGTTTACCATCGCCATTTTAGGTGTCGGCTTTCTGCTAGCCGATGAACAACCAACAACCAAAGTTTATCAATTTAGCGATCGCCCGTCCATTGTCTTGGCACGTCTGGGGGCAACTATTGCTGCCCTAGTAGGAATTGAATTAGCTATTCGGGGGCATCTCAGTCCTGGAGGTGGTTTTGCTGCTGGTGTAGCTGGAGGTACTGCCATCGGTTTGATTGCGATCACCTCATCATCTCAGTGGATGGAAGAAATATATAAAAAATGGCATGCTGCTACCTGGGAAAAGGTTGCTGTCCTAATTTTTATCGCCTTGGCAGCGGTAACTTTAATTGGATGGGAACTACCTCAAGGAGAATTAGGAACATTATTTAGCGGAGGAATTGTTCCTGGCTTAAATATTCTAGTCGCTATCAAAGTAGCATTGGGTTCGTGGTCGGTTATCTTACTGTTTATTCGTTATCGAGGTTTGTTGTAAGGATCTGATCCAAACTACGTTATTTTAGTAGTGATTTAATTGCGATCGCACCAATTACTAAAGCGCTCGCATTACTAAAACCGTGTTTACTGGAGATGAGGAGATATCTTCAGTGGCATTTCCCCAATTGACACTAATCCCCTACTAAGGTTTTAGAGGTTTAATTTCAATTTCAACCCTTATCCTTCATCTTTTATGTTAAGTAGAGTAGCCGATTCAATTTACTGGTTAAACCGCTACATAGAACGGGCGGAAAACGTAGCTCGTTTTATCGATGTCAATCTTAATTTGATGTTAGATTTGCCCGAGGGTGTCCTTCCCCAATGGAAGCCATTAATTTCGGTTACGGGAGACATCGAGCAGTTTAATGCCACCTATGATCAGGTTAATAGCGAAAATGTCATCCAGTTTCTCTGTTTTGATAGTAGCTATGAAAATTCGATTATTTCTTGTTTACAAAAAGCTCGGGAAAATGCGCGCTCAATTCGGGAGGTAATTTCTTCAGAAATGTGGGAAGAAGTAAATTCCTTTTATTTAATGGTCAAGGAAATTGCTGCTGCTAGCTCTTTTGGCGCTTTACCCCAGTTTTTCAGTCGGGTTAAAATGGCTAGTCATCGTTTTGCGGGGGTAATGGATGCCACGATGTCTCATAATGAAGGCTGGCAATTTGGGCAAATAGGCAGACTGCTGGAGCGAGCCGATAAAACTACTCGGATCTTGGATGTTAAATACTTTTTGCTGTTGCCTTCAGCGGAATGGGTTGGTACGCCTCTAGATCGAATTCAGTGGATGGCTTTATTAAGGTCTGCTAGTGCTTATGAAATGTATAGTAAGTCTCAGCACTCGATCAACCCTGGAAACGTAGCTGATTTTTTGATCTTAGATCGTGTCTTTCCTCGTTCAATTTTCTTCTGTTTGTGGCAAGCACAACAGCATCTTCATGAAATTACCCAGACTCCCCCTGGACATTGGTGTAATGGGGCAGAGAGGGCTTTAGGTAGATTATGCTCTCAATTAGGCTATCTCACCATTGAAGATATCATTCAATCTGGGCTGCATGAGTTTTTGGATCAGATGCAAAGTTCTTTAAATCAGGTGGACAATGAAATTCATAACGCTTTTTTCGCTTTAAGCGATTCTCAATGTGATATATCAAATCAGTCATCAAACTACCTACAGCTTCAGTCAGCCAGTAATACTCAAGCCTCATCTGCTTAGATTACGTCCCCGTAGCGATCGCTTTAATCAACTCCAGAGTTTTTCTTTAGCGGTATTGCCCCAACCCGCAGGAAGTTCGGATTTTGTTGATTTGGATGGTAATAATTTAACTAAACTGTGGTTTACTCAGCCCACAGAAAAGTTGAGTCTGCAAACTATGGCTACAGTAGAAACTAGCTGTACCAATCCTTTTGTCTACTTGTTAGAGCCTTGGGCAAATACCCTCCCTGTTGATTATCCCCATTCTCTGTTAAAGCAGTTGGAGCCATACCTCCAGCCCTATAGTTTTATGCCCGACGCTGTGGCTTTGGAGTTAGCTCAAGATATTGCTCTGGCTACTCAAGGAAATACTCTCAACTTTCTCTTCACTCTCAACCAACGGATCTATCAAGACTGTGAATATATCACTAGACACACAGGGGAACCTTTCCCCCCAGGAGTAACTTGGCGGGGTAAAAAAGGCTCGTGCCGTGACTACACAGTGTTATTTATGGCTGTCTGTCGCGCTGTGGGTATTGCCGCGCGCTTTGTCAGTGGCTATCAAGAAGGAGATGCAGAACAAGTTGAGCGGGATCTTCATGCTTGGGTGGAAGTATACTTACCTGGGGCTGGTTGGCGGGGTTATGACCCCACTTTAGGCTTAGTAGTGAGCGATCGCCATATTCCCCTAGTTGCCAGTGCTATACCTCGTTATACGGCTGCGGTAGAAGGTTCTGTAACTCCTGTGGAAATTGGGGCAAACATCACCTCAGATCTGCAAGCGCAAATTTCTTTGCTCAGTCTCTAGCTGATATTTTATCCAAAATGATATAATATTTTACAAACCAATGATAAGTAGCTACAATCCTTGTCCAGACTTGATTATAAGATTTGATTTTTAAATAAAATCGTCAGAAAAAATCTATTTTTTTGACGATTGATCGTATTTCATGATTTAATTAAAAAATACTCTTCATAATTGGAACATAAGGGTTTGTAGATAAGCGCAACTATTCCCATTATGAAATAAATTTTACCAAAACTGCGAATACCGAGTCAAGACCCAATTTTAATTTTTTTGCGCCCTGTGATGATTACTTTTTTTTAAGCATCGAACAGAGCGATCGCCATATTCCTTTAGTTGCCAGTGCCATACCTCGTTATATGGCTGCGGTAGAAGGTTCTGTAACTCCTGTGGAAATTGGGGCAAACATCACCTCAGATCTGCAAGCGCAAATTTCTTTGCTCAGTCTCTAGCTGATATTTTATCCAAAATGATATAATATTTTACAAACCAATGATAAGTAGCTACAATCCTTGTCCAGACTTGATTATAAGATTTGATTTTTAAATAAAATCGTCAGAAAAAACCTATTTTTTTTGACGAGCGATCGCATTTTCTGGTTTATGGCTTATGGTTCGCTAAATTGCGGATAGTTATATTGATAATACTTTGTAGCGATTGTTTGAGTTCACATGAGGAGAAAGAGTTGGTAGTGACCCAGCTTGTTTGACGGTTTTAGACAACCAAGGATACGACGGTCTACTACTTTCTCGCTTTCTATCAGGATTTGATACCCTAATTTCAAGATACAAGGATACTGCTTCTCATATAATGAGTGTTCTCTGCCTTGTTTCCTTGTCTTATCACAATCTATCAATTCAACATTAACAGACTATTACGCTCCCACCTCGGCAAGATAACGATGAACAAACATAATTGCGATTGAACCTTCGCCAACTCCCGAAGCTACCCGCTTGACGGAGTTATGTCGAACATCTCCTGCTACGAAAATTCCGGGAACATTAGTTTCTAATAAGAACGGGTCGCGATCGCGATTCCAGCCTCGAAAAGACTCGCTTTTTTTCAAGTCGGCACCTGCATAGATATAGCCTCGGGAATCTCTGGCAACCACACCATCGAGCCATTCAGTTTGAGGTTTGGCCCCAATAAAAATAAACAATGATGAAGTAGTTACTTGTTCAGTTTCTCCTGTCTGGTTGTGCAGTAAAGTCAATCCTGTAAGACTTTTATCGCCATGAACTTCGGCAACTTCCGTATGGGTCTGCACTGTAATATTATCTGTGGCATCAATCTGCTCGATTAGATATTGAGACATGCTCTTGGTCAAAGAGTCACCACGCACCAGCATAGTTACCTTCGCGGCGTACTTGGAAAAATACATCGCGGCTTGTCCCGCCGAATTTGCTCCACCAACTAAATAAATGTGTTCATTTTGACAAGATAGAGCCTCAGTTTTGGCTGCACCATAATAGACCCCTCGACCTGTCAGGCGATCGCATCCTGACACTTTTAATCTGCGCCAAGACACTCCCGTCGACAACAGTAAGGCATGACAATTGATTTCGCTACCATCAGCTAATTTAACAATGCGATAGGGGTCTTCTATGCTTAAGCCTACAACTTCCTGGGGGGTCAAGATTTCCACACCAAAGCGTTTGGCTTGGGTCACACCTCTTCTAGCTAGATCATCTCCGCTTAACCCCACTGGGAAGCCAAGATAGTTTTCAATCCGAGAACTGGAACCAGCTTGTCCTCCTGGGGCGGAACGTTCAATCATCACCGTACTTAAACCTTCCGATGCCCCATATACCGCTGCCGCTAAACCTGCGGGACCACCGCCGACAATCACTAAGTCATAGAAAGGTTTTTCTGCTTGAGTTTGTAGTCCAATTTTTTCGGCAACTTCTAAATTACTGGGCTGTTCTAGTTGATCGCCATTATGAAATAGTAATAACGGTAGTTTGGGCTTGCTGTCTTTGGCTACATAGTCAATTAACTTGGTGGCTTCGGGTTCCGTTTCCACATCTAGCCACTGATAGGGAATCTGGTTGCGAGCCAAAAAGTCCTTAACATCATGAGAACAGGGTGACCAGCGATCGCCAATAACTCTAATACCTTCAAAAGCGGGACGATATAGCGCCAACCAATCTTCTAATAGGTCATCTAAAATAGGATATAGTTTCTCTTCGGGAGGGTCCCAGGGCTTGAGGAGATAATAATCAAGTCGAGCAGTATTAATTGCTTTGATCGCTGCGTTAGTGTCGGCATAGGCTGTTAATAAAACCCGTTTGGCTTGGGGAAACATGGGCGCAGCTTCTTCGATAAAGTCCACCCCACTCATTTCGGGCATTCTTTGATCGGTCAAGAATAAAGCTACCGTTTCATTACGTAACTTTAGCTGTTCTAAAGTTTCAATTGCCAATGCCCCGGAGTTAGCACGAACAATGCGAAAGCGATCGCCATATTGTTTTCTGAGATCACGAGTGATCGCCTGTAGTACTTCTAAATCGTCATCGACGGTTAATATTATTGGTTTAGCCATAATTCAATTAATAATTAATCTCTGACTCCAGACTAAATTTGGCAAGGTCGGTAATATATTCTTTTTTATTTTAGATGGGTCTGGTAAAAAGTACTTAGGACTGGCTGAAAAACTGGTATTTAGGTGAGTTCGGAGTTCGGAGTTCGGAGTTCGGA
>CBDUCX010000317.1:0-6389 GCA_965365755.1 uncultured Pleurocapsa sp.
ATTTTTCCTTTCCTGTATTTGCTGCGG
This sequence comes from uncultured Pleurocapsa sp., assembly GCA_965365755.1. Lineage (GTDB taxonomy): Bacteria > Cyanobacteriota > Cyanobacteriia > Cyanobacteriales > Xenococcaceae > Waterburya. The sequence goes on from CBDUCX010000317.1 coordinate 28, forward strand.
GAACAGAAGCAGGCACAGTATTGCGAAATACCGCAACGGGTAATTATGAAGATGATGCGGGTAATCCTTACACTATCGAATCGAATACAGTAGATGTTACCGTTGCCAAGGTTGCGGGTATCACCAACCAACCATCAGCTTTTACGGATGAAACTTCTGGAGGAGCCAATACTTCTGTCTTAACTGGCGATACAGTGTCGTTTGAATTTACCATTACTAACGTTGGTAACGATGTAACTAATATTCATATTCCCGATGTTGCGGACATCGCTACTAAGGGTCTAGATCCTGCTACTTTAGTGCTCACCGCAGACATCAATGGAGATGGTACTTTCACCCCAATCACTCCTGATGGCAGTGGCAATTTAGTTGTTCCAGATGTACCGATTAATGGTCAAATAATCGTTAAGGTAACTGGTGATGTTACGGCAACTGCTGCTGGTGCGCCAATTGAGGTACTTTTAGGGGATACTGGATCAAACACCGATCCTAATTCTCCTGTAGCGGATACTCAAAACCAACCTGATGATGGCCTCGACGGAGATGTAGCTCAAGCAGATAATGAGGTTCGTTCTGAAACTGCTACTACTCCTACTGTTGCAGGAGCACCAGTAGAGGGACAAAAAGAAGCGAGTGCCTTACAACAGGTATTTTTAGGGTCTAATCCTCTGGCGATGACTCGCATTGAAAAAACAAGAGTAATCGACAATGCCTTGGCAGCCAATAGTGACCTTGTTTTAGACAACAACGTTATTACCTATAACTTAGAGCTGGAAGTCCTTAGTACTACTCCCAATAGTCTATATACTCCAGGACAATTACAAGGTCGGGATTTTGGCGCTCGTGTAGTTGGTGTTGCTGATACTTCTAACTTAGTTCTAATTTCTGATGCAATTCCCGCCAATACCATACTTGGAGCTGGTCTTACTACTTTTGTAGACGGTGATAGCAGAACTTGGACTCCTGTATATGCAGTCGCTCCAGACCCAGCCATTGTGGATGGCTCCAGCCCAGCAGCCGATCAAATTACTTGGGATACCGCTGTTCCTGCTGATCTATCTACAGTTACTCGTGTTGGTTGGGTATATGATGCTAATTCCGCTCCTGGGGCAATTGACCCTGGCACAACCGTTACCCCTAACTTTACCTTCGATGTCGTAACTAGTGGATTGGACGCAACTAGCGGTGGTACTGTAGCTAACATTGCCCAAGTTTTTGGTAGCACTGTCAATGGCGGTAATGTCTTTGATGAATCTGGAGATCAAGATCCTAGTAACTTTAATGGTGCCAATCCAGGGCCTGCGGAAACCGTGGCAATTTCCACTGGTATCGCCGATCCTGCCTCTCATGGGATAGATAGCGAAAACAACAATAATCTTAACAACGCCGATCCTGCATCTCCTGGTGGTGAAGATAACGTCATCACTATTGGCGCTCCGGGAACATTAATTAATGGTCCCGATGGGCAACCTGCGGCGACAGGTAATGTTTTTGGAGTTGGGCCAGACAACAATCACGACTTCCAGAATCTGGGGGTAGACAATTTCCCTGCCGATGCTAAACATAATGCAGGAACTGTGTTTGATCCCAGTGTCGTAACGTTTGAAAATACTTTGAGCAATCCTGGAACAACAGATTTATCTAATGTCTTGCTCCAGCCGATTAACCCAGAATACAATCCTGCGTTTAATGGCAGTGTCACAGATGAAAGCTTACCGATTGGTACGACCGTTACTATTACTCTAGGTGGGCAAACAGCCACCTATGCTTATCAGGATAATGTTGCTACTGCTGGAGATACCACTGATCGTCTGTTTGTCTTAACTTCTGGTGCGCCAATTATTATTCCTACTATGTCTGCGGGTGTGCCACTAGACTATACCGTTGATGTAGATCTCCCTGCTGGTACTGGATTATCCACTGATGATGCCATCAATGCAGGTTTCCCAGTACCCGTGATTGCCTTTGTTGATACAGTAGGTAATGAAAATGGTACTCCTGATGTTGGAGAAAATAGCAACATAACTGTTAACCAAGTTTATACGGGTTACGTCAAGATTTATAAGGAAGTAAGCGTTATCGATCCTGATGGTAATACCAGAACAGGTATGGGCTACTCAGATCCCGATGTTAACAAGGAGCCTTTACCCGGAGATATCCTAGAATATCGGGTAATTTATCGGAATATTTCCGAGCCTCAAGCTGGCACAGGTAACAACGGTATCTTAAATGGTCTCAACATCATGATTGATGAGAACGGCACTATTGATGCATTTGACGGTACGCCAGGAGATGCTAGTAGCAATAACTGGGCCTTAGATAACAACAGTGATACGGACATGGACACTATCAATGTTCAGAATAGTGCCGAAGATAGTAACAATGGAGAAATAACTTTCTTTACTGGAGAGGGTTTAACTATGGGTGACTTAGTTCCTGCGGGTACAGTTGATCCTGGTGATACGGTTACAGGTTATCGCAGTGAAGTTGAACTTCTTGCACCCACTGGTGCCGAAACTACTATAGGGGCTATGGAGTCTTATCAGCCTAATCAGGGAGATTCTGCCTTCACCTTCCAACGCAAAGTGGATGAGTTTGATGGATTATCCCAAGAAGGTCTGGAATAACTTTGATCCAGTCTGAACGTATAGTTGCGTAAATACATAGATACAATCTGCGGGACTAATAAAAACGGAACAATAGGCTAGCTTTTGCTGGTCTATTGCCCCGCATAAATTCTTCAATGGACATCATAGCAAGATAATCAGAGGTTGAAACCAAGATGAAATTATTACACAAAATACTAGGTCTGGGGACTTTAAGCTTAGTTATTACTTTGCCGCTAATTAGTCAGACTCCAGTATGGGCAAATTTCGCGCAGATTAATCAGGTTATTGCCCAAGTAAGCCCTCAACCCACAGTAAAGTTGAACCTGACCGCAGCTAAGAAAACCATAGTGGTGACAACTGGTGAACAGAAAAAGATCGAGTGGTCAAGTCTCGATGATGGGGCGGTAGTTAATCCAGGAGATATATTACGCTATACCGTTAGTAGTCAAAACGCCAATGCTGCCAAAAACCTGACTATCACCCAGCCAATTCCTGAACAGATGGTATACGAACTTGGTACAGCTACTAGCCAGAATCAGGCAGAGGTTGTCTATAGTATTGACAATGGCGAAACATTTGTTGCCGAGCCAACTATCACCATTGAGACAGAAGACGGCGCAACCATCGAACAACCTGCTCCCGCAGAAACTTATACTCACATTCGTTGGAAATTTGGCTCTCCGTCTCCAGAGTCAGAAATTGCGGCCATTTATGAAGTGAAGGTTCAGTAATTAGGCTGGGGCGACTAGTAGTTTGTCAAGTTTGAAATGATGGATAGGAGACAAGTTCGGAGTTCGGAGTTCGGAGTTCGGAGTATGCCCTACGGGCACGCTACGCGAACGGAGTTCGGAGTTAGAAAATTCACCTTTTTGAATGCTAGTCGCTGAAATTATTTTTTACTATCGCTAATTATTTAATTTTAGTTTTAATTTTAATTCGGAGATTAATACTATTAAGCTTTTTGCTTTGCCAAGACTGCTGATGATAGTTGCGACTCCTGAACATCTTGTGAATATATTTCTACCAAGCCTGACAGGTAAATCTAGTCAGAAAATTACAGCTATTTTAGGCAATATTCTGCTTCTATCAGGATTAATTCCTTATGGGACACAATCCGTTGCTGCTCAGACTACTTTAGCCTGCGACGGAGTGGTTTTGGATTTACTTAATCTTTCTAATAGTGCAGTTATTAGTTACACCGATCAACCAAATGGTCAGGTAGATGCTCACGTCAACGAATTAATTAGCAGCAAAGTTAATTTATTAGCCGATCCGACCAGTGAAGCTAATCAACCTCTGAGGCTGGTTGCTGCTGGAATTGAAGACCTCGAAGGTAATAGGGTCAGTAGGTTGGGCGCGATCGCTTTAGACTTAAGAGAACTATATATTCAACAGGGTTTAACTGCTGAAACCGCTGATACCACAAGCTTACAAACTATCGTTCAATGGGCAGGCTTGCCACCAGAAACTTCTTCGGCGCAAGTAGCAGCGGCAATTAAACAGAATCTCTCTGCCAAAAATGAAGATGTTAATACTCAAGAGTTAATTAAGGCAATTCCCGATTCCACCTTGCTCTCTATCCTGGCTGGATTTGGACAGTTTAGTTTGACAGCTTTGGGGTTACCTAATAACGAGATCGAATTACTCAGCCAAACGGTAGTTGCTCTTGAAGAAGTAGGTGATTTTCCCAGCCAAATAGTTTCTGCCACTGAGGTAGCCACAGCAGAAATTGTTCGCCCTGAGGCTCAAGCATTACTAATTGCTACCCAAGCAAGATATCAGCAGGAACTCAAGAGCATTCGTTCAGAAGAGCAGCTAAATATTTCAACTGGTAGTAAAGTACGATTTAAATTTCGTCTTGATAACCAAACCAATAATGTCACCGAGGTTGAGTTACCTAATGCTGAGAATGTTAACGCTAAGGGTTTGACTGGTTCTGGCACTGTGACCGCAGTGACTTATCAACTATCTAAGGACGAGACAATAGAAACGGGGGACACTACCGAAAACTCGGCAACAGTTACCATCCCTGGTCAAACCTCCTTAGAATTGAATGTTGATGTTGAAGTCGGTGAACTCTTACCCACCACGGTATCTTCCATTGCTGTGGATCTTCAGCCTAGCTGTGGGCGCTCTGTCGTTCAATCTTTAAATATCTTGCCTCCCGTAATAGACACTCTCGGGATAATTGATCCTTTAGGGCGCTTAACTGGCTGTGATGGGGGAGTATTGGCTGAATATGATGGATTTTCGGTAGCTCTATACGATCCTGAACCCAGCGATCCTACTGGTAGCACTATTGCGAGTCTGACAACTTTAACGAGGACAGAACTGCCTGATGATCCTGATAATAATATTCCCGAGGGCATTGAACCCAATACCGAGAATAGCAATCCTTTTTTCTTAGTTAATAGTGACGATGGAAAATATGCTTTCTTGTTTGATGATGGACTGGGACAACTGGATTTTGGTGCAACCTATATCCTGCTAGTTCAGCCTCCTGAAGATTCAATTTATGATGAACGTCGAGTCAAGCTGGTGATTGGCGATCGCCAGGAAAATATCGTTGAATATACGGCGACCTCTTTAGATGGGAAACCAATTAGTGCTGTTGATGGAGAAACTACTATTACAGGGCAATTTGTCCTCGTCGAAGATGCGGAAAGAGTGTCTTTAGATTTAGCTGTCTTGAATGTTTCTTCTAGTGTTTGTGATGTCCGAGAAATTGAAATTACTAAAACGGGCGATCGCGCGACTGCTGAACCAGGGGACATTGTTCTCTATCGTTTAGCAATTCGCAATGTGGCTTCGTCATCCCTGACTAACCTGCAAATTACTGATACTCTGCCCCCAGGCTTTAAGTTAGAACCAGACAGTGTAACTGCCGCCATTGATGAAGTTGAAGTTCCAGTTAACCTGACTCAAAGCGATCGCACAGTAAATATTACTTCGGATCTTACTTTAGCCAGTGGAGAAGTAATTAATCTGGTATACGCGACCCAGGTAACCCCCAATGCTCTGCGGGGTTCGGGAGAAAATTCTGCTATTGTCAATGCTCAAAGAATTGATAATGGTCTGGGTGTTCAAGATGGGCCAGCAATTCATACCTTGAGACTTGATCCAGGAATCATTGAGGACGCAGGAACTTTGATCGGTCGGGTATTTGTCGATAAAAATTTTGATGGGGAACAGCAGTCGGGAGAACCAGGAATTCCCAACGCAGTTATTTACCTCGAAGACGGCAACCGAATTATTACCGACCCTGATGGCTTATTTTCTGTCACTAATGTGCTGCCAGGAGTTCATACGGGCACTCTAGATTTAACTAGCATTCCTGAATATCGTCTTGCCCCCAATATCCGCTTTATTGAACGCAATAGCACATCCCGCCTGATCAAATTAGAGCCTGGAGGAATGGCACGGATGAACTTTGGTGTAACTCCCACTGCTGCGGGAGAAGAAACTGAATCACGGCGCAAGATTCCTGACTCGGAAAAATTATCGCCTGAAATTGAACCAAATGTCCCCAACTCGGATCTTTAAATTCTTTTTGCTTTAAAAAAGTCTGAAAGTCAATTATTTTATGAAATCTAAAATCAGTCACAGAAAAAACTTATCTCCCCCGCTAGTTGCTCTGATGGCTGCTTTAGTTTGCACTATCTTTCATGCAGCGATCGCCAAAGCGGAAAATAATTCCTTAGAAGTTCAAGATCAAAGGTTAGAATATCCTGTTAAATCTGATGTTAAATCTGA
>CBDUCX010000318.1:0-6375 GCA_965365755.1 uncultured Pleurocapsa sp.
TCGAAACTGATGAATTAGAAGCTTCCGAAGAAATCGAAACTGATGAATTAGAAGCCTCTGAAGAAATCGAAGATGCTGAACTAGAAGCCTCTGAAGAAATTGAAGATGCTGAACTAGAAGCTTCCGAAGAAATCGAAGATGCTGAAAATGCTGAAATCGAAACTCCCGAATTAGACGCAGCAGAAGAAGCTGAGTCAGTTGATGAATCTAGCAGCATCGAAGGAACTGTAGATGATGCCGTAGAAGCAGTGGAAGACACTGTTGATGATGTTGATTCTCAATTCTAGATTATTGATAATCAAACAATAAGTTACACAAGTTCATTTTTTAAACATGTAATCTCCCTAGGCTATTGATCTAGGGGGATTTTTTTGTTGATTACTCTCAACGGAAACTTCTGAATATTAACTCCGTGCTGCGCTATCTTTACTTATAACGTACCCAGCACATACTGTTATCACAAAAATACCTAAGAAATACTAGACTAGTAACAAAATTAATTCAGATTGAAAATTATATAGTTATAGAGAATGAAAAAGCTCTTAAAAATATCATCAATAATAGGAATTGCCTTCGCTATTCAATCAGGCTTATCAATTTCATCCCAGGCTGAAATTAAAACCCAGTCCAATCTTAACCTGTCGAAAACCCCAAATAGCAAAATTCAGGAATTTGCCTTTGATTTCAATAACACCTATGATTATGCTGCTTGTTTGGACGTAATTTTGTTGGTGCATGAAAAACGTAGTGCCGAACTGGAAAATGTTTCTAAAAATGATTGTGCCACTAAGGTTTTGAACGTCTTCGGTAACAATCTATCAAAAGATGTAGCTTTACGGTTGGTTAAATTAGCTAATTTACACGCTACTGAGGGATTAGAAAATCCACTCTACCCCAGTCTTGGTCTGAGAAGAAGAATAGCGATTAATCTGGGATATGTTTATGATATGGACAAAAGCAATCCCGATATTTTGAAATATACAAATCCTGAGTCCAAATAAGTTCAACAGTGCGTTAGTGAAGCTTAACGAGTTATCGCCTTGTCCAAATCATAATGATTAAACTATGTGTCTCAGCGAAGATAAAGTGTCACAACTGTATGTCTTTCCTGTCGGATTATGTGGCGAGTTAATGATTTGGCGCGTGTGCTTGGCGAAATGGCTGCACTACCTTTAGTTCTACTGTACCTACCGCATATTGATCTTTAAGGTGATTTCTGAAAAAGAATGTACCCGCATTCGGTAAACCGATCACTAACATGGCTAAGAATTTGAACAATTTTTGGGTATATTATTTCCTGGAAATCACCTAAGATATGCGATCGCCCTACATACCCCACAATAACGAAACTTAATTCTGGGATTAAAGACTCTCTAAAGAGGGAGGATGTAAGAAAATTTATATTCGTATTAGAAAATAGCGATCGCCATATTTCATAATCATTGACAGAATATATAAAATTTTGTATTTTCCAGAAAACAGACCAAAAATCTCAGAACTCGGAATTAATTAACTACTAACTCCGAACTCCGTTCGCGCAGCGTGCCCGTAGGGCATACTCCGAACTAGACAGAGGGAGTTGAGACTGGTATATGTTCTTCCTGTGATGAATTATTTTTCGCTAAAGCAGCTTTAACGAATCCCAAAAATAGAGGATGAGGATTATTAGGACGCGAACGAAACTCAGGATGGAACTGGGTAGCAATAAAGAAAGGATGATGGGGCATTTCGATGATTTCTACCAAACGTCCGTCAGGAGATGTTCCACTAATCTCATAGTTTGTTTCTAGCAGTAAATTACGATAGGTATTATTAAACTCATATCGATGGCGGTGACGCTCATAAATTACTTCATCTTCGTATAAAGAATGAGCTAGAGTGTTGGGTTTTAAACGGCAAGGATAAGTTCCCAAACGCATTGTTCCACCGAGATCGATTACATCCTGTTGTTCTGGCAGAATATTGATAATTGGGTTAGGAGTTTCTGGATCAAATTCGGCACTATTAGCATTTTTCAAATCGGCAACATTTCGCGCCCATTCAATTGCACTGCATTGCATCCCTAGACATAAACCCAGGAAAGGAATATTGGCAGTACGGGCATATTCAATTGCGGCTACTTTCCCATCCACCCCCCGAACGCCAAAGCCCCCAGGAACGATTACACCTCCTATATCATGAAGATACTTAGCTGCGCCATGGGCTTCTATATCTTCGGCACTTACCCAACGTAGATTTACCTCGCCGTTTGCCTCAATCGCTGCATGTCCCAAAGCCTCCACCACGGATAAATAAGCATCACTAAGCTGAATATATTTACCAACGATCGCAATTTCAATTTGGGTACGAGTGGAGTTCATTTTAATGACTAAATTACGCCAGTCTTTTAAATCAGGTTGACGCTGTTCTAGCTGCAATAACTCTAAGGTTCGTTGTGCTAATCCCTCTTGTTCTAAAATCAGAGGAACTTCGTAAATAGTGCTAGCATCAAGACAGGTAACAACGGAATTAACCTCAACATCGCAAAATTCAGCAATTTTTTCTTTAATTCCAGGAAATAAAGGGCGATCGCTGCGGCAAACTAAGACATCTGGCTGAATCCCAATCGAACGCAACTCTTTGACTGAGTGCTGAGTTGGTTTAGTTTTCATTTCTCCTGCTGCGGGAATCCAGGGAATCAGGGTAACGTGCATATACACGACATTGTTTTTGCCTACGTCTTTACGAAACTGACGAATTGCTTCCATGAAAGGTAGTGATTCAATATCCCCTACCGTACCGCCAATCTCTGTCAGCACTACATCTGACCCCGTATTATTGGCAACGCGATGAATTCTTTCTTTGATTTCATTAGTAATATGAGGAATTACTTGAACAGTCCCACCATCGTAATCCCCTCGTCTTTCCTTGTTAATTACCGCTTGATAGATAGAACCCGTAGTTACGCTATTGAGGCGAGACATCGAAGTATCGGTAAAGCGTTCGTAATGTCCTAAATCGAGGTCTGTTTCTGCACCATCATCGGTGACAAATACTTCCCCATGTTGATAGGGACTCATCGTACCAGGGTCAACATTGATATAGGGATCTAGTTTTAAGATTGATACAGAATAGTCTCGTGATTTTAATAACCGCCCTAAACTGGCTGCCACAATACCTTTCCCGATACTTGATACTACCCCGCCAGTAATAAATACAAATTTAGCCATAATATTATGCTTGATGTGAATGAGCTACGTTCCAATTTAGAGGCTCTTAGCTTTGATGTTTAAACTCTTTTAGGATTCAAATTTTAGATACATTTTCTTGATTAAAGGTTTATATGTTAAGGGTTATAGATCCTGTAGTATTAATACAACTACTAAGTAGTTAACCTCTTTAAACACCTAGTAATCTAAAGGCTCAGACACCTTGAAAACTCTAGTATAGGATTTTATCGAGTATGTCAAGTCTACAAACTACTAACATTACTGGAAACAACTGACAAACACAAGTTTTTTATGTTTAAAATCACTTATTAAATTATTAAATATTGTATTAAATATTGTTTACTAATTGGACTACCAACGAGCAGTCAAGTAGTCTTTGATTTCAAAAAAGTCTTGCCATGGAACATATGGCTTATTTTCGGTGTCTAAATATTGCATTAGGCGATCGCGGGCAAATACCAAGTCAGCAGCCAGAGACATATTAATATCTGTTACAGAATCACCAATGGCAATTTTTTCTTGGGTTGGATGTTGGTTCATTACCATTGCCTTGGCAACAAATTCCGTATCACTTTCAATCGTAGAATAGGCTCTTAAAAATTGTCCTGTAGTGTCAACTGCTCCTGCATATATTGCCGTGACATTCTCAGTTAACCCCTGGCGCTCTAATACCGCTTCTATGATCCCTGTTAATCCACCAGAAACAACTACAAAAGGTACTTCAGCATCATTAAGAAATTCTATAAACTCTTTTAGTCCCGGTCTGATCGGCTGACAAGACATAAACTCAATAATTTCTGCATAATGTATAGCGGGAATAGAACCTAAAGTTTGATGTATTCCCGCTTTAAGAGTTATTTCTCGACTGAAAATTGCGGGGAACAGCTTTTGGGCTGCTTCAGGAGCGAATTTTTCTACCATACCAACAAAAGTATCTTGTGTCGTAATTGTGCCATCGAAATCGCAGAAAACAACTCTTGAAGAATTCATTATTATTAATAAAATGTAAATATAAAACTGATTTATTGCTTACCCAGAAAACGCTATGATCGACCTAGAACTAATCTTATTGACATTTTATAGTTAATATTATGGGAGAATCAAAACGCCGTAAAGCAGCACTAGGAGAACAGTATGGTCAGGACTCCGAGAGATTTATTTCTTGGCTACCCGTTACCAAAAATCAAGCAGAAAAATTTGTGGAAATAACCTCTAAAGGGGCGTGGATCGGTATCGGTGTTATGATTGCTGCTTGGTTGACTGTTAGATTTATTGGACCAGCGTTTGGTCTTTGGGAAGTTTATTAAAAAAAAATCGCCTGGTAGAGCAAAAAAATTTAAAATAAGAGACATATAGCAGGTTAAGAGATGAGCGAACAAAATCCCTATGAACAACTTGGGGTCACAGAAAATTCTTCCTTTGAAGAAATACAGGCTGCCAAAAAAAGACTTTATGAGCAATATGGTAATGATAGTGCTGTGTTAGAGACAGTGGAAATCGCTTACGACTCAATCATTATGGATCGCTTGCGATTGCGCCAAGAAGGCAAAATTAAAGTTCCTGAAAAAATTCGTTTTCCCGAGCGTAATGTGGAAAAAAGCATCAAAGTTCCGCAATTGGTTAATGATAAGTCTGCGGTTTGGCTACAAGATCTCATTGACACTCCTTCCCAAGCAGATATCCTATGGCCCACGGGGATTTTCTTAACTCTTTCAGCGATCGCTGTATTTTCTCAGAATACAGGAGGCTCAATCCTTCCTTTATTAATGGCTTTGGGCTTTATTGCCAATATCTATTTCCTCAATCGCAAGGAGGGGCGTTCTGGAAGAGCGTTTCTGATTAGCTTTATTGCCCTATTTGCCGGTATTGCTCTGGGCACTGGGTTAGGCAACTTGCTGCTAGGTCAAGGGGGAGTTACTGTCTTGGGTGGAGATCAATTTGCTTCGGCGGTAACTTTCTGCCTGTTTTGGATAGTGAGCTGCTTTTTACGTTAATCTCAACCCCTGCTGCGAAAACAATATTTTTATCTGACTGAGAGATCCCATCTCGTCTTACTTAAGTTACTTTTTCTTAAGTGAACGATCGCGATGGGATTTTGTTTGTTTGTTATGGGGAATAGGGAATTTTTATGAAAATTTCTGTCTTAAGATAGACATTTTAATAAAACTTTACATACTTTCTCATATTTTGATACACTGCATTTTGTGGCGACGCTCATGTTAAGTCAGTCGCTCCTGACAAAGTAATTCCAACTTCTAAACACACACTCACACACCGCTACAAATAAAATATGCTTCAAGCTAAACCCCATCCCTCATCACTTACTGGAAATTCGCAATCAATAGAAACTCCGAAAACAGCTAGACCCGTAACTCCCTTGGGGATTCTAGTCCAAAAGCTGGAGGAGACTGTCCAGATAGCGCAACAGGCAAAAGTGTCAGCTTCCCTGATGGATTCTCTGCAACAGGTACAGACACTAGCTGCCGGAATCGATCCTTACCTCGAAGAATGTACGACTTCCGAGTCTTTGGCTTTGAAGGCTCTAGCCCAAAAAACAGCGACAGAAGATTGGAGTAAACGTTTCTCCGATCAAGAAACCGTGCGCCAATTGGAACAAGAAATGCTCTCTGGGCATATCGAAGGACAAACCCTTAAATTATTTGTCCATATGACTGGAGCAAAACGTGTCTTAGAAGTCGGTATGTTTACTGGATATTCGGCCTTAGCGATGGCAGAAGCACTACCTGAAGATGGAGAGTTAATAGCCTGTGAAGTCGATCAATATGTGGCAGACTTTGCCCGCGCTTGTTTTGATGAATCACCCCACGGCAGCAAAATCAAGGTAGAGGTGGCACCTGCTTTAGAGACGCTGCAAAAACTGGCAGACAATCAAGAATCCTTTGATTTAGCCTTTATTGATGCTGATAAGAAAGAGTATGTAGACTATTTCCAGCTCTTAATAGATGGTAACTTGTTGAATCCTGGTGGCTTTATCTTCGTCGATAACACTTTGCTCCAGGGACAGCCTTATTTACCTCTAGAGCAACGTACTGCTAACGGAGAAGCGGTCGCTCAGTTTAACCGTTTTGTAGCAGAAGATCCACGAGTAGAACAGGTTCTACTTCCGTTGCGAGATGGTTTAACTATCATTCGACGAAACTAAGTA
>CBDUCX010000319.1:0-6334 GCA_965365755.1 uncultured Pleurocapsa sp.
AATAAAAACTCGCTCAAATATGAACCGTCTTGACCAGTGATGCCAGTGATCAAAGCTACTTTCCGTTCACTCATCTGTCTAATTTGCCTACTTAACTATTGGTGGTCAGTATTATGTTATTTTTCCTACTATAGTACACAGATAATCAAATCTATTCCGCAATAGTACTGAAAAAGCATACCAGGAAATATGTTATTTGGAATTTTACGGATGGTTGGGAGCAAAATGTGATCTTTGCCAAATTATTTAATATTTGGGAATAGAAAATCAATAGTTTGAACAAACTATAAAATAAAGATCAATAAACTTCTTTTCCTTTAACCAGTCTTAACAGATACATGTTTTGCGTAACAGCAGTAATGTAAGTCTTGATACCGATTATTCTCCAGATTGATTTGTGGAAATCTAATAAGCACCGTTATTGCGGGGAAATAAAATTACACCGACAGTCTTAAAGACAATCCATAAATCTAGTAGCCAATTATGGCTGGTAGCATAGTAGACATCGATCTGTACCCTCTTGGGGTACGGAATATCATTTCGACCCGAAACCTGCCATAAACCAGTAATTCCTGGCTTAATTTTGAGGACGGTATTTATTTTGTGCCCATATTTTGGTAACTCTTCTGGTACTAGGGGTCTTGGCCCCACGACACTCATCTCTCCTTTTAACACGTTCCAAAATTGAGGGAACTCATCAAGACTAGTTAAGCGCAAAAACCGACCAAACTCAGTAATTCGGGGATCTTGTTTGAGCTTAAAACTCTCTTGAAACTCCTGACGTACTTGGTCAGAGCTTTCCATAATTGTTTCTAATGCTTGATCAGCATTATTAATCATCGTTCTGAATTTAATACAGTTAAAAGGTCGATGATTTTTGCCAATTCTTTTTTGGACATAAAAAACTGGTCCCTGAGAATTCAGGGCAACTAAAAGCATTAAGAGTAAATATACGGGAGAAAATATACTTAGAACAAATAAAGCAAAAACTATGTCAAATATACGTTTAACTAAATTTCCGTTCAGAACAGAGAAAAGTAATTTCAATCTCAACCGATTGAATAAAGCTCGAACGCTTTTTCTGACTAATCCCTGAACAATTTTGACGGAAATAAGCTGGCTGTTAGCAGTCATCTTACTCCTTCACACATCACACCACACTGTTTAATCATAAATCTATCAAACTCTGGTTGACTTATAATTTTCCAACCAAAGGTAAATGTAGTATTTACAATTATCGTTTCCACTCACGGTAACAATCCTCAATATATTTTAAATAGGATTGTTTAAATATTGTTGGACTGAACTTAATTGCTTGTAAACGGCAATTTTCTGGACGAATTTTGGTTTGTAGCTGTTCAAAACTTAACACTGCTTGAATTAAAGCTGCTGGTTGTTGAACCTCAAAGAACAAACCTGTCCCATCTTGGGGATAGTTCCGAATATCTTTTACTGTTTCTAGAGCACCTCCTTTTCCATAGGCGATTACTGGTGTACCACAGGCTTGAGCTTCAACTAAAGCGATACCAAAGTCTTCACAAGCCCCATAGACAAAAGCTTTTGCCCTTGTTATGTATTGTTTAACTATATTATGCGGTTGCCAACCCAAAACCTGGACATGAGGTTCGGCTAGTTGACGTATTTCTGATAATTGTGGGCCTTCTCCAATAATAACCAAGGGTTTTTTTAGCTGATTAAATGCTTTTACAATTAAGCATATTTGTTTATAACTTACTAATCGTGAAATTGTCAGATAGAAATCATCTTTTTCTGGTTGGAAGCCAAATTTATCTGGATCAACGGGAGGATAGATAACCTCTGCTGGACGGCGATAACAGCGCCAAATTCGCTTGGCTGTATGTTGAGAATTAGCGATGAAATAATCAACTCGATTAGCAGAGATGACATCCCATTCTCTAAGACGATGTAGGATGTATCTAGCAATTATCCCTTTGATTCCCTGTCCTTGGCGATCGCCATTCAAATAATCAAAGGTTAAGTCCCAAGCATACCTCATTGGAGTATGACAATAACAAATGTGTAATTGATGGGGGTTGGTTAAAACTCCTTTGGCTACGGCATGGGAAGAAGATAAAATTACGTCGTAATGATTGAGGTCTAGCTGTTCGATCGCGATGGGTAACAAAGGGAGATACTTCTGAACACCATTGCGGGCTTGGGGGAATTTTTGCAGAAAGGTGGTTTTGATTTCTCTTTGAAAGAGATAGCTTTCGGGATTAACCGATTCAAAATCAATTAGGGCGTAGAGATCGGCATCAATATGCTGCAAAATCTCTTTAACTACTAATTCTGACCCCCCCTTGGCTTTAGGAGTCAACCATTCATGCACCAAAGCATAATTTAAATCCACAGTTGTTGACAACATCTAACGTGATTTTGGGTAACGTCCATAGTACACATTAAATGACGATATTTGGAAAATTACTGGAAATTACTCACTCTTGACTTGTTGACTGAGTGATTAACTGCCACTTCTGATTATCTAGTTTCTTGCCTAATTGCCGATGGGGTTCTAAATTCAATCGCTTAATTGCATCCTGATCGACTAAAAGATAAACAGGTTGTTGCGATCGCCAATATTGTTGTAATTCTTGATCAGTAGCGGTCATAATTACGCGATCGCTATAAAATTCTAGTGAAGGACGTAGACTATGATAGGCGGTGTAGATCTTCTGTTGAGGTGGAGTATATCTTTTGAGCATTTGAGCTACGGGTTTGACAGGAAAAGCTTCGTTTAATTCCCATAGCCAATGACTAGAGTTGAACAGTAATAATAAAGTTAGATAAAAGCCACTAATAATTATAGGAATAAAGTAGCGAGAATCTCGCCATAACAATACTGAAGCTAGGGTAAAACTAGTTGCCAGCACTACCAACATCACGGTGAGATCGGTTTCTGGGGCAGCATCGATCAAGCCGTAGTAAGCACTTGCTCCCCAACAAATTATCGTCAGTAAACTTAAGGATATCTTCCAGAAATAGGAAGCATGATTTTTTGTCCAAACCTGACTTAAGCTAGCCCCCACCAGCAAAGACATAGCTGGATAGAGGGGAATCACATACCAGGGTAATTTAGTTGCCATCAGAGAGATCGCCAGAAGATAAACTCCTGTCCAAATTAAGGTGAGTTTTCCCCAGCTAAGATGACGATGATTAAAGGCTAATTTTATGCCGTAAGGCAAGAATATGAGCCAAGGAAGACTGTATTTAGCGATTTCTATCAAATAGAACCATGGTGGGCTGGAAAGGCTGCTCACAGGCTCCCAAATACGGTTAAAAGTCTGTGTCCCTAAACTAGTACCTAAGAATTGCGCTCCATATTTTTGATACTGGAGTCCGTACCAGGCGATCGCCGGTATCACACCTAAGACAAAACTCCCCCAAAGGCGGGGACTTCGGAGTATCCGAGGGCTGTCTCCAGCCAAGAAGATCAGAGTAATTCCCCCTAGCAATAAGCCCATCATCATACCTTTAGTCAAGCAGATCAGACCAATCCCTAACCCCGTACCAAGAAACCAGTCAGGATTTTTGCGTCCCCGTAATAGACACCATACAGCCAAACAGAACCAACAGGCGATCGCTCCGTCTAACATTGCCACCCGACCATGACGTGCTACTGGAAGCAGAGTCAAATAAACTAAAGTCGAAAAGATAGCTGTTAGACGAGTTGCAAAGATTTCGACCCCAATTAAATATAGTAGAGGAACAGAACAGGCTGTTAAGAGGGCGGGAACAATTCTCGTACTCCACTCGCTTACGCCAAATAGTTGGTAACTAAGAGCAATTAGCCCGTGAATCAGAGGAGGTTTATTCCAGTAAGGATCGCTGTAGTTAATTGTCGGGTAAAGCCAAGTAAGACTACCAGGATCAGCTCGCCAAATGTTACGTGCTACCCCTGCGACAATACCTTCATCCCAATCTCTCAGAGGTAAATTTCCCAGATCAGAAGTATAAAGAACTACCGCAGCGATGAGAAATCCTACAACATACAGGCGATCCACTGTAATTTTTGCTGCCAAGAGATCGCTATCTTTATTCCCTCCCCATCTCCTCATCTACTCTACTTCTCCACCCTACTTAACAGATAGACTTTGCTCCTAAAGATTACTCTGGGTAACCGCTAACTGCACCAGGATAACCGCTAACTGCGTTAGGATCGCTATCTCTTTTGGAACCCAGCAATTCTAGGCGATCAACTTTAATTATCGGGCGAGAACGTTGTCCTCCTGTATTTTTATCTGTCCAGGTTTCGATTTTCAAAGAGCCTTGAATTCCGATTAATTTGCCCTTTTGGACATAATTTCCCGCTACTTCCGCAGTTTTGCCCCACATTTCGAGATTGAACCAGTCTGGTTGGTCACTATTACGAGTACGACGATTAACTGCTAAAGGTAATTTACATAAAACTGTACCTGATTGAAAGTGAATTATTTCTGGCGCAGCACCAGCACGACCTACTAAGTTAACAACGTTAAGTGCCATAAGCTTATTTTTTATAGTACTAAAGAACTAAAATATGTGTTTTAGTCTAGCAAATTATAGCGAAGCATTTCGAGAAATGAAATATTTATGTTAACCTGTGAGTCTTCTATAACTTGTTATTTAATTGGTATCAAATTGATTAAATACCACTAATTTTTATATTTAAGAACTGCATATGAAAAATCCCAACGTTCCTTATAAATTAATTACCTATGCTGGATTAGGTTTCTTGCTAATTATGATTTTGGGTATCTTTAAACCCTTTACTATTATTAAGGCAGGAGAAAGAGGGGTAGTAATGAGCTTTGGTAAGGTTCAAGACACTATTTTAGATGAGGGAATTCATCCCATTATTCCTGTGGTAAACACAGTAAAATCTCTCACTGTTCGGGTGCAAAAAAACGATATTGATGCCGAAGCTTCTTCTAAAGATTTGCAGGATATAAAAACTCAGGTTGCTCTTAATTGGCATATTGATCCGCAGAAAGTTAATCAGGTGTTTCAACGTATTGGGGATGAAGAACAGATTGTTTTTCGGATTATTACTCCTGCTGTCGCTGAAATAGTTAAAGCAGCAACTGCACAAAAAAATGCGGAAGAAATAATTACTAAACGGAAGGAAATTAAGCAACAAATTGATGAAGAACTTAAAGAAAGATTAGATGACTATGGAATTTTAGTTGATGACGTTTCTTTAGTTAATGTCTCCTTTTCTCCAGAATTTGCCAGGGCGATCGAAGCTAAACAAATTGCCGAACAACAGGCAAAACAAGCCGACTTTGAAGCTTTAAAAGCAGAAAAAACAGCTCAAGCAGAAATTAATCGAGCGAAGGGACAAGCGGAGGCTCAAAGATTACAAAAGTTAACTTTAACTCCTGCACTCTTGCAAAAAGAAGCGATTAAAAAATGGGATGGGAGATTCCCGACAGTTATGGGAGGTAATGGTGCTTTACCTTTTATTAACATCGATCCCCAGAAAGTAGCTAAATAAAGGGAGTTCGGAGTTACAATTTCTATAGAAAGCTATTTTTTGATTTTTCAAACTTCAAACATTTTCTGATAACTCCGAAAACAATGTGATAAGGAAAAAGTCATGCTTGTTCAACCAGAATCTAAAACTTACACTCTCGATGAATATCGCGCACTGGAGGAAACGGCAGAGTTTCGCCATGAATATGATGATGGCAGGATGATTCCAATGAGCGGGGGAACAATCGCTCATAATCGTATAGTTCGTAATCTTGTAAGTATTTTAGATTCTGCTTTTCAACAAAAACCTTACGAAGTATTTACGAGTGACTTGCGGGTGTGGATTCCTCATTATACTAAGGGAACTTATCCCGATGTTATGGTAATTGCGGGAAATCCTGTTTTTAATGATAATCGCACTGATGAAATACTTAATCCTTGTTTGATTGTGGAAGTGTTGTCGAAATCCACTGAAGGATATGATAGGGGTGATAAATTCCTCTACTATCGTTCAATTCCTGAATTTAGGGAGTATTTGTTGGTTAGCCAAGGGGAATATTTTATTGAACATTATCGGAAGACTGGTAAAGGACAATGGTTATTGCAGGAGTACCGAGGAAATGAAAGGGAAATTGCTTTAGAGTCTGTGGGAGTAGCTTTGGTTGTCCAGGATATGTATGAAGGAGTGGATTTTGAGGTAGAGGAAAAATAAATGTCCAAATGCTATTGAATACCGTTGATTAATTATGAAACTTAAAGTTATTATCTATACAGCAGAAGAAGGAGGATTCTGGGCAGAGGTGCCTGCAATTGCTGGGTGTGCTACTCAAGGAGATACTTTTGAAGAGTTGTTACAAAACAT
>CBDUCX010000320.1:0-6321 GCA_965365755.1 uncultured Pleurocapsa sp.
GCCTTGGTTAACAGTAATTTTCCTTTAGGGATAATATTGCTAGGCTCGTCTACTGTCCCGTTGAGGGTTAAATCTCCTTCCACCTGAAAATCGTACAGTAGAGCTTGCTGTAGCCTTATATCTTGGAGATTGACTTGTAAATTATCGAGAGCCGTAACAAAAGAGGATTTAGTAGTAGATTGTTGAAGCTTGGCGTTAGCTTTAGATTTATCTGCTGTATTAGCTTTTGTCCCTGAAATCGTTTTGTTTACTTGAGTTTTAGCTAATTGAGCCACATCTTCTTCAGTGGGAGTTTCTGTTTTAGGAATTGATACTCTACCATCTTCTAAAGTAACTTCACCGCCAATGACAGGTTCTAAAGATGCTCCTGTTATGTTAATTTTTCCTTGGACTCCCCCTTTATAGAGTTTGTCAATGTTGATATCTCCTTCAGGAAGATTAATAGTTAGAGGATTGTCTAGGTTATTGACTGCGGTGAGGATTGGTAGCTTTCCTGTAATCGATAAATCTTTCTCGGCGAAGATCGCGTCTAATGTTTCGACATTTACTATTTGATTATCGAGAGTGATTTTACCAGTACCGATAAATGGCTCAGAGAAGAAAGGAGTTTCTACTGTAACTTCGGCGTTGTCTAGGTTAACAACTCCTTGAGCATCTAAATCGTAAATTATACCCTTACGCTCCAAATCCAAACGAGCGGTTGCTTCCAGTTGGGCATCACCTCCCCCTCCAACCCAGTTGAGATAATTTTGACTCAGAGCATCTAAAAAGACAAAGGCTTGATGATCAATATTGGCACTAACGGTAAGGCGATCGCTTTTACCAGGGATAATCGGATAGGGTACAGTGGCATCAATCTGAATGGGTTCAGGTGCAGTGGTTTTAAAGCCTAATTTACTGCCATCATAGTTATAGTCTCCTGCTAGCTTGGCTGGTAAGATATTGCCATTAAATGCTCCGTCAGAAAAAGCGATTTTTCCTTTTAGTTGAGGATTTTCCACTGTTCCTTTAATTGAGCCAACGCTATTGATTTCCCCTGCTAAGTCTACGGGAATGTCCACAAAATTACTAATGTTATCCACCGTTAAATTTGCTACAGCAAAGGTAGCATCTGTTTGTTCTGGGGATAACTTCCCTTTGAGGGATAATACCGCTTCTTGCACCTGCACTGCTGCTTGGGCTAGATCTACCGTTGTTCCCTGAAGCTTTCCTGCAATCAGAAGTTTAGGTAGGGAAATAAACTGTGATTCTTCTATTACTAAGCCTAGAGGTTTAACAATATCAGGATAGGCAGATTGGGGTTGCCATTGCCAATTATTACCTGATACTTTAAAGTCTGCTTCTGGCGTTTGAATGGTTCCCCCCAAGATCACTTCCCCTTGGTACTTTCCTCGGATATCTAATTCTGTGGGAATACTACCAGCTTCTTTTGCCGCTGCGTTAGCCTGTATCCGACGATTGACTCGGCGTAACTGATTTAATTTACGGGCAATAGATTCGTCTACTGTATCCTTCTCTGGAGCAGGTTTTACCGCCGCAGTTTCTCCATAATCGGGAGTATTAAATACACTGATAACGTCTTCAACAGTAAACCAACGTAGAGTAGTCAGAGCATCTTGAATATAGGCTTCAGGAATATCGAGTTTACCGTCAATTTGCCCCGACTCTAAGTCTAAAGCAGCATTGAGATTGTATTCACTATTTCTCAAGTCTAAAGAAGAACTTGTTACTTCGGCAATATTATTAACAGGGTCATAGTTAAAATTCGCCTCAAACTGATCTGCCTCAATATAGCTGATTGCTGGCTTATCAACACTAATATTTCCTTGGGCTGCCAGAGTATAAAGATCAAGATCAATATCTCCCGTGGTGGTGCCACCTAATGCTCCTTCAATGCCGATCGCTTTTCCTGGGGCAAGATTAAGTAGTGCTAAGGGAAAATTATTAATATCGAGAGAAAATATATCCCCAAAACGTTCCCCTGTGGTAATTACTGGCTGGTTGGTATCTTCACCCTGACGTAGTTCTAAGTTGGTTGGTAAATAGGGTAATTTACAATTACTAGTATTACAGGGTACAGCACTGGCAGCAATTACATCCTGTTGTCCTCGGAGGTTTAGGGCAATTTCTTGTTGTGGCTGTATATTAACTGTTCCTGTCATCACAGGATCGAAAGCGATATTGTTAAATGCAAAATCTAGAAGGCGTAAATCCCCTGTTAAATTAACATCTTCGGTGGGGGCAGAAAGTAACTGTTTGCCGTTTAATTGACCGTTAAATTCCCCTTTTCCCCTAAAATTGATGCTTTCAGCAATTAATTGATTATCTTGGGCAGAGGCAGCCACAACTTGAGCAATAGGGAGCTGGTCAAAATCGAGATTGGCGCTAATATCTAAATTAGTATTGGCAATATCCAGATCACTGGTGATGTTGGAGAGAGTTAAATCACCTTGAGCGTTAAGGTTTTGTGCTCCAGAATTAACCGCAACTTGGTTAACCGCAATCGGAATATTAATCTCATTATTAATTAGAGGATTGATATCCCCCGATAAATTTGCCTGGGCGTTGATATTGTCTACGTCTACAGCAGCAAGATTGCTGGGCGCAAATGTGGCTAACAGAACTTGGGAGCTAATATTATTGGCATCTAGGTTAGCTTGCCACTGATTATTATTCAGATTGGCGATCGCCTGTACTGTTCCCTGAGCGACATCTAAATCTGCATCAACTTGGGCATCAAAGGTACTGAGGTTGGGCTTTTCGGCGAAGGTTAATAGTTGCTGTAGTGAACCCGAAGCTGTGACCTGACTTGACCTAATGTTGGCAGGCAACGGTAAATTAGGAACAACGCGGTTGAGGTTTATTTGGCTAGTGTTAGCTTGTGCCTGAATTCTACCTGAATTTATTTGGCTATTAACGGCAACTGCTTCCCCATCTACCTGTAAATCTAAATCCGCATCGGCTTTGAGACTGTTTAAACTGGGATTTTCTTTGAATTTCAGCAGTTGTTTAACTTTGCCCGAAGCACTGATCGTCCCTGCTTGTAAAGATGTGGCGACAGGTAAACTGGGGACGAAGGGATTGAGCTTGAGATTGCTAGTAACTGTCTTGGTCTGGATATCACCCGAATTTAGCTGACTATCAACCACAACATCGCTGCCATTAACATCTAGGTTAAGATCCGCAACACCTTGAATCTGAGATAAATCTAACTGATCCAATCTGCCATTGAAACTAGCTGTCGCCGTATCTACCGCCAGAGGATGATCCAAGTTTAAATTAGGATTACTCAATTGCGCTGTAAACGGTCTGAGATTGAGAGAAGTTGCATCTAAGCTAGCCTGCCACTGTTTATTATCGATATTGGCATTTGCTGTTACGTCTACCTTGCCATCGCCATAAGTAATTTCAGTATTTTGTAAAGCTAAATTCTGATTAGCAATTACTAGTTCACCTGAACCAGCAATGTCTTCTAAATTACTGGCATTCGCCTCAGCGATATTCCATTTAGCTCGTCCTTGAGGTTGTGCCAATGTGCCGTCAATCTGTCCCTGTGCCTGAATGTCCCCCACTGCAACCTGTGGTGGTAATTGATAGTAAGGTGAAATTAGCTCCTCTGTGGGTAGATCTGCCTGAAAACTAAACGCCAAAGGCATTTTTGTCAGGTCTAAAGGTTGCTCACTCTCGCTATTGAAAACCTGTCTTAAATTAGTTTCGATAGTGCCTTCAGCAGTAACATTCCCCCCTATAGCAGGAGAAATCTGCACATTTTCTAAAACCACTTGGGCGAGATCAGCACGAAAATCAGCGTTGACCTGTTTTAATGGAGTCTTACCAACAACCAGGGTCTGAGTGTTGTTTAAATTACCTATTAACTGAGGATCTTTAATCTCTCCCCGCACCTTAACCTGTGCTTCCACTTCTCCAGTGACATCTACAGGCAATTGTTGAGTCAAATTGCTGGGTAAACTAGCTAGCTGAAACGGCAATACATTTACATTCAGGTCATAGCCACTGTCCAGGTTAACCTGTCCATCTACTTGAGCCGTAATATCTCCTAAAGTTGCCTGAGTTTGCTTAACATCAGCATTACGACCACTAAAGTTTAATTTAGATTCTGCTGATACGGGAGCGTCTAAACTAGTTACTTCTCCCGCCACGTTTTGCAAATTAACTATCCCTTTAATATTGGCGGTGGTAATTTCTTCAAAGGAAGGAATATTAATGTCTAAATCCGCGTTGAGGATGCCACTATCAAGCTTCACAGGAGGATTAGGTAATAATGTCGCAGCATCAGACAATGCCAAATCTTTTACCAGTAGTTTAGTATCGGTACTACCAGTTTCAGTTTCAGTTTTTAGCTTGGTTTCCCCTGTAATGGTAGCTTTGGCTTGTTCAATTGTGGCGTCTAAATCATATTCTAAAAATGCCTGCTTTTGCTGGAATCTACCGCTGCCATCTACCTGCCCTTGGAGGGGATTTTGTTGATAGGGAACGGCGGTAATATCTGCTTGTTCAACATCTACAGCAACATCAAAATAAAGTAGAGGATCTTTTTTCTCCTTGTTAGGGTCACTCTGAAGAAAGTCCAGATTAATCCATTCCCCATCCTCTTCCTGTTCTAAATAAATATCAGGATTAATTAAAGTCGCATCCAGAGGTACAGTACGGCGAAACAGGATCGGGAAAATATTAAACCCAACCTTAACCCCATCTACCGTTACACGATCCGTATCTGTAGCAGTAGGAGGAATAACTGTTTTACCAAACTCAATGCTGTTGAGAGAAAAACCCTTTACTTCCCCTAAATCTATGGGACGCTCAATAATTTTGCCAATTTGACTTTCCAGAAACGGTGGTAATTTCTGCTTGACTAATACCCCCGTACCCCAATAACCTAGACTACCCAAAGCGGCGATCGCAACTATACCCCCTGTGGTCTTTTTGGGGGAAGAAGTTACTTTGTTAACCAATCGCTGCCAAAGATTCGGCTTTTCTGGTTCAGGGTTCGGGGGATCGTTAATCGATTTAGTCATGTCTAATTTTATCTACAGTCAAGCTGAACAACTGCAATTAAAAAATAAATAATAAAATACATAAGACACAATACTACCCTGATCAAGAAGTTTTAACTTCCCCCTCAAGAAAGATTGTCAACCAAAGAGACTAGAAGTTAGTAACTACTTAATTATTCCCGATTTTAAAATTTTATCTCTATTCATAAGATCAAGCATAGTTGCGATCGCAAAAATATATAAGTAAGCAGGATGAAATAAAGTCAAATATGTTAAAAAGTACAAATTTGGTTCAGGCCATTACCACTAACTACTAACCACTAACCGTCTTAACAAGTTAATTTTATTTATACTGATATTTTTTATTTTTGCTTTTACTATGTCTCCTCAGCCTTCTCCCCGCGAATTACTTCAAACTTTGTTACCCCACTTAAGAGTCGCTGCGGGTTATGCTCAACAAATTCAAACTAAAATTACTTCCTTACCTGCTAAAGATGGGGGAGATAATATCTTATCAGCAGCCTTAACTGACGCAGATCTTTCAATTCAAACCTTAGTGGAGGTAGCGTTACTCGGCACTTATCCTGAGATTGCTTTCTATGGCGAAGAGTACGAACAATCCCGCAATACTAAGTATTTTTCCGCTACCGAATTGAGCAAAAATGGTTATCTAGTTACCCTCGATCCAATTGATGGCACTAAATATTATCTTGATGGTTTTGATAATTATCAGATTATTCTCAGTATTCTCAATGCGGATAGTTATGAAGCAGTAATTACCCTCTCCCCTGCCCAAAATATTTACTACTACACAGTTAAAGATCAGGGAGTATATCAGGGAAATATCCACCAAGATCTAAATGATTGCAGATCACTCCAGATAACTAATCCTGATCCAGTGATTTTATTAGGCTGGGGCATGGCACATTTGAAACCTGCATTAAAAGACAAGTATCAGGTAATCGATCTAGAAAACTGCTATTCTGGCTCAGTTCAATTGCCCAACTACAATGGCATATTCTCAGGGGATTTGATTGGTTGGGTGACCAAACGGGGCAAATTTATTGACAGTGCTGCATTAGCCTTTATGGCGCAACAACATGGCTGCATTGTCACGGGATTCAATGGCTTACCGTTACCTCCTCTACACACCTGTAGGGACTATAGTTATGATGGCGCAATTGTCGCTAATTCTGAGCAAGTTCATCAAGATTTGTTAGCAGCTTGCCAGAAACTTGCTAGAACTATTTAACCCACATCCATCAGCCCCACAGATGAAACATGAAAGAAATCGCTCAAAAAGCAG
>CBDUCX010000321.1:0-6316 GCA_965365755.1 uncultured Pleurocapsa sp.
ATTACTTACCCTGAATCCAATAAACTTGTCCTAACATAACTTTGTACGGCTATATCAATCGATGCCAAAGAAAATGCGCTCTTAAATGTTGAGAGCGCGCTGACTAAAAAAGATTTCTATTTTCCATCTAATCCAAGTTTTCTTAGTTTATAGATCTTTAATTAAATAAGTAAACTCAAAATGAATTGACAAATTCTGGTTGAGAATATTTTACTCCAATTGAGGTGAAGTCATTTGGGAACTGTTGTTCTTAATCGTGATCCCAGATGTGTCGTAGACCAATTTAGTAGGAGAATTTAACGGAATTGAACTGTCCAATTGAAAAATGTCTTCCAGTTTTTTCACAGTTGTATCAAAGGGGGAAGCGGCTAAGCTACAAGCTTCCCAACTACTTTGGACTGGCACACCTAACATTTGGCAAGAACCACCTCTCCGCCCTTGAGACTCATAAAAGCGACAGTAGCGACAGGCAGAAGTGGTAAAATTTGTTTCATTCATTAGGTTTTTTGGATTCGGTTTGACTCAATTCCTCTACCTATATTTTGCTCTGTCTTCACATTCCTCTTTATTCAATTGAAATGATTATCTGGTGAGGCTTGGAGTGATCCCCAGAGGTTATCTACCTTTTATATTCTCTTTATAATTGATTAACGAAGAGATACAATGATTTCTAAAAATAGTATCAAAAAATACTTTTTTACTCAGTATTTTTATGGATCTCTCTAGAGAAAAACTAATGGGGATCATTAACAAACGAGTCAATCACCTTTAAGGTATTTTTTATTTTAGTTCGGGAAAAGTCGGTGGACTGTATTCTTCAGACCATTTTTGAGCGATACAGTGATAGCATAAATTCCATCTTTCAATTTCTCCCCTTGGGGTTCGAGCCTCACACCCAGGACAGTTAATCAGAGCGGAATTTGTTTGTTCGAGAGTTTTTAGCCATCGTTTAGCAGCGTTTTTTGCTCTGGTTGAATAAGATTTATCTTCCTTATCTTCAGTTTCTTGTTCTGTAGAGATTGAGGGACTGTCAACAACTGTAGATTTATATTTACTACTAACTATAAATAAATTTGCCTGATTTTCTGATTGATATGTCTTCTGATGCCACCCAGACGAAGAAAAACGAATATCTTTCAGGATAAAAGGTAACTGCTTATTGAGCTTTTTGAGCAGAGCATATCGTTGAAAAGAAAGTTCTTGCGCTCTAGCTGCACTAGAAGTAGCAACCCAAAGAACCTGTCGAGTAATGTGTAAAGGACGAGTATGCTTGAAGGTGCTTTGATTGACAGTATTACCCCAACATTTTAATAGTTGGCGATATTCTTTAAATTTCTCCCACCCAGGCTGTTGTTCTAGTTGGGAGAGAATTTGTTCTAGGGAATTAAAATGCAAGTTAGGAATTAGGGATCGGGGATCGAGTATTAGAGAACTTAGAGGATGAACTGTTTAGCCCATCCTCAATGTTCAAGTTAATCTGAAGAATATCTAGCCGACAGTTCCTTCTAGTTTCAAGCTCAACAACTTGTCTGCTTCGGCAGCAAACTCCATTGGTAACTCGTTTAAGACATCCTTACAAAAGCCACTTACCAGCATTGATACGGCATCTTCCTCGGAAATACCCCGTTGAGCAAAGTAGAATAGCTGTTCCTCGCCAATCTTAGCTGTAGAGGCTTCATGCTCTAACTTAGCACTACTATTATCTACCTGAATGTAAGGGAACGTATTTGCCTCGGCATTATCGCCAATCAACATAGAATCACACTGGGAATAGTTGCGCGCACCAGTGGCTTTATTGCCAATTTTGACTAAGCCACGATAGCTGCCTTTAGAATCTCCTGCGGAGATACCTTTGGAGATAATAGTGCTGCGGGTGTTTTTACCCACATGAATCATTTTGGTGCCTGTATCCGCCTGTTGCTTATTATTGGTCAAGGCGATGGAATAAAATTCACCGACAGAATTATCCCCCACTAAAATACAACTAGGATATTTCCAGGTGATTGCGGAACCAGTTTCTACCTGTGTCCAGGAAATCTTAGAATTAATTCCCTTACATAAACCACGCTTGGTGACAAAATTATAGATTCCCCCTTTGCCGTTTTCGTCCCCTGCAAACCAGTTTTGTACGGTGGAGTATTTGATATCAGCATTGTCTAGGGCAACTAACTCAACTACCGCAGCATGAAGCTGATTGGTATCAAACATCGGTGCAGTACAGCCTTCCAGATAGCTGACGGAAGCTCCTTCTTCTGCCACAATGAGAGTCCGTTCAAATTGTCCCGTATCACCATCATTAATCCGAAAATAGGTCGATAGTTCCATAGGACAGGTTACGCCTTTGGGAATAAAGACAAATGAACCATCACTAAACACTGCGGAATTCAAAGCAGCAAAATAGTTATCAGCTACAGGAACAACGCTGCCTAAATACTTCTTCACTAGTTCGGGATACTCTTCTAGTGCTTCTGAAATTGAGCAAAAGATTACACCATCTTCCGCTAGTTTCTCTTTGAAGGTAGTCCCAATCGAAACGCTATCAAAAATGGCATCTACCGCCACGTTACTCAGTCTTTTTTGTTCAGAAAGAGGAATACCTAGCTTGTCAAAAGTTTCTAGTAAAGCAGGATCGACTTCATCTAGGCTACCTTTCTTGTCCTGTTTTTTCTTGGGTGCAGAATAGTAAACAATATCTTGATAATCGATCGCCGGATACTCTACATGAGGCCAAGTTGGTTCACTCATCTTTAGCCATTGACGATAGGCTTTGAGACGAAACTCCAGCATAAATTCTGGCTCGTTTTTCTTGGCCGAGATTAAACGTATAACATCTTCGCTTAAGCCACGAGGAATTTGTTCGGTTTCAATGTCGGTAACAAAACCATATTTGTAAGGCTGATTGACTAGAGTTTTGACGTTAGCACTCATGATGAAGAATTAAGTAGACGAGGTTTTCTAAAGATATTCTGCGGTGTCTTAAATTTTTTAGAGCATCAACCATAGAACAAGAGTAAATGCTTCGGTAGAATTAATCTAAGAGCAGTTTTGACGAAGTGATTTCGTCTGAGTTTAACAATAAATTTGTTGTTTAAGTCTATTGTAAGTTACATTAGCAACAAAGATGTTGTTTAAGTCAAATTTTTTTTTTGCTCTTTATTTATTTTCTCCAATAGCCCTTAAGACGATGACGACCACCGGTTTAACGTCTACTAAACAAAATATATTGCAATCTCTACTGAGGCATGGTCAGGCAGCAGCAAGACAGTTAGCTCAAGATCTAGATCTTAGTACCCAGGCAATTCGTCGCCATCTGAATGAATTAGAAGCGGATGGCTTGATTGAATACCAGTCGGTGCAACAAGGGATGGGTAGACCACAGCACTTATATCAATTGAGTAGTCAAGGACGCGATCGCCTGAGTCCTCAAAAGTATAGTGAGTTTGCTGTTTCTTTTTTGGATACCTTAGCCGAAACCGCAGGTCAAGAACAGGTTAGTAAAGTCCTCGAAAAACAATGGCAACGTAAAGCAGCCGAATATCGCGATCGCTTGGGAGAGGGAAATCTCCGACAACGCATTGCCAAGTTAGTTCAGTTAAGACAAGAAGAAGGCTATATGGCAGAGTTACATCAAGCATCCCAACAGACAAAACAGCAATTCATTTTGGTAGAACATAACTGCGCCATTTCTGAGGTTGCCGAGTCTTATCCTAGTATTTGTGGACATGAACTAGAAATGTTTGCCGCCGTATTACCAGACTGTGTTGTACAACGAACTCAATGGATTAATGACGGGGAGCATCATTGTGGTTATTCAATTGAAGCGAAGTAGGGAGTTCGGAGTTCGGAGTTCGGAGTTCGGAGTTCGGAGTTCGGAGCTAAAAATTGATTCCCTGATCGTGAAGTTGTATATTCGTTAAGAAAGTTTACAGGTTCGTAAAGATATGATGGATACTTTTGTTGAGTGGTGGTGCGATCACACCGAATCAAGATAGTCTGAGTGAAGCAGTTTTTTAATTTAATTTTTCATCACCTCATGACCGCCGTAAACTCTAATCCAACTAATAAATCGCAACCTTCAACACCCCCTGCTGACTCCAAAGATAGAGTTTGTCAGTTCATGAAACAGTTACAGGATGAAATTTGCGCTGGCTTAGAGAAAGCTGATGGTGGTGGCAAATTCCAAGAAGATAGCTGGGAGAGAGAAGAAGGTGGGGGCGGGCGATCGCGTGTCCTCTCAGATGGCGGTATTTTAGAACAGGGTGGGGTAAATTTTTCCGAAGTATGGGGGAGTCAATTGCCTCCTTCTATCCTGAAACAACGTCCTGAAGCAGCGGGACATGGCTTTTTTGCTACGGGAACATCGATGGTATTACATCCCCGTAGTCCTTATATTCCCACAGTTCATCTTAACTATCGCTACTTTGAAGCTGGCCCCGTTTGGTGGTTTGGTGGTGGTGCAGACTTGACTCCCTACTATCCCTTTGCCGAAGATGCGGCACATTTTCATCGGACATATAAAGAAGCTTGCGATCGCCATAATCCTGATTACCATCCCGTGTTTAAATATTGGTGCGATGAATATTTTTATCTCAAACATCGCCAAGAAACCAGAGGAGTTGGGGGATTATTCTTTGACTATCAAGATGGTACGGGAGAACTATACAAAGGGCCTCATCCTGATAAAGCAGCAGCGGAATATAGCAAAAAGTTAGGAGAAGTTAAACATCGCAGTTGGTCAGATATTTTTGAATTTGTTCAAGACTGTGGCAAAAGCTTTTTACCTGCATACTTGCCAATCATTGAAAGACGTAAAGACCAGAAGTATGGAGAAAGAGAGCGTAACTTCCAGCTATATCGTCGCGGGCGTTATGTAGAATTCAACCTAGTATATGACCGTGGTACTATTTTTGGCTTGCAAACCAATGGACGTACTGAGTCTATTCTGATGTCTTTACCCCCTTTGGTTCGTTGGCAATATAACTATCAACCCGAACCCAATACCCCTGAAGCTGAATTGTACGAGACTTTTCTCAAGCCTCAAGATTGGGTTAATTGGAAGGTTGATTAACAGTTGCTTAAACACTAGAACTCTTGCATAAATACGATAAACCTTGGTTTGGTTTTGGTCAAAGGTTAAAGGTCAAAGGTCAAAGGTATCATAAATGCTTCTTTCCCCCTTTCCCTGACCTCACGCAAGAAGTCTACTAACAAAATACTAACTATTGATTACTTTTATTTGATAGGTGGGGGCAAAGTTTGGTTAGCCCCTACGAGGTGTGTCACATTTTTTTTCTACTTGGTATTAGTAAAAAATGAAAGGTTTTAGGCAAGTTGTTAAGGGAATATTTTGTTCGGTAAATGCTTACATCTAAAGTGTCTGCGATCGCACTATTACATATTATTTGTTCCATAAATGCTTACATCTAAAGCATCTGCGATCGCCCGATCAATTACTGTTCTTCGGCACTTTAAACATTAGATAACCACTCTAGAGAAGGCTTACGCTGCATCTTGACACAATCTTGCAAGTAAAGATTGATTAGACTTTGATAAGGAATTCCAGTTTGTTCTGAAAGATTTTTGAAGTAAATTATTACTTCTTCTTCTAATCGAATTGTAACCTGCTTCTTAAGTTTCTTTATATAGGGATTTTTAGTAGATTGGGAAAAATCATATTCTTCTTTCATGAAAAAAATTGACGGTACTGTTGCCGTTCTCGCTTCGTTGCTTTGCGAGCAGAAATAATGCGGATTAATTCAATATCTTCTTGATAGAGATGACACACGATCAGTAACCGTAGTGAACTACTCATACCCAAGAGGACATAGCGATCTTCATTTATTGAGTGTTCCGAATCATGACGGAGGCGAGCATTCTCATCATAGAAGACAGTTTGTGCCTCATCAAATGATATACCGTGCTTTTGTTGATTACTCTCAGCCTTCAAATCATCCCACTCAAATCTCAGCTCGCTCATAACTACATTGTAATTATATGCTTATTGCTAGGCAAGGGAAGTATCCAGTGCGATAATCTTCTCTTTGAAATCGAACCCTCGTCATGCCGTAATTTGTTTCTGAGCTTGCGCCACTTTCAATTTTTGGTACAGTAAAGAACTTTTTTCTCTACAAGAGCGTTGCAGTTGCTGAAACTCAGCTTCATCCTGTTCCAAGTATGCATCGACTATTTCTCGATTGGCAAGATAGAAAGTAACCCCACCATAAACCTGTTCTAAGGAAAGCAAAGGGAAATTTTGGGCAATACTTTCGGGTGATTCTCCATTCAAGAAGGAATAAACAACTGAATCAAGGGAAAT
>CBDUCX010000322.1:0-6309 GCA_965365755.1 uncultured Pleurocapsa sp.
ATGAATTTGGAAGATTGATGTTTCTCAAGCCGTCAGGGTAGAAAACTTAGAGGACATCAACTGAAAGTAGACCATTTCCCAAAGACCAACGATAGGAGATAATAACCAATTGCTGAATCAACCCTCTTGTAATTGAATAACCTTCAAAGTCGTATTCAATAATTAAAAATAGTAAATTTTAAGAATCAATAGAGGGTTTTCTGACACAATATGGGATTGCAGTGTTATCAATGCCAGTTAAACTAATTTCTACGAGATTTTAAATGTTCAGAACAATATTATTCCCCATCGAATTAACTAGAGAAGCTCGTAAAGCAATTCAACTGACGGCGGATATGGTTAAAATTCATCAGAGTAAACTAACTATCCTTTCCGTAGTTGAAACCAATGAAGATGGCGCAATGAGTTCAGAAGAACAGGTAGCTAAACTACTACAGGAAGCAAAATCATTCTTTGCTAATCAGGGAATTTCTGCTGAAACCATAGAAAGAGAAGGACTTCCCGCCTTTACCATCTGTGACGTTGCCGATGAAATTAATGCCGATTTAATTATTATGGGCTGTCGAGGTTTAGGTTTAATCGATGAAGAAGCTGCTGCCGATAGCGTCACCAACCGTGTTATTAATCTTGCCTCCTGTCCTGTATTAGTAACAACTTAAACTTAAAAACTACTGGTTTCAAACTAGATGCGATTTATTTAGCCTGAGCAGCCCGATATTTGGCAGCTTTAGCCAATAGAGACTCTGCAAAAGCGATCGCATCTGAGGCGGAATGTCCCCCCGTAATCTGGGCTAATTCTTCGGCTCGTACCTGATGATTTCCCAGGGGTTTCACTCTGACTACTGTGCGAATATCGGCAATGCTACCACCGTTTTTTTGCTTTGCTTTAGTCCCTTCTTCGATAATGGTTTTCTCTACTTTAAAATGTCCGTTAGCCATGGCAGCGATTAACGGCTGGTGTGTTACGCACAATACCTGATGCTGTTTACCAAGGTGATGTAACTTTTCGGCGATCGCTTGAGCCACTTTTCCTGATACTCCCGCGTCAATCTCATCGAAGATTAGGGTACTAGAGCTTTCTTCTGTACCCGTAAAACAGGCTTTCAGTGCCAGTAAAAAACGGCTCATTTCACCACCAGAAGCGATGACAGATAAAGGCTGAATGGTTTCCCCTGCATTAGGGCTAAAGTAAAATACTACCTTGTCTGCACCCATCGCCGTAGGAGTAGATTCGAGCAGGCGACATTCAAAGATGACTTTGTCCATCGCCAAGGGTTTTAGTTCTTTGACTAGCTGCTTTTCCAATTTAGTAGCTGCTTTTTGTCGGAGTTGAGTTAATTTCTGACATTCTTGAGCAAGTTCGCCATTAGCCTGTTGATATACTTGCTCTAAAGCCTCAATTGACTGTCCACCACCAGTAATCAGAGCTAACTCTTGCTGTAGTTGTTCCTGAAGAGCGATCGCATCGGCTAAATCTGGCCCATATTTGCGACAAACATTTTTCAACTGTTTAATTCTGGTTTCGATCTCTTCTAAGCGTTGCGGATCGGCTTCTAAACCCTCGCTGTAGCTATTAATTTGTTGTCCTGCTTCGACAATTTGGGCTAATCCTGACTGCACCATTTCCAGAATCGGGGCTAATTCTGCATCGTATTCCGCCATCTCCATCAGGCAAGATTCTGCCTTCCCTAAGAGATCTGCCCCTGCTGGGACATCTTGTTCTCCCTCATAAAGTAACTGATATGCTTGATTCCCTAGCTGTTGTAGTTCAACTACATGGGAAAGGCGATCGCGTTCTTGTTCTAACTCTTCTAATTCCTGGGCATCAGTTAATTCTGCTTCGTTTAAATCTTTGAGCTGGAACTTAATTAAATCTTGCCGTTGGAGTAATTCTTGTTCCGATTGTATCCGCTGCTCTAGTTCTCTTTTTGCCTGTTGGCTTACTTCATAAGCTTGAGCTACTTTGGTTAACTGTTTGCCAATTGTTTTACCACCATAGGCATCTAATAAATCCCGTTGTTTGTCGGAAATCAACAAATTTACTGTTTGTCCCTGAGCCGTAATTTCCACCAAGCGCGAGCGCAATTCTGCCATCAACTGACGATTAACTAATACTCCGTTAACCCGACTGCGGGATCTGAGGTTAGTTTTACCCACAACTATTTCACGACTACAAACTAGAGTATCTTCTTCTAGAGGATCAATTTCTTGGGCTTCTAACCATCGATGTAAACTAGAATTAACCTGAAAGGTTGCTTCAATGATCGAGCGATCGCTCCCACTACGGATCATACGGCTATTTGCCTTCCCGCCCAAAACCATATCAATAGCATCGAGAATAATTGATTTTCCTGCTCCTGTTTCTCCAGTCAAAACACTCAATCCATTGTCTAAACTGAGTTCCAAGGAATCTACTAAAGCAAAATTATTAATTTTTAGATTAACGAGCATCTATAATATCTATATAAAAAAATAAGCTAGGTTGAACCGCAATAATAATAATCAACATAATTACTACCAGCAGTTTAACGAAAGCAGTAGTAGATCATCAGTATTTTTTCATTAAGGTTTCTGACGTTTTTTCTCTGTTAAAATTTCTCCCTTGTCCTCCTTGTCTGATCTCAACCCCTCAATCCAAAGTTGACAGATTTCTAGAGCAAATAACCCAAAATCATGCCTGCCAATAAAATAAAACCCAACCAAACATTTTGTCCTAAAATTTTGCCATATACAGAGCGGGGAATCTCAGGCTGACGTAGTGTCAGATACTGCCGGAGCCAACCAACAGTAGCTAATACCAGGCTAAACCAAAAAGCTAAACCGAGGGCTAACTCCCTGCCCAAGAAAAAGAGTAAAGCAGCGGTAAGGAAATAGAACATACCGATCGCCTGGGGGGTATACTTACCGAATAAGATCGCGCTAGAGTTAATTCCCACCTTTAGATCATCTTCGCGATCGCTTAAAGCATATCCCGTATCAAAACCGAGAGTCCAGGCTACTGTTGCTCCCCAAAGTAACCAGGTTACAGGTTCAATTTTGGCGGTTACCGCAGTCCAACTGATCAACACGGCAAACCCCCAGGCTAAAGAGAGAACTAACTGGGGAATGGGAAATACTCGCTTGGCTAGAGGATAGAAGACGATAAAAGGGACAGCCGCAACACAGAGCAACAAACTGAGACGATTGAGATAAAAAGCCAGCACCGCAGCACAGAAGAGGGCGATCGCAAAAATCACCATACCCACTCTCACGGAAAGAGCGCGAGATGCCAAAGGACGGGACTTAGTTCGAGCCACTAGAGGGTCAATATCTTTATCCCAGAGATCGTTCACCACACAGCCTGCTGCACTGGTAGCCAAAGTTCCCAGCACAATAACTCCTATTAACGGCAGGGGAGGAGTCCCCTTGGCAGCCAAGACAACTGCCCACAAAGCGGGAATCATTAAAATTAGTCGCCCTGCTGGTTTGTCCCAGCGCAGCAAACGAATCACTTTCTGCCAAGTTGGTTCGCTGCTTAGTTGATCTGGAGTCATATTTTAGGCTATTGTATACTACAGGAATAATTTTGAACAAAAATTGATAAATATTTATAAAATCTTAAGGCTATTTTCTCTCCTGTGCAAAATTCATGAGATTATGAAAGCATCTAAAAACTGGAACTAGAAAACAGTAGTTTATTTGGTTTCCAGAGTTTTTCCGCTCAATTTTATCCATCAATCCGCGCCCAAGAGCATTATCAGCAGCTACTTATTGCCATGAACCAACAGATTATTGCAGCGATCGACATCGGCACTAACTCAATTCACATGGTAATTGTGGAGATCGAGCCTTCTTTGCCATCCTTTACCGTAATTGCCAGAGAAAAAGATACGGTTCGTTTAGGGGAGCGCCATCCCGTCACAGGGAAATTAACTCCCGAAGCGATCGCTCGCTCTCTTGATAGCTTAAAACGTTGTCGGGAACTAGCCACTAGCCTGGGCGCAACTCAAATTATTGCTGTTGCCACTAGCGCCACTAGAGAGGCTTCTAACGGAGAAGATTTTTTGCGCCAGATCGAGGCAGAATTAGGCATAGTAGTAAACTTGATCTCTGGTCAAGAAGAAGCTCGACGAATTTACCTGGGAGTTTTGTCGGGCATGGACTTTAATGAACAGCCTCATATCATTATCGATATTGGTGGCGGTTCAACCGAGATCATCTTGGCTGATATCCATGAACCTCGCTTCTTAAGCAGCACTAAAGTAGGTGCAGTGCGTCTGGCGAAAGAGTTTGTGACCACAGACCCCATTAGCGACAGTGAATTAAAAGTATTGCGAGCCTATGTTAGAGGGATGCTGGAGCGTCCTGTAGATGAGATTTGGCAGAACCTTCAGCTAAATGAAGTTCCCCGCACCATCGGCACTTCTGGCACGATCGAAACCATAGCTGTAATCCACGCCAAAGAAGAACTGGATACAGTTCCCGATCCTCTCAATGGCTACGAAATTAGCTACAAGGAGATTGAAAAAATCGTCAAAAAGCTGGCGAAAATGAGCTATAAGGAACGGCTGGAGGTATCTGGTTTATCGGAAAAGCGGGCAGAGATTATCGTACCTGGGGCAGTTATTTTGCTCGAAGCGATGAATATGCTCAAGTTAGAATCAATTATGATCTGCGAGCGAGCATTACGGGAAGGGATGATTGTTGATTGGATGTTAAGCCGTGGTTTGATCAATAGTCGCTTGCGTTATCAAAATGAAGTAAAAAGTCGTAATGTAATCAAAATTGCCCAAAAATACCTTGTCGATCTCGATTATAGTCGAAGAGTAGCTAAATTTGCCCTCAGCATCTTCGATCAGCTACAGGGACAACTACATACTTGGGAAAGCGAAGCTAGAGAACTACTATGGTCAGCAGCGATTTTGCACAACTGCGGGATCTTCATTAGTCATTCATCCCATCACAAGCATTCTTATTACTTGATTCGTAATGCCGAACTGTTAGGCTTTACGGAATTAGAGTTAGAGTTAATTGCCAATATTGCTCGTTTTCATCGTAAGAGCAAACCTAAGAAAAAACACGAAGCTTATTCTAATTTGCCTCATAAACAGTATCAGCTTATGGTGCGGCAACTCAGCGCAATTTTAAGATTAGCAGTAGCTTTAGACCGCAGAAACAAAGGTGCGATCGCCGCAGTAGAATGTCAGTACGACAGTAATCATCACTTTGTTAATTTCCAAATTATGCCCACAGAGGTCGGGGATCAATGCCCTTTAGAGTTGTGGAATCTTAGCTATAAGAAAGAAGCATTTGAAGAAGAGTTTAACGTGAAATTAGTTACCAGTATCTCAGAAAAGTCTCCTATTACAAGTCTGATTACCAGTTAGAGTTAAACTGTAATCCGAAGGCTACGGGTCGCGTCGTAATCGCTATTTAAACAAGCTGTAAATATATGATAAAGAAGCTATTTAGTAACAAACCAAATATGAGCGATCAAGAATTAATCAGTCGCATTACTACTTATTCTCAATTAATGTTAGGAAAGCCCGTTGCGCGCCAATAATTTTAATACATTCGGTTCGAGTAAATTAAATAGTAATTAGATATTAAAATGAGTAAAATAAACTGACTTAGAGTCGTCTATACCTTTTTTTTAATTGGTTTTCTAGATCTAGAGAAGTTTTGCTATTTTTAATTTGCCAGACAGATATATTTTTCAACTCCATCATCTGATATCTAGAGATTTAATGTAGTTGAAGATTTCACCTTATGGCTGTGATTAATAGACTTGACAGCATTTCCAACCAAGTTTATTTCATCTATTTGAGACGGGCTATATTATAGCCGTACAAAGTTAGGTTAGGATACAAAAGATATTAGGCTCGAAAGTAAAAAGTAACGAGTAACGGTGTCCGAACACAATTACGTTGAGTAACCCCTGCGTCAAAAACTAGTTATTAGCACATTTTCAGGAAATTAATCAAAACGAATCAAAATACGATCGCTGTATAGCAATTTTAAAACAAAAGTACATTGCAAAATATGAAAATATCAGTTATTCAGAAATTAGAAATAAAAAAAATAATTAATTTTAATTTGACTTTAATTTCACTTTTTTTTAGCTTTCCAAGTACCGCCATAACGATAGTGAGGATTATTCTGGCTGACTAGATCCCAACAGTCACGACAGACAAGCATCCAATTTTCTGCCGCTTTGTATTGAATTCGGTAGCGAATATCGGCTAAATTAGCACAGCGATCGCATGGTTTGAGTTTTAATGTAGCCATTGATTATTCAATAACTTCGATAATTTCTAATTTTGGAGTAAT
>CBDUCX010000323.1:0-6279 GCA_965365755.1 uncultured Pleurocapsa sp.
GTTTTTCGAGGTCGTATTCGGGAGTCATTTCTAAGAATTTCTCTTTAGTAAATTCCTGAGAACGATCTTCACCCAACAAACCGACAGCATCCGCACGACACTGACGACAGTGACGCATCATCTTCATATTGCCAGAACAACTGTCTTGTAAAGCTTTTAATTCTTTTGGTGTTGGACCTCTCTGTCCTGTCAAACCAAAGTAAGTACCGTGTTCTGGTGCAGAGATAAGAGGCATTATATTGTGGAGGAATGCACCCTTAGAACGGATCACCTCATCTACCTCTACTAAGTGTTCGTCGTTAATCCCTGGAATCATTACGGAATTAACTTTACAGAGGATATCGTTCTCTTGAAGTGCTTGAATACCTTCCATCTGACGTTCGTGGAGGATCTGCGCTGCCTCTTCGCCTTTCCAACGCTTGCGATTGTAGCGTACCCATGGATAGATTTTTGTGCCCACTTTGGGGTCAACCATATTAATCGTCATGGTAACGTGGTCGACATTTAACTCTTTAATTTTTTCCACATGGTCGGGAAGCATTAAACCATTAGTAGATAAGCATAATTTAATATCTGGTGCTTTATCAGCTACTAATTCAAAGGTGCGAAAAGTTTGTTTGGGATTAGCTAAAGGATCTCCAGGACCAGCAATACCCAGAACTGTCATTTGGGGAATTTTGCCAGCAATTACCAATGCTTTGTGGGCTGCTTCTTCGGGTGTAAGCAATTCGCTAACTACCCCAGGGCGACTTTCGTTGGCACAATCATACTTGCGATTGCAAAAATTACACTGAATATTACAAGCTGGTGCGACTGCTACGTGCATCCGTGCATAATGATGGTGTGCATCTTCACTGTAGCAAGGATGTTTGTCAATTCTTTCTTGTATTTTTGGATCAATTGTTGGTTGAGGTTTAGTGGAACTACATCCACAACCTCCTTTAGAAGACTTCTTTGCTTTGGTCGTTGATTCTGTTGCTAGGGTGGGGCTGGTAGTTGGTGACATTGAATTGAATTCCGCAATAATTTATTGTTTGTCTTTTGTTCTCGGTAACTAATGACTAATGACTGTTTAGATGACGTTATAAAAGTTATATCACCGAGGTTTTGACTCAATCGGAAATTTGCACTCGATTAGTTTTATTGGATTACTTAGAATGTACTCACCTTTTAAAACCCCTTGCTGATGAAGAGAAAATTTTTTTAGCGGGTCAAGGGGACTGGTATTTAGGTAATAGGGGACTAGTATTTATTTCTTGAGACTCTGGTATTTATTCTATCTCTTTTTATTGTTAGTCAACACCATAGGATATAACAATTTTAGTAATTTACTTACTGTGAAAAAGTATTGCACTCAATACAGATTAACCTTTAATGTTGAGTCTTTCAATTTATTAGTATTATGTAACTAATATAACAATTAAATTCAATTTTGTATCTATTTTTACTATATTTATTAATGAAATTTTAAACCAACCATTAAAAAGAACCAGTCAGAATTAAAATTAGTTCATGAGAAGAAACAACTTAATTAGTAAATATAGAAACTTATCAACCCGATGAAAGTCTCATCGCTAAATCATACTAAGCTTATTATGCAATGTCCATAGCTAAAACAGCAGCAGTTTCTAGATTTTTAATCGTGACAATAGAGATAATTGTCGCTTTATTTTTAGGAATAGCGATCGCTCGACTGGGTTTAGGTAGCATTGCCTGGATTTTTGGAGGAATGGGTGCAGGAGTATTGGTAATTAAAACTTATCAACTTATATCCCACAAAACATTTAAACCGAATAAAACAGGCAGAAAAATTGGACAGGCAATGGTGGGCTTATCGATTGGCTTTGCGATCGCTGATAGTAATTTGTTAGCGGCATCGTCTCGTTTGCCGTTATTCATTTTCTTGACTTTATTTATGCTGCTGTGCGGTAGCGGTATTGGTTATTTCTACTCTCGCATCAGCCACACTAACCTCCTCAACGCTATGCTAGCTACTGTGCCGGGAGGAGTTGCCACGATGTCTGGTATTGCTGCCGAATATAACCGCAATGTTTCTTTGGTAGCAATGGTACAAACACTGCGAATTACCAGCGTTATTTTAATTATTCCTTTGATAGCTGGAATATCCGACCGCACTGTCGAACGTGACACCTTAGCGATCGCAGATTATGTTGTCCCGAGGGATCTGAGTTATTTATTTTTCTTAATTTTAGCTCTATTCACAGCCTGGGGCGGAGTCAAAATAGCGGCAAAATTACGCATTCCCGCAGCTTCATTTTTTGGTACTTTAATTGTGGGTATAGGGTTTAATTCTGCGATCGCTTATCTACCTGTTCTTAACAATTTCAGCTTTACACCACCTCAACTTATTAGTTTGATTGGTCAAATACTATTAGGAATTACTGTTGGCGAAGCCTGGAGTAAACGAGTAAATATTACCAGTAAAAATATTGTTTATGCCTTTATTTCTGTTGCCATGACTATTGCTAGTGGATTTGTGGCTGCAACCATTGCTACCTGCGTTACCTCTTGGGATTGGCTCACCTGTATGCTGGTAACTGCCCCAGGTGGTTCGACAGAGATGATTTTAGTGGCATTAGCACTAGACCATAATCCAGAGATTGTGACAGTAGCTCATTCAGTGCGCTTGATGGCTCTAAATTTATCTTTGCCACTGTGGATATTTTTGTTTCGTCGCTGGGAAGGGAAGTCTAGTGATCATTAATTACTTTTAACAAACAAATTAATCTATTAGGGTTGGTTAAGGGGAAAAGGGCAAAATAATTAATTAATTCTAAACATTTAAGCTGATTAGTTTAATTGGTAGCCAATACTACTAAAAATATAAATCCTAAAAAGTTAGATTTTTAATATTACATAGTTAACTTTGTTAGCAAAGGACTCTTTGGACGATCGCTTTATCTACAAGATTTTAATCTAGCTTTAATTAAAAAAAGATTTAGCTCCAGAGATTAATAACCAGAAATTTATTCAAGTTTTACTTTTATTCTCAGCATCAATAATGCATCAATAATTTAGGAGAAGTATAATGCCATTTGTAACTATTCAAATTGCCGACGGGCACTCCGTAGCCCAGAAACGAGAACTAGCCAAGGCAGTTACCGATACTATTGTTTCTAGTCTAGGCACCAAACCCGAATGGGTAACTGTGCATATTGATGAATTTAGCCGAGAAAATTGGGCAGTTGGCGGAGAACTACACATTGATAAACATTCTGGTAGGCATCAAGAAAAAGCGCTCGGTAATTAGTTTAGTCATTGGTCATTAGATATTACTCATCATGAATTTAACTGCCAAAAATGCCGAAAAGATGGCATTAGAATTTTTTTTAGAAGATTATGAACTTCCCGAAGGCGATCGCGACTTTTTCGTCCCTCTAAGTTCCCATAGTGTAGACAATCGCTGGTATGTGGTAGAAATTGGCGTAGAAGGATTACCCGATAAATGGATAATTCAAGTTTACGACGAAACCAAAGATTGCGACCCTTGCTTTACCTTTGTCTCACCAATAGAAGCAACTGAGAGTGAAACAGGATTATCAGAAATGCCCGAAAGTATTGCCGAAATATTGCGAGTTGAACGTGAGAATGTAGTCGTTAATCGGTAGGGTGGGCAAAATTTGCCTACCTTAGAGTTAATTATTAATTATTAGTTTTCAGACAGACAAAAGACAAGAAAGATGATCGATTCAACCGAAGCAGAAAAATTAGCCTTTACCTTTTTGACTCATGAGTGGAATGTACCACCAGAAGATCGAGATTGGTTCACCATACTATCCACTCGTACTTTGGGAGAAGAAGGTTATGGTATAGAAATTGGTATAGATGGTTTTCCCGATCGCTGGATCGTGGAAGTTTATGATAATGGTAAGTGTGAGCCTTATTATGAATTTTCCTCACCCATCCAAGATTCAGAAGCTAATAGCGATCTCGAAGATTTGCCAGATTGGATTGCACAAGTATTAATAGCAGAAAGGAAGCATAGGTAGTGAGTTAGTAGTTAGTGGTTAGTAGTTAATCATTGTTTATTGGTTCCTGATGATGACACAAATGACGAATAACTAATGACCAAGAATACAAGACGAAGAACAAAAGTAATGAAAACAGCAGATTGGTTAGTAAAAGAGGATGGTGTTTGCTGTCTTTGTAAATCGGTGCGGGAGTGGGACTTGTTAGCCGAAGAATATCGCCTATATCGGTTTTTAACAGAAGTAGAGGATATTACTAGACTAGCTGCGATCGAAGGCAGAGATGAAGAAGCTTCTTTATCGGCATTGCGAATGTTAGTCAGGAAACTGGTGCTCAACTGCTACACTGTCAAAAATAGTCTACCCGAACCAAACCAGAAGACTGGAGTTTCTGTGGTCATGCTGTATGATGAACTGGGATTTCCCCTGACTATTCAAACAGAGATGAATCTACCAGGAACTACTTCACCTGTTCACAATCACGGTACTTGGGGTATTGTTATGGTCTTGGAAGGTAAACAGAAAAATACCTTTTGGAAACGCAATCCTACCACCGAATTTCCTGACAAAATTGATCGCGTCGGGGAAAGAATTATCGAACCAGGCGATATTATCAGCTTTACTAGTGAGGCAATTCATAGCATTGAAGCAGTAGGCGACAAACCTACCATAACCTTTAATTTATATGGGGAAACCTTTGGTAATAAAAGATTCCAGTTCAATCCTGATAAGCAGACTGCTAAACATTTTTAGTTAGTTGTTAGTTGTTAGTCGTTGGTTGTTAGTTACAAAGTACAAGAGACAAATGACGAATAACAAAAAACCTAAGACCAATCCTTTCTTCAATCTCAATTACGAACCTGCTTTAGAGTCTTTAGGAAATCAATACTTCGATCGCATCCAGCCTGCTAAGTTCTCTCAGCATATTCTGCGGTTTCGTAATGATAAGCTGCTGCCGATTTTTGGTCTAGATCCAGATACAGTTACAAATGAGTATTTTATCGATTTTGGCGGTCGTTTTGGCGGTAATCAATCTTGCTTAGCCCTTCGTTATCATGGTTATCAGTTCGGTCAATACAATCCCTATTTAGGAGATGGACGGGGGTTTCTTTACGGTCAAGTAAGGGGAATTGATGGTCAACTATATGATTTTGGCACTAAAGGATCGGGACAAACTCCCCATTCCCAGTCTAGAGACGGTCGCTTAACCCTCAAAGGTGGAGTGCGGGAAGTTCTAGCTGCGGAGGC
Source organism: uncultured Pleurocapsa sp. (assembly GCA_965365755.1). Taxonomy (GTDB): domain Bacteria; phylum Cyanobacteriota; class Cyanobacteriia; order Cyanobacteriales; family Xenococcaceae; genus Waterburya. The sequence goes on from CBDUCX010000323.1 coordinate 5,238, forward strand.
GTTACATGATGCGGGAGTTAAGACATCTCGTTGTTTGAGTTTGATTGAAACAGGCGCTTTTACCAGAGATGGGGAAACGCTTCGGGGTGCGGTGATGGTGCGCCTTAGCTGTTCCCATTTGCGCTTCGGTACTTTTGAACGTCTAGAATATTATGATCGCCCTGATCTAATTAAACAACTATTAGATCATGTAATTCAATACTATTATCCTCATCTGTGGCAGCAACCAAATAGTTATATTCACTTCTATGGCGAACTAGTACAGCGGATCGCGAAATTAGTGGCACAGTGGATGGCAGTAGGTTTTTGTCATGGTGTTCTCAATACCGATAATATGTCCATTACAGGGGAAAGCTTTGATTATGGCCCTTATGCTTTTATTGACACCTATAATCCTGCTTTTACCGCAGCCGCATTTGATCGCCAGGGTAGATATAGTTATCGTAATCAGCCTAGTGTCTGTCGTTGGAATTTAGCCATGTTGCAGCGTCCACTCTCGGCAGCCATTCCTGTATCGGCAATGGAGGCAGCGTTGAATACTTTCTCTGAGTCTTACACCCATTACTATCATCAGCTAATGTTGCGGAAGTTGGGATTTGATCGCTTGTCTTTTTTAGAAACCGAAGAATTAATCGATCTGACTTTACAATTTTTGTTTTTAACTAAAGTTAATTATGGTAAGTTCTTTAGCGAACTAAGACAAAAGTTTTCTCCTCAATGGAGTCAAGATGCTAACTATATTTTGCAAGATTTGTCATCCTTAGTCTCTGGAGAAGAAGTAGCTATTTTAAAGCGTTGGTGTTGGCTTTATCATCAATTATTATTAGAGCGATCGCCAGAAGAAATCAAACTAATTGCCCAAAATTTGCAAAGAGTAAACCCTTTGGTTGTACTATCAAAATCGAAAATAGAAACTATCTGGCAAGCAATTAACGAAGATGATAACTGGCAACTGTTGGAAGAGTATCTTAACGACCTCTGTACAAAACAAAAATTTAAACACAAGCCTGTCAAGGAAAATAGGAAAAAGTTTGCTTAAAAG
>CBDUCX010000324.1:0-6208 GCA_965365755.1 uncultured Pleurocapsa sp.
ACTAACTACTAACTACTAACTACTAACTAATGAAAGCAATTATTCTGTCTGGTGGGAAAGGTACAAGGTTGCGTCCTCTAACTTATACAGGAGCAAAACAACTAGTCCCCGTAGCCAATAAACCGATCCTATGGTACGGAATCGAATCCATTGTCGCAGCAGGTATTACCGAAATTGGTATTATTATTAGTCCCGAAACAGGAGGAGAAGTACAGGCAAAGACGGGTGATGGCGATCGCTTTGGAGCACAAATCACCTATATTAAACAGGATGAACCTTTAGGATTAGCTCATGCAGTCAAGGTAGCCCAACCATTTTTAGGAGATTCTCCTTTTGTAATGTATTTAGGGGATAATTTGGTTCAAAGTCAATTAGATCAATTTATTGATAAATTCACCACCAATCAGCTAGATGCTTTGACCCTCTTGTGTGAAGTAGATAATCCCAGCGCTTTTGGAGTAGCAAAAGTAGACGAGACAGGTAAAGTGCTACAGCTGATTGAAAAACCGAAAGATCCCCCCTCTAATTTAGCTTTAGTAGGGGTTTATTTATTTTCCTCAGAAATTCATCAGGCGATCGCCAATATTCAGCCTTCTGCTAGGGGAGAGTTGGAAATTACTGATGCGATTCAATATCTGATCGACCAACAACAAAGAGTTGCATCGTTCAAATTAGAAGGTTGGTGGCTCGATACAGGAAAGAAAGATGATTTGTTAGAAGCGAATCAAATTATTTTAGATACTTGTCTAGAATCCACCCATGAGGGAACTATTGATGAAGCGAGTAAAATCAGTGGCAGAGTTCATGTAGGGGAAGGATCTCAGGTGACTAACTCGATGATCCGTGGCCCTGTCACCATTGGTAAAAACTGCACCATCCAAAACTGCTTTATCGGCCCTTATAGCAGTATTGCTGATAACACAACTTTAATCGATATTGATCTTGAACATAGCGTAGTTCTTCAAGGAGCAACTTTAGAAGGAATTAGTTCCCGTATTGTCGATAGTTTGATCGGAGAAAGAGCGCATCTTAAGGTTGCACCCCAGCGCCCCAAAGCATTAAGGTTTATGATTGGTGACGATTCAAAAATAGAACTGACATAGGAGTTCGGAGTTAATAGCTAGAGACAAGGCATGCCTTGTCTGTACAGGAGTTCGGAGTTAAGTATTAAATTTTATGCAGCAAGATAGTAGTAGAAAAGCCCGTAGAATTTTAATTACGGGGGGAGCAGGTTTTATTGGTTCTAACTTTGTGCATCACTGGTGCAAAAGCTATCCCAGCGATCATGTAGTGGTTTTAGACGCTTTGACCTATGCAGGCAATAGAAACACTCTAGCTAGCTTAGAAGCCAATTCTGCGATCGAGTTTGTGCGGGGAGATATTTGCGATCGCACTTTAGTCGCTCAGATCTTAGAGTCAGAAGATATTGATACCGTGGCGCACCTGGCTGCTGAATCCCATGTAGACCGTTCCATAATTGGCCCTGGAGCGTTTGTACAGACCAACGTGGTGGGTACATTCACTCTGTTAGAGGCTTTTCGTCAACGTTGGAATCAAAGAGACAAACCAGAATCAGACCGTTTTTTGCATGTCTCTACCGACGAAGTTTATGGCAGTTTAGAAGCAGACGACCCTGCCTTTACCGAAACCACTCCCTATACTCCCAATAGTCCCTATTCCGCATCCAAAGCTGGCAGTGATCACCTAGCACGGGCATATTTCCATACTTACGGAATGCCGACGATGATCACTAACTGTTCCAATAATTATGGTCCTTATCACTTTCCTGAAAAACTAATACCTTTAATGTGTATTAATATCCTCTTAGGTAAACCCTTACCCGTATATGGTGATGGACAGAATATCCGAGATTGGCTATATGTCGAAGATCACTGTCGGGCATTAGATACGGTAATTCATCGCGGTGCGCCAGGAGAAACCTATAACGTCGGTGGTAACAATGAAGTCAAAAACATTGATCTGGTGGAACAATTGTGTGAACTAATGGATGAGTTAGCACCAAATCTCCCTGTACGTCCCTCAAAAAACCTAATTACCTTTGTTAAAGATCGGGCAGGACATGATCGTCGTTATGCGATCAATGCCAGTAAAATTGAGCGAGAGCTTGGCTGGAGTCCTCAAGAAACTGTAGAAGGAGGTTTACGGCGCACCGTCAAATGGTACTTAGCCAATAAAGACTGGTGGCAACCGTTACTTAGTGATGAGTATAAAAATTACTACGAGAAAGTTTATTCATAAGCTCCACTTAATTAAACATCAAATATTTTGTAGGTTGGGTTGAAGAATGAAACCCAACACCAGTAATCAATTGATGGGTTTCGCTATCGCTCTACCCATCCTACGAATAATTAGCGAATAATTAGGTTGACCTACTTAGGTTTTTATTTTTCATTATACTTTTAAGATAAAGACTCTTTTTTTCTGTTATAAAATGACTTGACTAATTTAGGGTCTGACCAAAATTCTTTTAGATTTTTATCTGAAAAGGCTAGAACAATAAGTCCTGGAAAATGAGTATATAATGTTGCAGAAAAAATCAATAATACTGAAATGTAATATACAAAAAATGGGGTTAGAGATAAAATATCTTGATTAATTGATCCTACGGCAAACTGAATAATTATATATGACAAATTCAAAAGAATTCCTACTAATAAACCCAAGCAAGGAACAGTAAAAAATAGAAAGATAAAGATCATATGAGATTTATTTTTTACCTTTGGATTTTCGTCAGTTATATATTCAGAAATAATGTTCCAATAACCAAAATAAATAAGTAAACTCCAAAAAGTTATACTATTAATATAGCTATTTGCTATGCAACCAGTATTTGGCTTCCTTACTTTGTATTGCATAGAAAAAAAATAATATTACTAGAGTTATAACTGAAGAAACTATTACGGACACTTGATATCCAATAGAGTAATCAATTTGAATGTTTTCAGTAATCATATTTTATTTATGTGTAGTGGCTCAGAATAAGAATTATTTCGGGGCGAGGCGATTGTAATTTCTGCAACTTATATGTAATACAACCCAAAAAGTAAATTCATCTGTATTATTGCCTAATCTAATATTAGTTCCGATAATGAACAATTATTAGAACTTATTGCTCGACGGATGTATCCATAGCTTCTGTCTTCAACTTGCTCTGATTCCTGCCTCATGGTTGGGGTCGGTATGAGGTCTAATTACTATCTCAATGTCTCGATCTAGTAGATTGAGAAATTTGAAAAGGCGATCGCTCTTCAACTAGAATTTAGCTAGATCTCCAGTTTTTCAGCATTTTTTTAAACAAAGATTAAGCGCTTGAATTTTACTTAGCGACCAAAATGTCTCCATTGCTAAACAAACAACTATCTCAAGAAAGTCCGACATCACAGTAGATCGCGCAATCATAACTGTGATGTTCAATTATCCTGACAAAAATCAACCAATAACAGCATTCAGTAAAACTTCCGCTAAAGTCAAACCTTGCATGTCATCGATGGTAATGGTGTCAACAATATCGAATTTTGCCCCAGCAGATTCTAGTTGATCGTCTAAGGCTTTGAGAAATTGAGTAGCTTTACGATCATTGCCCACCTGAATGAGAGAAATACCTAACTCCTCATCTCGGTCAATCTGACGGGAGGCTTCAATAATTATCCGCATTACTGCTTTATAATCATCGGGTTCCCCATCAGTAACCACGACAATGGTTTCCCCATTTGCCTTAGCCTGTCCTGCTGCCTTACGCTCAAAATAATTATTTACAGCATCGCCGAGGACGCTGGCTAAATCTGTCCGTCCCATGGGATCATTTTCATCGTATATTTTACTTACCTTATCAGCAGTAACGTTGTCATAGCGGCGAAAACGACCAGAGAACAAATAAACCGTTATGCCATCGGGATCTATTTTTTCACATTCATTAGCCAAAGCTAGGGTAGATTCTTGAGCAGATTCCCAACGAGTTTTGCCCCCAGGGCGATCGTTAATTGACATACTGCCGCTTTTATCAATGATTAATGTATAGTCGCGATCCTCAACGATAGAGCTTTCAGCCATGATGTCACAATTTAATTTGTTAATTTAATTCTAGTTTTCTTTATTCTTTCTAGATTAGTTTACCAATTAATTAGATATAGTATGCGACTTTGAAGGCTACGGGTCGCGTAATTGCACTATATGCAAAATTAAACACGGTATGAACACCGCAGGGCGATGTTGTGTTCTACAGTCGTATTTGGGAATATTCATAGTAAGTAGATCTAAAAGCGAAGCCATGAATATTGAACAACTGGAAAAACGTATAGAGTGTATGGAAAAAACTCAAAATATGATCATTGATACTCAGCTGAGGATCATTGATACTCAGTTTAGGATCATTGATACCCTAAACAAACAAAATGATCCACAACCAAACCCAGTTGAGAAGCATCCTACTCATGCATTCAAGCAATTATCCTCATTGTTCAAACTGCCTTTCTTATAAAACTCAATCTCTCCAGTTAATTACGATTAAATTCTCGACTCTTTGAAAGTGTTCAAGGTTGTTCGTCACAACTATGGCTTTGTGTTGCAAACCTATAGCAGCAATCATCGTATCGCAATCTCCAATAGGTTCGCCTTGTTGGGTCAAATTGTGTTTAATTTCTGCTGCTAACAAAGCTGAATCTTCGTCGAAAACTAGAGTTTGAGCCTGTTTAAACAATAATCTTAGTTGCTCGCCATATTTTTTATGTGCTTGAGGATTTTTGAGCAACCCATAAAACAACTCATATTTGGTAATGCTGCTAATTGCAACCAAACTGTGGTGATAACGTTTGATATTCTGGAGAACTTGGGGATTTCCTTTCAGGTAATCAGAGACAGTATTGGTATCCAAAAGATACGTCATAATTCTAGATGTTGATCAAATCCTGTGAATTCTTCTCTCTCTAACTCCAAACCTCCCCCTTCCCAAGCCATGATTTCTTCACACCAGTTTTCTTCCCTTTCAACTTCATTTAAAAGTTGTCTAATCGCCTCAACGATAAAAGCATTTTTACTCTTTACTTGGCAATTGCCCGAAGACATATGATTTTCTAATCTGCGGGCTAAATCATCGGGAATATGCACAGAGGTGTTCATTTTTGCTCCCTATTGTGATCTACCATATACAATATACCAGTTTTTAATCAATGAAGCTGAGTTAGCTAATTGGATCGGGCAAAAGTCGGTAAAGATGGCGAGTTGAGTTGACATGAAAAGCAAAAACCTAATTTGGTTGACTATAGTAACGGCAGTATTATGCATTGGCTTTTATTTTCAGCAAAATAATAGTCTGGGTAACATTTCGGCACAAGAGGAAATTCAGACTTGTAGTTATGATGTTGTCAAAACTTATCCCCACGATCCCAACGCCTTTACTCAAGGTCTAATATATGACCAGGAGGAACTATACGAAAGTACTGGATTGCGGGGTCAATCCTCTTTAAGACGAGTCGAGTTGTCAACAGGTAAAGTTTTGCAGATTCATGATTTGGACGATCGCTATTTTGGGGAGGGAATGACTCTATGGCAAGATCGTTTAATTCAACTGACATGGTTATCCAAAACAGGTTTTGTCTACGATCACGAAACCTTTAATCAGTTAGATAGCTTTACCTATCCGACAGAGGGCTGGGGATTAACTCATAATGGTCAAGAATTAATTATGAGCGATGGTTCAGATACTTTGTATTTTCTCGATCCTGATACTTTTGAAGAAACTAAACGCATCCAAGTTAGCGATCGCGGACAAGCTATTACTAAGTTAAACGAACTAGAATACGTTAAGGGAGAAATCTTAGCTAATATTTGGATGAGCGATCGCATTGCTCGTATTTCTCCTCAGACTGGTGAAGTTATCGGTTGGATTGATCTGACAGGGATTATTGATCTTGTTCCTACTACGACTAGAGATGCGGTATTAAACGGTATTGCCTACGATGCAGAAAGGGATAGGCTGTTTGTAACTGGCAAGTTATGGTCAAAACTGTTTGAAATTGACCCCGTTTGTGAGTAATAGTGAATTACTAGACATCAAATCATTTTTAATCAGTATATTTAGATTATGAATTTGCAATTATCTATTCCTGTCGCTGCGAAACACCCTCACAAATTGTTAATTCATGGAGACGAGAGAATTGATAACTACTATTGGTTGCGTCAACAGGATAGT
>CBDUCX010000325.1:0-6194 GCA_965365755.1 uncultured Pleurocapsa sp.
CAAAGCTTTTCATACTTCTAATTCTCATGGGCATCATTGGGTTGGTTCAATTCAGTTAACTCCATCTCCATTTAAAGTAGTAACTCGCCCTCAGTTGTACCGAAGACAATTGCACTTCGAGAATCCAACTAAAGGTGGTCATAGAAAACGTAAAGGTGGAACTGTTACGCCATTTGGTTTTCGTTCTGGCGATTTGGTAGAAGCAACCAAGGGAAAGAAAATAGTAAAAGGCTACATCGGCGGTTATTCCGAAAAGAATAAAGTAATCAGTATTTACGAAGGCAATTCCTGGCGTAGATGCGGTCAATTTTCTGTTTCCAAAACAAAATTGCTATTGAGGTCAAATGGACTATGTGTAGCCTAAACCCTGTCGGCGATTCCTCCCTCTCTTCGTCTAGGGACAGAAGACGGGAATCCTCGCCGAATTTGGTTGAATATAGAGTTAATGAAATTTTTCATTTCATACGCTGATCGAGGGTTCGCATATAGGACTGAAAAGCTGCATCTTGTACGGGAAGAATCACAGCATCTTGGTCGCAATCGTTATGATGGGAGTGCCAAAGTCCAGGGGGAGTGACAAAAACAGAGCCAGATTTCCAGTAAACTCGCTCTCCATTAACAATATTTCCCTCCTCATCCAAAGATTGGCCAACTAAGGTGTAGGCTGATTCAGGGGCATCAATTATTAGATCGAGTGCTACGGAATTATGACGATGGGGTTTTTGCTCTGTACCTCCTGGTAAATAAACCATCAATGCCCAGAGAGTATGGGTCAAACTGCGAGTTAATTGAGTTGACTTATTCCCCAGGATTACCCCAATTCGATTCCGTTTGCTTGCTCCTGGTTCTTGAGCGACTTGCTTGATTTCCGCCATAAGGCGATCGCCAGGATAGAGACAAGGCTGAAAACGCGGTTTTGTAGCTCTGACTCCTAAATAATTAACTAATGCTTCGTCAGTTACCCAATAAATAGCAGTATCTTCACTAGCAGAATGAATTGCGCGATCGCAACTGGGCAGAGTAAACAGATCGCCTTGTGACCATTCCATTGTGCCGTATTCGCTTTCTGTCTTTCCTTTACCTCTAATAACGTAGAATAGTTGAGCCGTGGCGGAAGAACTAGTTTTTAAACCTTCTTGGGGACGGATACTCAAAAAATAAGCACTAATTACAGGACTAGCGGCAGGAGCAATAGACTCTAGCTGTCGTGATAAATCCAGGGGAATGATCTTGGTAACACCTTGTTGATGAAGTTCTGCTCCAAAAGTTATGCAGGGAATTTCAGGAAGTTTGGGGGCAACAGCAGCGGAAAATTCATAGTATATGCTATCTGCTTCCCATGGAGTTACGGAGTTCGATTGAAGATCTATATTCTGGATCATCTTACTAGATATTGCTGAGATATGTTTTATGGTTGAGACTCTTTAATTATAGACCAAATACTATAGTTAGTTTAATTAACATAGCTTATAGTCTATCTATATTTTCCTTATGTTCAACTACAAAGTGATTGCCTTTTGGTTACGCTTTTCCCTCGCCATAATCGCGGCAAATCAGCTAAGTTTGATTATTTTAGAAATTCTTTTTTCTTGACTCACCTTTGGCGTAAGTATCTTTAACGGCTAGGTATTAGATGTTAGGGCGTTGTTGAAGTTCGGTGTTACTTCACTAGATATAATCTCATTAGATATAGTTCTTACGCATCACCAGACAGTTACGGTGATTTGGTAGGGTAAGATATTGTAGTTCGTCAGTCAGCTTTTTAATAAACTGCAAGCCTCTTCCTCCCTCTTTTTCCATCAAGCCCGCTTCTCGTTCACTTTTGCGTAACTTAGCCTGAATATCAAAGGGTTGCCCCTGATCCCAAATTCGCATTTCCAAAAAGTTGGGTAACAGTTTAACTTCCAGATCAATTGGAGTAGTTTGGGGAAGGTCTTGATGAGCATGGCGAACAGCATTAGTGAATGCCTCTACCAAAGCTACTTCGCATTGCCATCCCATCTTTTGGGGAACTAGAGGAAACACCCGTCCTTCAAACCACTGTAATACATCTTTTAAGGCTTCAAGTTCGGTTTTAACTTGCAAATGATATTGTTTTACTTCTGGGTTCGGTTTCATTGAACGCTGATGACTAGGAGTCTGCCAAGTATAAATAATTTTAGTTTGTGGGATTCTCTTTGTCGATGTGAAATTTGAACTAGCAGAAATTAACTATCGGGAACTAAGCTGGTTATTGGATAGAATTGCTTAATATCTGGATAAAAATTTACAACTATTATTTATATAATAGTATATATCTTTACAGATGCCCGCAACAGTAACTGTTAGGAGATGACAACAAAAAGCTTATCTCTAATATATTAATCTCAACTGTCTCACCTAAATTGAGAGGTTAAAAATTAACATTGAGGATGTCGCATGTTTGGTTTTATTAATTTGAACAAGCCTGTTGGTTTTACTTCTCATGATTGCATTGCCAAGTTACGAAAACTACTAAACACCAAGAAAATCGGACATGGAGGCACTTTAGACCCCGCAGCGACAGGAGTATTACCTGTGGCAGTTGGCAAAGCTACTCGATTACTACAGTTTTTACCTGAACCAAAAGCCTATCGCGCTCGTATTCGCTTAGGAGTGACAACAACTACCGATGATCTCGAAGGAGAAGTTACTAGTTGCATTAAGGATATTAACCTGTCAACAGACCAAGTAATTAATAGCTTAAATGCTTTTGTTGGCACCATTGAACAAGTACCGCCAATATATAGCGCAATCAAGAAAAACGGTAAAAAACTGTATGAGTTGGCGAGAAAAGGAGAAAAGGTAATCGTAGAATCAAGAACTATAACCATTAGCAAAATTGAGCTACTGGGTATCTATCAGACAGAATTTTACGAACTAGAGGTTGATATTAACTGTAGCGCGGGAACATATATTAGAGCGATCGCCCGTGACTTGGGAAAAAAGCTGGACGTGGGTGGGACTTTAGCTAGCTTAATCCGTACTGAAAGTTGTGGGATGCACCTTAAAGATAGTGTGACATTTGCAGATATAGAATGTCAGCTACAACAACAGACTTTTAAGCTAATTGAACCCAGTTTAATCTTGAATCATTTAAATAGTGTAACCTTGGCAAGCGAAGATTCTCAACGGTGGTGTCAGGGACAATTAGTAGATTTAAGTCAGGCTATCAATAGCGATCGGGAAATATTTATATTTACTCCAGAACACTATTTAGTAACTTATTCAGTAGATCAAGTTTTTTTGGGAATTAGCGTACTATATCAACGCCATGAGATTCTCAAGCTTAAGCCAAAAATAGTCTGTTATCAATAGTTGCCAGCTTTTAGAGAAATTTAGTGTAAATATAAAACAAAACTTCAGAAGTCACCGCTTTAAATCCCTCGCTAGAAGCCCACCACCTCTTAGGGTCGTAATTTTGTGCAGGATGAGAAATTACACCAACTTTAATCTTAGGTTCAAATACTTTTTTATAAATTAACCAGCTACGACGACTATGAACATTATCGCTGTAGATATTGATTCCTGTGGGGTGAATCTGGTTGTTCTGGAGCCATTTTTTTACCTCCAAGGCAGATGTTAGAGTGCGATCGCGTTTAGCAGTAGGAGTAGGAATCGGCTGGATTTTCTCAGAATCAAAACCCAGAGTAATTAATGTTGCTTCAGAAAGATGGGCAAAATCCTTATATTCAGATAGATATTCTCCGCGACCAAAATTACTTCCCGCAGTAATTAAAAGCTCGTAGGGCTTACGCTCAAATTCATCTATTGCGCCGATAATCGCATTGTCACCAATCCAGCCTTCCACAATTAAAATTTCTGCTGGTACTGGTAGTGAGTAAGCGAAAAAAGATTCTAGTCTAGTTAACAATAACCATAAGGTTAAGGCGATCGCTAGCAAAATCGCTGACCAGCCCTTAACAGTCAATCCCCAACGAGGCTGGAGAGAAACTAATCCCCATAATTTTATTTTTCTGTTCGGCATCTTTAGAGATATCAGACGAAAAGAAGTGCATATAATAATATAAAGCGATCGCTTGGGAGACAGGCGATCGCTTCTTGCTTTTTTATCTATGACGTAATTAAACGCTCAGATTAAGCTGTAACTGGCACTGCATGTTGACGATACCATTCGATAGTATTTTTCAAACCTTGCTTAAACTCAGTTTCTGCCACAAAACCAAATTTCTCTTTTGCTCTTTGAGTATCTAAACAACGACGAGGTTGACCATTAGGCTGATCGGGTTGCCAGACAATCTCTCCCTGAAAATCCATAATTTCACAAATGGTTTCTACGAGATCTTTAATCTTGACTTCGTGATTAGTGCCTAGATTAACTGGTGCAGGTTCGTTATATTTTTGAGTCGCCATCACAATGCCCCGTGCTGCATCCGTAGAATATAAAAATTCGCGGGTAGGACTACCATCGCCCCATGCTGGCAACTCTTGATCTCCTCGCTGTTGTGCTTCATGAACTTTGCGAATCAACGCGGGAATTACATGAGAGCTACGGGGGTCAAAATTATCTTCAGGGCCATAAAGATTGACAGGTAAAAGATAAATACCGTTAAAGTTATATTGTTGACGGTAGGCTTCTAACTGCACTAACAGAGCTTTCTTGGCAATACCATAGGGAGCATTAGTTTCCTCTGGGTAGCCATTCCACAGATCATCTTCCTTAAAAGGCACTGGAGTAAATTTAGGATAGGCGCAGATCGTACCGACGCAAACAAATTTTTCTACCCCTTCTTGATAGGCAGCATGAATCAACTGCGCTCCCATCATTAAATTGTCATAAAACAATTCAGCGGGCTTTTCTCTGTTTAAGCCAATCCCACCTACATGGGCAGCTAAATGAATGACTACATCTTGTTCTTTAACTGCCTGCTGACAATTTTCCCATTTACATAAATCTAGTTCTCGCGATCGCGGTGTACTGATTCTACCGATAGTTGCTCCAGCTTTACACAGTTGATCGACTACCTGTTTACCGAGAAAGCCGTTACCACCGGTCACCAGGATATTTTTATCTTGTAAACTTAACATTACTAATTAAGAGGAAGTATGTAAACATTTTAGGTCTGAAACCTGTCAAGTGACTTAAATTGCCAGCTTAAACTAGTCAACAATTGTGGCAAAATTGCGGCGATTTAGAGGAGTATTGTCTTCATAATCACTACCGTCAGGAGTAGGCAAGTTGAGATTAACTAAATCAGCATTAACCATCAGCTTAACTAGTTCCTCAAAAGTTACAGTAGGCTCCCAACCTAATTGTTTTTTGGCTTTAGTGGGGTCACCAATGAGCAGATCCACTTCAGCGGGACGTAAATAACGAGGATCGAAAGCTACGTAATCATGCCAGTCTAAGTTAACATGACCAAAAGCAACATCGAGAAATTCTTTGATTTCGTATGTTTCTCCTGTGGCAACTACATAGTCATCTGGTTTATCTTGCTGTAGCATCATCCACATCGCCTTGACATAATCCTTAGCGTAGCCCCAGTCTCTTTTAGAATCTAGATTACCTAAATACAATTTCTTTTGTGTGCCTTGCACAATGCGGGCAACAGCTCTAGTAATTTTGCGAGTCACAAAGGTTTCACCACGGCGAGGAGACTCATGGTTAAAGAGAATGCCGTTACAAGCGAAAAGATTGTAAGATTCGCGGTAGTTAATAGTTTGCCAATGGGCATAAACCTTGGCACAGGAATAGGGACTGCGGGGATAAAAAGGCGTAGTTTCTTTTTGGGGAACTTCTAAAACTTTACCAAACATTTCTGAAGATCCAGCTTGATAAAATCTGACCTCAATTCCCGTCCGTTGTTGATAATCTCTAATTGCTTCTAATAAGCGCAAAGTTCCCATGCCTACAGAATCAACGGTATATTCGGGAGAATCAAAACTTACTCTTACGTGAGACTGTGCCCCTAAATTATATATTTCTACGGGTTTTACTTCTTCTAGAATGCGTCTGAGGGTAGTACCGTCAGTTAAATCACCGTAGTGCAAAAATAAGTTCGCGTCTGGACTGTGGGGGTCGATATAGATGTGGTCAATGCGGTCTGTATTAAAGGTCGAAGTCCGACGAATAATGCCATGAACTTCATAACCCTGATCTAATAAAAACTCGCTCAAATATGAACCGTCTTGACCAGTGATGCCAGTGATCAAAG
>CBDUCX010000326.1:0-6151 GCA_965365755.1 uncultured Pleurocapsa sp.
TTATAAAGCCAGTTTTGGGCTTGTTTGGGCTTGATTTTTGTTTAAGTCCCGTTAGTAATTTAGTGATAATCTCGCGAGGAAGTTGAATCATTGATTCTCTAATCAAGTTCATCCAAGATAATTTTAACTACTTGTTTAGAGATAAATTCATTACATTTCAATAACGCTATTGTTAACAATTATGTTGAGAAATTTCTTCTTGTTCGTAGACATTAATAATCTTTTGCCTTAAGTCCAGTGAGTATGCTTTCATCTCAGATTAGTAGACTAAATTTTGATTAGTGTATCTCACTAATTTGAGAAACGCTATATGCGAAGCGATATTCTTTAGGACTTGTCTTTCATTCTCCCTCTATTTTCTACTTTGGTTTTTTCGTTAGTCTAAACTACAGGTCTTATTCACAATTTAGAAGTGAAGAGAGATATATTTTTTTCTTTTTAGTTTAAAAGTTGTGATTTTATAAGGTTTAATTTTATTGCATTGCTCTCCTGGGATATTTTCTCTCTCCAAACAATTTAATGAAGTAGATAGTTCCCAATCGAAATTACCTCTAAGATTAAGGTTGGCTTCTAAACCATGGGCTTCGTAGCAACGCATAATTATTTCTTGTTTAGAAGATAGCTTCAATGCCATTAAGATTAAATTATCGGCTGATAAATTTAACAACTCAGTTTTCGATGGTAATAAATTGGATTCTGAAATATCCTGTTGATATTTATCAAGTAATACTGTTTGCAAGGGGGTATTCAATTCGTAAGCTTTCTGCACTGTCTTGGCTTCTTTCCAGCTATATTGATGAGGATATATTGCATAGGTAAAGTGATGAATTCCCTTGTCACTTTGAGGATCTGGCCATAGGGGCGATCGCAATAATGTCAGGCGTAACTGATTTGGTTGGGCATCATAACCATATTTGCCATCATTTAAGAGACTAACTCCGTATTCACCGTTGTTATCGGTTAAATCTACCCAATTTAATGCCGAAAATTCCCATTTTGCTTGTTCTGCGGCTGTTTGGGGTTTAGTGGTTCGGTCAATAGTCCCACAGGGTATTTCACAGGTGCCATGGTCACTAGTTAGATTCAAAGGAAATGCTACCTTGATCATTACATGAGTTTCTTGCCAGTTTACTGTATTAGCTATTTTTAAATAAGTTGAATCTAATTCTAAGATATAGTCTTGAATAAATTCTGATTGATTAAATTGTTTAACTACTCTAATTATTTGTTTGCTACTATTATTTTCTAACCACTCAATTGATTTTAGTTTAGTATCAGATAATTGCTTTTGTGCATATTCTGGATCGATATTCCAGGCATCCCAATACTGCCCTTGGTCTGCAAAAGCTTGAATTTTATTTCCTGCTTGACTAAGTATTTCTTTATGGTTAATTTTATCAAAGATACTAGTTAAATCTCCAGTTTTTTGGTTAACAATAACTTGCAAATAATCGTTTTCTAATTGATAATTAATGTCAGATTTAATTGTAAATGCTTGTTCTGCTGTTGCTGGTTCCTGGCATAGCCAAAATAAACGATAACCCACCCCTGGAATATCTTGAGCTAAAAAACCTAGTTGATTCTCTACTTGATTAAGAGCTGAATCTATTCTCTCTCCTCGATCGCTACATATCCAAAAGACGAGATTGTCAGTGGCAAATTTTTTATCGGTAATTGTTATTATTTCTGAGCGCTGCCAATTAAGAGAATTAAAGACAACTAACGGTATCGCATCCGATTGAGGAGGTTCAGATAAATCGATACTTAAAGCGATCGCATTCAGGGCATTTTCTAAGATATTCTCGCCAATTGCGATTGCAGTTTCCCAGTTTTGATTGGCTTCTATAAATACTTCGGGGATCGAAGTCCCAGGCAAGATGTCGTGAAACTGATTAAATAAAACTTTCTTCCAGGCGATTTCTATTAACTGTTGAGGATCTGCTTGACAAAAACCCTCTTTTTCGATTATTGTCTTTATATTGGAAAATAGTGGCTGGATAACCAACCTGTCCCCACAAAGCAGAGTTGCGAGAGTTGACCACAATTCCGCCTGATAAAGCAATCTTTCACAATGACGGTTATACTTTTTTTGCTCTCCATGAACCGTATAACAACCTCGGTGAAGTTCTAAATATAGTTCATCTTTCCACACAGGAAAATCATACTTAGCACCACTTATATCCTTTGCGTCTTGGCGACTCTGCGCGAGATAATCATCATTGTTTGCTTGCCGAATAATCTTGGCTAAATAATCACTAGCAGTAGAAAACTTGATTTCGGGAAAAAACGGGGAGTTATGCCATTTGTGAGCAACCTCCAACATATCTCTAGTTGGCCCACCACCATGATCTCCTACACCTGGCAACCAAAATATTTCTGGCAAGCCTGTCTGTATTTCCCAATCAATTGCGTAATTAGTCATGGTAATCGGGTTAGTATCCATAACTCCTGTTACGTTAGGGGGAGACATCAGGGTAAGTAACTGAGTTCCATCGGGAGATGACCACCAAAAACAGCCATGGGGAAACTGAGTTGTATCATTCCAATGCAGCTTACCCGTAACAAAATATTCAATCCCGCATTGCTGGAATATTTGCGGTAACTGCCAAGTAAAACCAAAGCTATCTGGAAGCCAAGCAACTTGACTAATCTCGCCAAACTTCTCTTGATAATATTGTTGTCCGTATAACAACTGCCGAATTAACGATTCACCACAAACCAAATTAGTTTCAGGTTCAATCCACATTCCCCCCAGTATTTCCCACTTATTCAACCTAACTGCATTTTGGATCTCTTTAAATAACTGGGGACGATTAATTTCAATCCACTGATATAGTGCAGGGCTAGTATGACCAAAGATAAGGGTGGGAAAATCTTGTTGCAAATTGAGGACAGACTTAAAAGTGCGTTCAGCAACTTCGTAGGTTTCATCAGTCGTCCATAGCCAAGCCATATCCAAATGTGCATGACCAAGTAAATTAAAGCAACGCCGTTTAATATTCCCCGCGAGGGGTAACAGGTTCGATCGCAATTTTGCCAAATCGTATACGAACCCGTCGGCGTTTTTCAGATTGCGCCAATCAAATTTAGCTAACTCTGTTGCCAATACCTCCAGGTGTTCAGATTCAAACTGAGAGATATATTTCAGTAAGACCGTAAGCTCATCGGCTATCAAGCCTGGATCAATATTGTGGGGAACAGATAACTTTTCGTATCTTAAATGCGATCGCATTAACGCCCCAATGTCATGATTAGGACTAACGAGTCGGATAGTAACTAGATATTCTTGTCCTGGTTGAGCATCTTCTGTAATAAGTACCCGCGCCGAAGAATCAAATAAATCCCCCTGCTGTACTAATTTTCCATTAATAAATATTTGAGCATCTTCTGCCCACCAAGTTAAAACTAAGCGTAAACTTAAACCTGATAATGGATAACCTCGTAGTGTATCGGGGATAGTAATATTTTGTGCCAACCATTTGATCTGTCTTCCTTGAGGGAAAACAAGATATCCTTGTTCGTTAACTACTGCGGTTGGACATTTATTAAGATCAATTTTAGTTAAATTATTATGCTCGATGTCTAACAAAGTAACGTCACGCCAATTATTTTGTATCTCTAATTGGATTTGTTGACGTAGCTGGGTAATGAATTGCTCAATGCTGCTAACGAGATTATGGGACACGGCAATAAACAGAAAGATTTCCGTGTATTATATTTTCTTAAATTAGTGATTATGGATAATTTACCAAGATTTTTCTGATATTTTAATAATTTAAAGATTTTAGTTAGTGGGAAAAATGCGATCGCAATTATTTTGACTTTTTTTTGCATTCATCATTAATTGCTTAGGACATAAGTTCAAGATCTTCTTCAGGAATTGAACCCGCAAAGCGTAGTAAATTTTTGCCTGGCACACCAAAAATGCTGTTTGTAGCCAAGAAATTGACAAAATTCAATACTTGTAACTGCTGCGATTCTTCAAGAGATTCTAGCCGATGAATTATTTGCTTTTCTATTGAAGACAGAATCAATTAAAAATCAAACTCAAAATATTATGTATATCCTTTTTGTCTCCTTGTCATATATTTGGCTTTACCACGGCTGATCAAATAATTAGCTCTATTTGTATAGTATTAGGCAATTATGTTAAGACTATTACTACCTACTACCCACTACCTCTCGCGCATTCCCTTGCTAAGTCAGCATTCCCTTGCGCCTTCGGACGACGCGGGGTCTGACCTCTGACGGCGCCCTAAAGGATACCGCTTCGCATATGCGGAGTTATGAAAAGATATTATTTTAGCCAAAGGTTGCACTAAATCAGGTTGAATATGCCCCTGTCGGCAGCATACAATAGTGATCACACTTAGTATGATAAACATTAGACTTACTTAAGTTAAACAATTAAAATCTAAATTAAATTTTTGAAATGACTCCTCAAACCCTTACAATAGTGCAGATTATCTGGGCGATATGTGCCTTATTAACAATTGTATTTGTCTTGCTACATAGTCCTAAAGGAGATGGCTTAGGAGGTATTGGTGGGCAGTCTCAGATGTTTAGTAGTACAAAAAGTGCCGAGAATGCTTTGAACAGAATCACTTGGGCGTTGGCAATTACCTTTATCTCCTGTACGGCAATCTTAGCTAAATTTGGCAATCCAAGTTAGATAATCTACGATATTTTGTATTTTATTCTCAAGGCTAAGAGCTAAGAACTAAAAACTAACAAATTTGAACGAAACTAATTCAAATCAGGCGCACATTATGGATAAGTGGCGTTCACAATGGCAAAAGTTAGTTGTCATAGCGATCGCTACTTTTTTAAGTGTGTTTGTTTTTAGTAAACTGGCTCATCCCCAAATTGATCCCCCACCTACTCCAACTTCCGATTTACCAGCATTAAAAGTTCATGCTTTACCTGAGTTTCTAGCCCAGTGGCAAGATCAATCAACTGGTGACGATTACTTCGATCAGATTGAATCGACTCCCCTGGGATATTTAGTTTGGTCAAAGTTTCCCCTTAAAATTTATGTAGAACATTCTCCCAGCACTGAACTATCCGCCGCAAATCAGCGCTTTCAACAATGGACGGCAGCAGTCAAAAAAGCGATCGCCGCATGGAAGGTTTATTTTCCCCTAGAAGAAACAACAGAACAAGAAACCGCCGATATAGTAGTTTTGCGATCGCAACCTGAAAGAGAAGTCAAACTAAACCCAGATACAGGACTATATGATATTCCTAGAGCAATTGCCGCCCAGACTAACTACGAATTTTATTTAACTAAAGATCCTGCTGTTATCGCTCTTAGGATGACGGTGCAGGTTAGTCCAAATTTTGCAGGAGTATCTTTGCTAGCGACAATCCGCCACGAATTAGGTCATGCTTTAGGAATTTGGGGACATAGCCCAGAAGCAAAGGACGCAATGTATTTCTCTCAGGTAAGCGATCCCCCTTCTATTTCCCCGCGAGATATCAATACCCTTAAGAAGATATATCAACAGCCAACTAGACTAGGTTGGGAGATTTAGTATAATTGCTCGATTTTACCAACAAAGCTATTAAAAAATCATTCTTTATAAATCCTTTAATTTCCGAATTAGACTACTAACTAGTTGGTAATTTGAGGTGGTAACTAATTTAAACTTAAATATAGTTTCGGCAGATGATACTCTATTACATCACCCTAAATACTGTGGAAGAGGCGCGTCAAATCAGTCAGGCATTACTCACTCAAAAGCTAGCAGTTTGCACTAACTGGTTTCCGATCACTTGTGCTTATTCTTGGTCAGGGAAAATCGAAGAAGAAGCTGAAACCGTCTTAATTGTCAAAACACAGTCGGGCTATCGCCCAGAGATCGAAAACGTGATTCGCCAGCACATAGATTATACGAATTTCATAGCAGAGCTATCGCCCCAATCAATCAATGAAAGTTTTTTCCAATGGCTTAATGCGGAAGTACCAGTTAAATCAATATCTACTTAATACTTAATAAGTGCGATCGCTTGGTCAAGGCAAAATATCACCCAAATTTAGCGCATTTTTCGGCTGTAAAAGCAGCTCAGGTAAAATCTTATTTCCTACTTCAATAACTAACCCAACAACTCTTTAACTTTCTGGATAATCCCCTTGCTATTGCCTTAAAAA
>CBDUCX010000327.1:0-6129 GCA_965365755.1 uncultured Pleurocapsa sp.
GCATCAGCATCAGGATTAATTGCCAACGCCTTATCGTAGGAGGCGATCGCTTCTTTATATTTGCCTAAATTATCCAGTGCCACACCACGGTTATACCAAGCTGAATCATTATCTGGTTTTATTTCTATAGCCTTGTCATAGGAGGCGATCGCTTCTTTATATTTGCCTAAATTATCCAGTGCCACACCACGGTTATTACATGCTGAATCATAATTAGGGTTGATTTCTAATGCCTTGTCATAGGAGACGATCGCATCTTTATACCTGCCTAAGTTACGCAGGGCGAGACCATGATTATACCAAGCTAAATCATTATCTGGTTTAATTTCTACTGCTTGGTCATAGGAGGCGATCGCTTCATTTAATCTGTCTAATCTATCTAGTGTCACACCACGGTTATACCAAGCTCCATCATTATCTGGTTTAATTTCTACTGCTTGGTCATAGGAGGCGATCGCTTCATCTAATCTACCCAATTGGAACTGGGTGTTACCTAAACCCAAAAAAAGTTTACTGCTAAATTCAGGATCGGAGTTGACAATGATCTTCTCAGCTTGAGATTTAGCTTGTTGTAAATATCTCAATTGATCACTTGAATAACTATTTTCTGCTTTGTATAAAAGTGCTGCAAATTTCGCTAATCCATCCAAACAATCAATACGATCAAAACAGTATTTTAATGCAGGTTTAAGCAAAGTTTTTATTTGCTCAAGAGAAAGGTCTTGATTCTTTAAACTATTGATTAATTTCTGTTCCTCAAAAGCTAAACAATTAACATCAAAAATAGACTTAATGCTTTGGAAAAATTTTTTGGTGCTAGAAGATAAAAGATCGTTGTTTTCTTCATTTTCTATATGAACTTCTGCTGTGATTGCATTAAATGGAGTAGTCACTACTTCCGTTTCCTGAAGATAGCAGCCGCAAAATAGATGAGTAAGAAACTTATTTTCTATATCTGATTGTTTGGCAAATAACCCATGATAAAGAGACTGTGATGTGTATTTTTGCCATTCCAGATTTTCATACATTCGGGGAGGAGAGTGATCTGGAGGCACTTCTGCTATTGCCCTATTTTCATAATATTTAGCCAACAAATCATTAACTTGACGAAATTGATCCTGATCTTCTTGCCATAGAGACAGGCGAAATACATCCCGCGCTACGTCATCTAGACGGTGAGTATTCTGGGTAAATTCAACAAAATCTAACTTCGTTAACCACTCAAAGCAATTCAGTTCTGGATTTACTTCGTTGTCAAAATCTAATTCTTGACTAGTGACTAAATATTTAATCAAAGACTTATTAAACCAACGACAACAAGCTGCTAATTGAATGACTTTTTTCTGTGCTTTATTTAATCCTTGTAAAAGAAGGTTAACAATTTCTTGATTTCCTTGGGAAAAATCTAGTTCTTTTCCAGCAAGTTTTTGTTTCCGAATCCAATTGAGATAGTAAGGTAAGCCTTTTGTTACTTGATAAATTTGTTTTAGATTAGCAATATCAATCTTGGCAAAATAGTTTTGCGTTTGTTCCAGGGTAAATCTTTCTATTTCTAAACTATAGACGGAATTAAAGTCTTGCTGAAGTTTGCGCCAGCTTTCCTGTTTCAATAAATTCTTTCTGCCAGCCACAACTATCCGCAATCGATGGGATTTTAAATCTGAATTAGCAATTAAATATTGCCACAACCAATTATCAATCTCGCTGTTAGTTTTTTCATAGGTATCTAAAAGTAAAACTACTGGCTGTTGTTGAGACTTGGCAATTATTCCCGCCACAAATGCCTTAGTCAGCTTGGGAATTGGCTTCAGCATTAGTTGTTGCAGTTCTTGATCTCTTTTGGTTACTCGTTGCTTTTGTAACCAATCGACTAAATCTACTCCACCTTCTGCAATTAAACTTACTTCACCAGCAACGGGTTTTAACGGCGTAACCTGACTAATAGCTTTGGCACTTCCCCCGACTAGTTTTTTAATCGCATCTTTTCTGTCTTTAGCTTGTGCCTCGCTTTCTTTCTTATCAGGTTTTTCTAGCTGTTGTAAGGTTTGTTGATACTTTTGATATAGATCAGGAAATCTTTCATACTCTTCACCCCAATCATATGTAGCTGGCAAATTATCATACAGTTTTGCCATTAACTTGATCGGTGTCCCGATGTCTGGGGTACTTCCAAAATAAACTCTGGTAAAACTTATATTTGGGTGTAGTTCATCTAATTTATCCAGCAGGGTAGTTTTACCAACTCCCCCAATTCCCCAAACGTTAAACAGTAATGGATTAGCTTGCGGTTTTTCAATCGCTTCGGCAAAGCAAGTTAATAATGCTTCAGTTTGTTCACGGGAAATGTAGGGAATATTACCAGCCATGATTGATTGAGAGAAAACCGAAACTCTAAGTTTATTTTAAAGTAATATAACAGTACATCATTTAATCATTACTTTAGATAATCTGGCGGGAAGAAAAGACAGTTTGCTTAACTGCTAATTGATTTTTGCAGACTTATTTTCAATCCAATGGGCTAATTCGCTCTCATTTAATCGACTGTCCGCCAGTCTGATCCAAACATCGTATTTTTCTACTACTGATGCTTGAATATCGTAGCTATTCAGTTGTTTAGCAAATTCTTCATCATAAAGTCTTATACTAAATCCGATTGATAAAGGTTACGATCTCATTTCTTTAAGTCCCCCAGATTTGGGGGATTTAGGGGGCAATCTTAAGTAACCTACACGAAACGGATTTAGTATTATTGACGATCGCAATAACAAAGCGATCGCCCGACAGGTAAGGCGATCGCTTATTTAGTTTGATTTTAGTTTAATTTATTTTCTGTCCTAGCGACGGAATGTCCGCTACAAGATTATTTTTGCCAAGAAACCCTAATGGTATCGGGTTTGCCAAGATTACCCTGAACTACAATACCCCGTTCGTTAGCATGGAGATGACGCACGATTTTATACACAGTTTCGATCTCATCGCTTATTTGGGCTTTATCTGCCAATTCAGCTAAGGACAGATAGGCATCAGTTTGTTCTAGAGTATTTACTACCTTTTTCTGAATTTCTAGGACTGCCGCTGCGGCTTTTTTCCCTGCCTCAACACCTGGTTGATGATAAGCATTGATGTTAACTAAAGAAGCGTAAATACTAACTCCCCGTTCATAGAGAGCAATTAAAGCACCAACAATACGTTCATTCACTTTAGGGATGGTGATGGTAATCGAATCCCGTTGCTTATCATTGAGGGCAGTGCGAGTACCTAACAAGAATCCTTTCAGATAGTCCCCAGAAGTAGTTCCAGGCTCAATTTCGACATATTCTCCTGTTCTATCTTCCAATACCTCGATAAAGGTCAGGAAGAAGTTATTAACCCCTTCTCGTAGCTGTTGGACATAGGCGTGCTGATCGGTAGAACCCTTGTTGCCATAAACCGCAATCCCTTGATTGACCACATTGCCATCAAGATCTTTTTCCTTACCGAGAGATTCCATAATTAGCTGTTGGAGATAGCGGCTAAACAGCAACAGACTATCCTTGTAGGGAAGAATTACCATATCTTTTTCCCCTCTACCGTGTCCTGCACAATACCACGCCATTGCTAATAATGCAGCGGGATTATCCTGAAGACTTTGTTTGCGAGTCAGAGCATCCATCGCTTTGGCACCTTCTAACATTGCCCTGATATCAATACCTTGAAGTGCAGCAGCCACTAGACCAACAGGTGACAATTCCGAGGTACGTCCCCCAACCCAGTCTCGCATCGGGAAAATAGCCAACCAACCTTCTCGTTCAGCGATCGCTTCTAATTTACTACTTTTTCCTGTAATCGCAAAAGCATGAGCGGCAAAATCCAGATTATGATCGGCATAAACTTTTTTGACCTCCAGCATTCCGTTACGGGTTTCAGGAGTACCTCCAGACTTAGAAATGACCGAGACGAGAGTAGTTTCTAAGTTACTAATACCTGCAATCACGCGATCGATTCCCGCAGGGTCGGTATTATCAATAAAGTGAATCTTCAGGGGAGGATCAGTGGGCGCTAGAGCCTGAGCCACAAATTGAGGGCCCAAAGCCGAGCCACCGATACCAATGGAGAGAATATCAGTAAACTTACCACCACTGGGAGGATGAATTTCGCCACTGTGTACCTTGCGCTGAAAATCGAGGACGCTGTTATTGGTGTCAATAATGTCCTGTCTCAATTCAGAGGTGGGTGCTAAATCAGGATCACGCAACCAATAGTGACCCACCATGCGATTTTCGTCGGGATTGGCGATCGCACCACCTTCTAAAGCTGTAATGTCTTGAAATGCTCGATTAAATTTGGGTTTTAGCTGTTCTACTTGAGCCTCATCAAAGCTAATACGACTAATATCTAAGTAAATTCCTAAATCTTCGTTGTAATAAAGCCAGTCTTGGTAGCGTTGCCAAAGTGCAAGATTGTCCATATGTTTTTCATGTCAGCGCGAACTCTACCTGTAAGTTTAGTCGAACCCCCTTGTCTTTATACGCCGTTTTAGATTTTTTCTATGTCACGGGGAGAGAAGATAAAAACATTATTTATTCCCCTACCTCCCCCGCCTCCTCTACTTAGCCCCTCAATTCCCAGTTGAGAGACTCTGGTTTTAAGTCGCGATTTTGGCTAAAGTCTGTTGCAAACGAGATTTATCTGCGCCTAACTTATTGAGCAATAACCAAGTTTGAGTTAAATCTGGCCCGTGTAATTCTCCTGTTAAACTAGCTCGCAGCGATCGCATTACCAAACCTTTTTTGACTTTCTGGCTTTTGGTAACTTGCTTGATCAGTGCCTTGGTATCTTCTTCTGCCATCGACTCAGCATTATTAACCCCTGCAATTATCTCGCTCACTACTTCAGCTACCCCCTCTTGCTTTAATAAATCCATTGCTTCTGGGGTATGTTCCACGGAATCGACAAAAAAGACACTAGTTTCCTTAATTACGTCGGTCAAGCGGTTAAGGGTAGGTGCCGTCAGTGCTGTTAAGGTTTCTAACCAAGAGCGGTCTTTACTATTTACGTCATAGCCAGCATCCTGCCAATAGGGAATTAATAAATCGGTTAATTTATCAGCAGGCATTTTATGGAGATATTGACTATTGATCCAATCTAATTTATCCCAGTCGAATTTTGCCCCAGCCTTATTGACTCGCTCTAGATCAAACTCTTTGGCTGCTTCTTCTAGGGTAAAGATCTCTTTGGTCGAGTCGGGAAAAGTCCAGCCTAATAGAGTCATGTAATTAACCAAAGCTTCGGGGAGAAAACCCATTTTACGGAAATCATCAATAGATGTAACTCCATCTCGTTTTGACAATTTGCGTCCATCCTGGTTAAGAATTAAAGGACTATGGGCAAATACAGGAATTTCTGCACCCAAAGCTTCGTATAGCAAAATTTGTTTAGCAGTATTGGCGATATGGTCTTCTCCACGAATTACATGGGAGATATTCATCTCAATATCATCAACTACCACTGCCAGATTATACAACGCCTGTCCATAGGGCTGATCGTCATCCGCAGCGCGGGCAATCACCATGTCACCACCCAAATCGCTACCTTGCCAACTGACCGTATCCCTGATGGAATCTTGCCAAACAATATTGCGATCGCTATCTATTTTAAAACGGACTACAGGTTTGCGTCCCTCTGCTGCAAATGCTTGTCTTTCTTCAGTAGTTAGATTGCGGTGACGATTATCATAACCAGGGGCTTGTCCTTTTGCCTTCTGGGTTGCTCGCATCTCATCAAGCTCTTCAGGAGTACAGTAGCAAAAATAAGCCAAATCCTTATCTAGCAAAGTTTGTACCGCTGCTTGATACTTTTCTAAACGCTGAGTCTGAAAAAATGGCCCTTCATCCCAGTTGAGTCCTAACCACTCTAGTCCTGACTTGATATTCTCGGTGTATTCAGGGCGCGATCTTGCCTCGTCTGTATCCTCAATTCTGAGGACAAACGTTCCCTGATGATGACGGGCAAAAAGCCAGTTAAAAACTGCCGTCCGTGCTGTCCCAATGTGTAAATTTCCTGTTGGTGAAGGAGCAATCCTTACTCTTACACTCACAAAATACCTCGTATATGAAATTAATTTTAAATTGTGTGCAGTCTATTATTGTA
>CBDUCX010000328.1:0-6124 GCA_965365755.1 uncultured Pleurocapsa sp.
GAAGACATGGCAACCAAATTCTTCGAGCATTTTCTCTATATTGCTGATGCCATGGTGCATATCGGGGATGATAAAGCCCAGCTTTGGGATGAGGAGGATGGTTTCTTTTACGATGTGCTGCATTTACCCCACGGAGAAAGAATCAGATTAAAAGTGCGATCAATGGTGGGTTTGATCCCCTTGTTTGCGGTGATGACCCTTGAACCAGAGGTCTTGCAAAAACTTCCTGGTTTTAGAAAACGTTTAGAGTGGTTTATCAATAATCGTACAGACTTGAAAAAAAATGTTGCCTGTATGGAAACCAAGGGGTCAGGTGCGAGGAGAATGTTAGCTCTTTGTAGTGTTACCTTAGATAGCTTGGAATCAGAAGATAAGTTACGACGCATCCTGGAAAAACTGCTCGATGAAAACGAATTCTTGAGCGATTATGGCATCCGCGCTATGTCCCGTTTCCATCAGGATCATCCCTATACTTTTTATGTGGATGGCAACCCAAATCAGGTACGTTACCAACCAGCAGAGTCTACTAGCGGTCTATTTGGGGGGAACTCCAACTGGCGAGGGCCAATTTGGATGCCTGTTAACTACCTGTTGATTGAATCTTTGCAAAAATTTCATCATTATCTGGGAGATGATTTCCAGGTTGAATGTCCCACAGGTTCCGGCAACATGATGAACTTATGGGAAGTGTCCGAGGAAATTTCCTCTCGATTGACCAGTATTTTTCTGCAAGACCGCGATCGCCAACGTCCTTTATACGGCGATACAGATAAGTTCCAAGATCCCCACTGGCAAGATTTGATTCTATTTTACGAATATTTCCATGGTGATAATGGTGCAGGAATGGGCGCAAGTCACCAAACAGGCTGGACAGGGTTAGTTGCCAAGCTGATTCAACAAAGCGGGGAATGTATTCAAAATCGTTAAGGGATATTTATTTAAGTTAACAGGAGTGAGGAGGTAAGTTTTGCTAATTACTAAGTCTAATATTGGACTAACAGTAGATGATAGTTTAATGCGGGTTTATGTTGCCGCGCCCAAATCAGAGGGACAATATCCAGGAATCTTATTCTATTCTGATATTTATCAACTAGGCAGACCGATAACCTTACTTGCCGAGCGCTTGGCAGGTTATGGTTATGTGGTAGCAGCACCAGAAATTTTTCATCGACTTGAACCCATTGGTACTGTGATCGAGCCTAGCGATCTCGGTAAACTGCGGGGTAATGATAATGCTAGACGTAGTGCGATCGCCGATTACGATCATGATGCTCAGGCAGTTTTAGATTGGCTCAAGTTAGATAGTCGAGTCATTACAGATAAATTAGGCACCATGGGCTTCTGTATCGGTGGACATTTGGCATTTCGCGCTGCCCTCAAGCAAGAGGTACAAGCCTCGGCATGTTGTTATCCTACGGGAATCCATAATGGCAAGTTGGGTAGAGGAGTAGCAGACACCATTGCCAGAGTTGAGGAAATTAAAGGTAAAGTCCTAACTGTTTTTGGTACTTTCGATCCCCATGTTCCTCCCGAGGGTAGAGATAAAATTTTAGCCACGTTAGATAGTGCAGGGATAAAACACAAATCACTACTCTACGAAGCTGATCATACTTTCATGCGTAATGACGGCTATCGATATGATCCCGAAGCTACTGATACAGCTTGGTCGGAAATTATTGAGTTTTTTGAGGGTGTTTTTTGAAAGCCACAGCAATAGTATTGTCAAGAAGAACTTAACACTTGATTTTTAAAGTAATAAAATATAACATTAATAGTGAAAAACTTAACAGTTTGTCTTGGAAGCAACAATTACAATCAAGCTTTGACTCTGGCTGATACTAGTAAAAATAGTCTACTTAATGGTTCAATAGTATACGTTTTAACTCTAAAAACAAAAATCATTAGATAAACTTATAACTATCATAAGAATAACAAATGATAAGTATTTATAAGCTAGAAAGCCTTGATTTAAGCGCTTTTCGCGAGAAAATAACTCAAAATATATCAAGCTAGACGGGTTAAATTCCTTAACTTCACTTGCACGAGAATAATTTTGTAAGTAAAAGTAATTAAGTGAAGTTTGTACTTTATTACCTTATTACCTTATTACCTTGTTATCGAGAAGTTATACATCATGATCAAGAGATTTGCTGAGAAGCGATCGCCAATTCCTCTAACAGCTTTCTTTCATTTACTCTCTAACTTTGGCACGCTTCCAAGTTGGCAACTTATATCTTTTTGGGCAACAAAATATAGAGACAGAAAAAACAAACGCTACCCTTGGATTAAGACAGGTCTTGTCTGCCAACAAAACTTAGTCGCCTTAATTTAAAAATGGTAGCGCTTGTCCCTTGTAAATTGGTTGAGCGTTGAACATTTAAGTTATTCACCAACCTATATAGACAATAAGTGTAACAAAAGCAACAGGATATCGTCAAGTACAATTCTACTATAAATAGGGTGTAGTTGATGCTACAGTATTAGACTGCTTAGAGCGCTCAAGACAATATCTTAACAGTCAAGGAATTATCGCCTCTAAACTTATTTTTCTTAACTTCTTAATCTTCCCTGGCAAAAATCTGGAAGTTGAATGATATTAACTAGTAACATTGAAACTTTAATACTTTGTTATTTAATCATTTTAATAAAAGACAAAAAGATTGTGAGGCAAGAAACTAAAGAAAAAAGTGTAATCGCCAAAGCCGCTATATCCAGTGAACTCAAGCTTCAGTTTAAAATTCTTTGCGCACAACAAGGATTAAACATGAGCATGATGAGTGAGCAACTGTTACGAGACTGGTTGTTATCTAAAAAACCGATCTTTGAGCAGCCAAGATCGTCTCCTGAGACTGACATGGAAGTTATTAGCGTGTATGTTCCCGAATCTCTCAAGGTAAGGCTAAAAGTCTTATGTATGAAGAAGAAAGTCACTATGACATTTGTACTTTCCCAACTGATCAAAGTCTGGGTAGAAGCAAACCAAGAAGAACCGTTCTTCAAGAGTCAGAGTTTTATCACTGACGGGACATAGTAAGTAAATAGTAAATCTGAGCTAACTCCAGATACCGAATGATGAATCATTACCGCTTGAACTTTTAGGTGAATTATGAACTCCCATGAGTCTCGACTCCGAAAGAAAGAAGAATACATTTGTATTATTGATCCACCGAGAGGGACGACTCCCTTGACACGTCTATCTAACTCCATTGATACTCAATGGACGCGACTCTCGCCAGAAACGGTAGCAGTAGCAACTACCAATAGTGCTTGGTTGTACAAAGCTAATGCCTTAGAGATTTTAGACCGCTATGGTCAATCCATGAAAGATATCGATGGTAGTATCGACTCTACTCAAAATCTCTTAGATGCAGCGATCGCTGCTGCCTATTATCAATACTCTGAAGCTGTTTTGCCAGGTTTAACCCTGGCAAGCTGGATCTGGCAACTAGCTGGTCATTATCATCTAACCTGCTCAACTCCAAAGTTAATGAGAGATGCCTCTGAAGCATTTGCGATCGCTAATCAGCCAACTTTAGCAAAGTGGGCACAGAAAAAAGCAAATCGGGAACGAGACTATAATCAAACTACTTTGCAGGACATCGAATATTTGGGCTATAAGCCCGAAGCGATCGTCACAAAATTTCAGCCGACTCAAGCCCAAAGTCTGATAGACTATCTAGTGGAAGGGCAAAGCCCCAACCCCATCGATTGTGTCGGCTATTCCTACACTATAGAACGTATCGCCACCAGGATAGAGCAGGAATATACCCAGCTAGTAGGTAGTTTACTACCACCGAGCCTTACCGGTATTATTGCTCCCACTAGCCGCCCTTGGCTATATGGTAGTGTTGGAGTTGATATAGAAGATGTTCAAGAAACAGTGGAGACGGTTGCAGGACTGAAAGCAGAAGAGCGTATCCGCGTAGCTAAAGCTTGCTATAAAACGGCTTTGCTCTGTTTCGACGATTCTCCAGAGAGTTTTGCCCCCGACTCAGAAATTGAGCTGATATTAGAATCACTAAAGCTGTAGATTGTTTATTAATTGATTAGAAATAGTATAGTGTTGTCTGCCAACAGGACTAGATCTATCACAACCAACTAAATATCTGCTCCGATTCTACAAAGAAAGTTTTTATTTTGCTCCTCAAGAGTGAAATATCTCCTCTACTCTCAGTTAAATGGGAGGAAGAAGCTAAAAGTGTAACTAGCTAACAGTAGTTTTGTCTGCCAACAAAACCTTAAGGCTGAAGTTAGCTATATACATCGATCCCTTGTAAACTAAGCGTTGAACATTTAAGTTAATCATGAACTTCAAATCTAACGATCCCCATCAAGATCAGGAACTAGACCATAATATCTCTGTTCACATTCATCAAGCTAGTTTTGCTGAATGTCGGTCTACTTCTCCCCGTGTAGCATGGATAAAAATCGCAGCTAACAAAGTTATAGTTGCCAACTCAGACCACACTTGGTTGCTGACAGATAGTAGCCAATTGCGTTTTACTTAATCTAGTTAAGGATAGTTTTATCTGCCAATAAAACTGTACCTGCTGCAAAGTTTTTATTTCCCTCGTAAAGAGTAAAATATCCCCTCTACTCTCATTTCAACGAGAGCTAGAAAATCAAGGTGCTAATTTAGAGAAGTTTTGTCTGCCAACAAAGCCTCAAGTCTGAAGTTAGTTGCACCCATCAATCCCTTGTAAATTAAGCGTTAAGTATTCAAGCTAATCATGAACTTTCAAGTTAAGCATACTGTTCAAGATTGGGAACTAAATCCTAATATTTATTTTCCCCATCGTCAAGTTAGTTTTGCGGACAATTCCATTACCAAGCTACCCAAAATAGAATGGACAAGAACCGCACCCAATAAAGTTATAGTTGCCACCTCAGAATGCGACTGGTTACTTGAAGATAATAACAAGTTCCACTTTAGCGAATCTAACTAAATCATGGATAGTTTTGTCTGCCAACAAAACTGTACCTGCGACCAAGTTTTTATTTTGCTCATCAAAAGTGAAATATTTCCCTTCTACTCTCAGTTAAACGAGAGTTAAAAAATCAGGGTACTAATTTAGAGAAGTTTTGTCTGCCAACAAAGCCTCAAGTCTGAAGTTAGTTACACCCATCAATCCCTTGTAAATTGCGCATTGAATATTTTAATTATGAACTTTCAATCTCAAGATCCTGCTCAAAATCAGGAACAGAATTCTAGTATCTCTTTTCGCATTAATCGAACTAATCATGGTAAGAATCGCTCTAATACTCCCCCTGTGGAATGGGCAAGAATCTCACCGAATAAAGTTATAGTTGCAACCTCAGAAAAAGCATGGTTACTAGAAGATACCGACGAAAATGCACCAGAGAATTCATCGACTCAATATTTCACTCAATCGATGGAGGGCGCAGGAAGTATTGAGACAACTCGTCAGCTTTTAGATGGAGCGATCGCCGCTGCTAAATATGCCGTAAATTCAGATGTCAGACCACCTGCATTGACTGCCACACGTTGGGTATGGCGATTAGCTGGGCTTTATCATTTATGCCATTTTACCCCACAACTTCTTCATCAGGCATCTCAACAATTTGCTTTGAAAAATCGTTTCATTTTGGCGGAGTGGGCAGCAGAGAAGGCTAAAGAAGAAACAGGTCATGATTTACTAGCTTTACGAGATATTCAATCTTTAGGATACAATGCTGAAGCCGTTGTAGAAGAACTTTTCCCTCCTGCTGCACAGGTTTTGATGGATTACTTTACTCGTAGTGTACAGGATGAAGATCCCATTGATTGTGTAGGTTATTCCTATACAATGGAACGGCTATCTTTAGGTGTTGATGAAAAGTATATCCAAAAGGTAAAGGCATTACTACCACTTAATATCAATGCTACTCGTTGTCTTTGTATACATAGTAGTGTTGGTGCTGATATAGATCACGTAGAAGAGGCTATTCAAATGATTGCAGGGCTTACTTCTCAAGAACGCATTCGTGTAGCAAGAGCCTGTTATGAAACGTCACTATTTTGCTTTAGTCCACCTAGAAAAGGTTACTTATCAGATAAAGCATTGAAGTCAAAACTACATCCGTTAGAAATAGCCAAGAGTTTCTAAATCAGCTCGGAATTAAA
>CBDUCX010000329.1:0-6106 GCA_965365755.1 uncultured Pleurocapsa sp.
CAAACACTTCAGCTATTCATTCTCCTATCAAATTTTCTTGGTGCAAGATCTGAGTTAAATCAGTTTTTATGATTGTTTTTACCATGTTCACCAAGTAATCACCTAATCTATTACTCATTTTGGAAAATGAGAGTTAAAATCGTCGTGAATTATTGGGCTAAGACCATGAACGACTCTCATAAAGGTAATCACAATGCTTTAACCCAAGCTGAGTTAGCCAGCCAGTTAAAGCTGATTAATATTGCAGAAATAGAAATACTTCAAGCAGTTTTATTGGTGATTAATACCCAATACTTCAAAGAAAAGCAATATCTAGAGCCAGCTTTAGTATGCGCTCTAATCCTCAACCATAACCAGGTTCCTAGTCTCTATGCGACTTCACCTCGTGGATATTTTAAACAGCAAAAAGAATATGTCAAAAGATGTAAAGGCCATATTGAACAAAACCTTTTGCCAGAGGCAATTGAAAAAGTGCTGCAACGAAACATTCCCCGCACTCTAGAAAAAGATATTGTTATGGCGCGAAACTCAGCTTTTAGGCAGGATAGAACTGATGCCTGGCGCGAAATTAAGTACGGGAAACAGACCAAGGTGGGCGCTAGCGATATTTTTGATCTCCTGGCTAACCTCAGCTTGACTAATCTGATTGAAGGAGAAGTTATTGCCGATGCCTATAGTCATATTCAGACTGACTACTCCGCAAATAGCGATCGCATTGATCTCTCTGATGTCTGTGCCTTGGTTTTAAATCATGAAAGTGTTCCCGCCCTTTATGCCACCAACGCCAAGGAATACAATCAGTATAAACAAAGTTATTTAAGTACTTATCAAGTCAAGGTACGTAAAGTAATCCGTAAAATTGTCAGTCAAGTAAATCTAGAAGGCTCAGAAAATTCCTTTAGTGCTAATGCTACGGCAGCTAAAAACCAGGCTAATGCCCGCAATATGAAGTCTTGGGACAACCCAGAAGAATGAGTGGCGATCCAAAAAAGAGATGAATCGCTTTATCTGAAATCAAATTTGTGGGACGCTCATACTAAATAAGACCTCTATAATGCTCCCGCAGCGGTTTTGTCGATAATACTGCCACCGCTTAAGTGGGTAGTGATATTAATCGCTTGCATTACTGGTTTGCCTGATGCACCGTCGGGATAATCAATAACACTGACTGCACAATTCCCCTGTTTAATGTTCCAGAAGTTGTCTGGCTTTAGTCCCAGTAAATAGCAAAGAATTACCTTATTGATAGCATCATGAGCTACAACTAATCCTGTTTGGGGTGTGACCGTATTGCTGTATTCGGCGGCAATTTTGTTCCAGGCAGCAACACCTCGATCCCAAACCTGTTGTAAATTTTCTCCTTCAGGCATCTGTACTGTTTCTGGCTTGTCTTTCCACTGTTGCAGCAGTTCAGAATATTCAGCTTCGATCTCGGACTCTAACATTCCTTCCCATAGACCATGGCAGATTTCAATTAATTCTGAAGTTGTAGCTAAAGGCACATCAGGATGTTGTTCGAGAATGATTTCAGCAGTTTCTTTGGGACGCATCATGGAACTGGAAACGGCAAAATCGATCGGTATATTCTGTAAAAATGCACTGGCTTTTCTTCCTTGCGATCGCCCGTTATCATTAAGAGGAATATCCCTAATACCTTGGAAACGAGATTCTTTATTCCAGTTAGTCTCCCCATGACGTACGAGTAATAAACGAGGGCCAGTATGGGCAGGACGAAAAGGAGGAATCGGCAGACCCAGATGAGAAGTTTGGTTAAGAGATTCTAACTGCACTGGCTCACCAAAACCCCCTGTGAAGTTGAGAATGTTTATGCAGCAATTAGACTGTTGAATAGAATGATAGCGATCAATACTAATGCCAATCGCACTCATAATTAAGCAGCGGTTAATCCCGTTATGAGCGGTGATCAGGACTGTTTGATCTTGGTGTTTAGCAATAGTTTCTTGCCAGAAATCTTGTGCCTGTTGATATAAGGAAGCTACGGGATAGTGTTCTTTTCCTTCTAGGCTCATTTTAAAGTCTTGAGGATGATCTTTCCACTGACGATAATCCTCCGCAAATTTAGATATTACCTCATCTTTCTTCATCTCTGCCCATAAAGGTAAATCGACTTCCAGCAGTTTGTCTGTGGACTGCAAAGCTGGTGGATTGCTTAAACTACGGTGAATTATTTCGGCTGTCTGTTTTGCTCGCTGTAAAGGACTGCAATAGAAAGCATCGATTTTGATCTCACTTAAAGCTTGCCCCACCTTTTGTGCATCGGCAATTCCCTGGTCAGTCAAGACAGATTTATCACAACGACCCTGAATTATCTTTTGGGCATTGTAGGTGCTTTGCCCATGACGAACGATAATCACGCGAGTAGTCAACCTTCTAATCTCCTAATAAGTCGGGTATGTCAGAGTATTACTGTCTCTTACTTCCCTAAGATCTGAGCGGCTAGTACTTGAAGCTTTTGCCCCAGGAACATCACTCAATCCTGTTTACCTTTGATAGTTTACTTTATGATGACGGATTATGGATGTAATAAGATTCAATAGTTTCATCTCAACGAAGCTAATTCACATCAAGCTTTTATTATTTATTATTAAGCAGTCCGTATAATTGCTTGAAATACGTTAGACAACATGTATTATGTTTGATAATTGAAACCTATAATAGTTCCACTTTACGTTTCAACAACAGGTAATTAGGAACTATCTATTGGAGCGATTATTGTGGAGTAAAACGAAATAATATGGGTTACCAAAGACTTTTTTGCAGGTTGGGAATTAGTGCGAT
The DNA here is from genome assembly GCA_965365755.1 of uncultured Pleurocapsa sp. Classification (GTDB taxonomy): domain Bacteria; phylum Cyanobacteriota; class Cyanobacteriia; order Cyanobacteriales; family Xenococcaceae; genus Waterburya. The sequence continues at coordinate 2,800 of CBDUCX010000329.1, forward strand.
CGCAATATTAATAAGTGGATCGCCTACATTATCACAGGAATCTGACAGTAAGCCCGAAGAAACGGAAGAACCTAGACCTCCATTTGAAGTTAGACTCGTTCCTCCAGCACCTTCAGCATCAGGAGGAGGAAGTTGTTTTAATGGTCTTAAAGATCCGGCTACTTTTGAGAAAGAATTGCGTGAGTCGAATAGTGAACTACCGCAAGATCAACAACTTTCAGAAAAGGAAATTATAGAACAAGTTAAAAATAAACAACCTCTTCAAAGTGAAAGAGTTGAACTGTACTATTACCGAAACGCGGAGCATATGGTAAGCCTCTTGAGTCAACTGCCTCTAGGGGAAGGATGTGCAACTATTCTGCCATTAAATGAACTCCGTGCTGGACGTGGAGTTGGACGTGGAGGTGGAAATATCGTATCACTGTACGGTACTGAAACATATATCAATAATGCCCAAAGATTTATCACGTCACTCGATCTTCCCTTACCTGGAATTGATCTGCAATTGTGGGGAGTACAAATATCAAGTGACAACCCCGATAAACTAGCTAAGACTACATCTAAAGTGCGATCTCGTATCTCCACAACCCAAGGATTATTAAGAAGAACTTTTGCAGCAATTCAGGGTCTTTCACAGCTTGTATTGCAAAATAAAGTTGACACAGATTTTCAGACTATTGCGAACCGACTTGGATATGCAGATGCTTTAGATGGCTTCGGAGGAGAATCATCAATACTAGAAATTTTTTTGGTAGGAGATTCTTTGCCAAAAGAAGAAAGAATTAAATTCTACCAAAATTTATACAATAGGAATTTCCGATTAGATACAAAAGCAAATGGTAATGATGTAAACAATAATCAAGTTTCTAACCCTCTCCAGCCCTATATTGAAAAGATGAGGAATGATACAGGTCGTCTACCTTTTGAGAGAATATTTAGATCCCGTGGATTAAAACCTGTACCTGATTGTGAGAATAAAGAAAAGCTTCAGAAAGATGATGAAAATAATCAGCTTAAATGTGAAAAATGGCGATGGGAGGAAGATTTTGTTGAAGATTTGGATGGTGGAAAGGTTTCTCTAGTTGATATAACTACTAACTTCGAGAGAAAAGTATTGTTAGAATTTGCGCTTAATTACACTGATTTTCTTGAAAATCCCCAAGACTTTGACCCCGAAGAGCTACAAAGAACTGCGAACAATCTCAATGAATTGCTGCAAGAAGGATCTGATTTACTCCAAAAAGACATCGAAGATTTATTTCTGAAACCAACTTTGGCAATGATTCAACAAGAAGTCGGTGAAAACAAAGGAGTAGAATTTGCCCAGGTTGGTAGAAGTAACATATCTACTCTAGATGGAGTTGAGACACAAATTAACACCAGCTCAACTAGCGGGTTCCAAATTCCTCAGTCCCAAGATTTAGGTCAATTGTTGGAAAGAGCCCAAAAACTACAAAAGTTAATCGGAGACTTTATTCCTACGGAAACGCTTCCAGGTGCTTCAGAAGCTTCAGAAATAGTTACTGCTGGCCCACTCCCTTCATCCCAGGTAATAGCTCTAGCTGTTGCAGCATTAGAACAAAACGCTATTCCAGCCGAAATACAAACAGGTACTAACCTGACATTTACCCCTGGAATCGCACGCAATTTAAATTCAGCGGAACTCAACATCAATTTGACAGTCGTCGATCCTACGGTTACCCCCACAGCAGAAGAAAAAAATGTACCGCCAATATCACGCATTGGTAAGCAGGAAATGCAAACCACTGTCTATACTCAAGCTTTAGATTTCTTCGATCTTTCCACATTCACTAGTCAAGCTACCTTGGATGGTGGACGTTTCCGAATTCCGATCATTGGTAATCTTTGGAATGCTATATTTGGGGCTATTCCAGTGTTTGGTGACTTATTTAGTGTTTCAAAGGGAAATCAGAATGTACTCCATGATAGTTTAATACTAACCAATTCTTTTATTACGCCAACACCTCTAAGCTTAGGGAATCTCTATTCACCTAATAATGGGGATGGTGAATTCGATTTCTGTACAGAAAGAGAAAATCTTCTGGACTATTTAAATGGTTCAAATGATCCAAATGATCCAAATTTTATGAAACCAAAAATTGGAGGACAAGCATCTCGTCGCGACACTAAAATTATTAGTAATAGGGAGAATTGCCTACCTAAAAAATAACTAATTAACTTTAGAGCGATCGCACACATTTTCTTATAGATTTTGTTAACACAAATGTTTATAGTCAGTAATCAGATTAAACTGAACTAAATGTCTGGTGATTTGTGTACATTTTTTGTATTATCTGGTGTCGCTAATGTATAAATTACACGGAAAGTTGCATGGTTGATTTTGAATCCATAAAAGGCTCAAATAGTAAAGTCGCTTTTCATCCCCAGCCTACAGGTATAATCCAGTTTATTGGAGGCTTTCCTTCAGGCTCTTTTCCTGAGAGCTATTTTCAATATCTTTTTCAATATTTGTTTGCCAAAGGTTACTCTCTAATTGTTTATCAGTTTCCATTTAATCCATTTCAGTTTAATCATTGGTCAGTAGCTCTCAGAATATTAGAAGACCTCTACCAAGCACGTTTTGAAATTATCAAACAGTTATTTTGCACTACTGTAAGCGAGCAACAGCTAAATTTCTATACTGACGATAGAAATTATTTTTGGTTAGGTTACAGTTTAGGATGTAAGTATATCCTGTTACTAGAAATACTTAGCAATGATCACGATAATTTTCAACGAAGAAACGAAATATTGAAGTTGTGTTTAAGAGAAGAATATCTACAGAAAACGTATCCAGATATTTCAAGAGCAGATAGTGTCAGAGAATCAGTTATTAATAAAATCTCAGAAATATTAGGGTCGCCATACCAACTAAATTCTTTTATTAAAGATCAACCCAGTTTATTATTAGCTCCTGAAATTAATAATACATTCGAGATATTTAACGTAACTATTAGCCCATTTAAATATTTAGATTTTCCAAGTCGAGAAGAAACACAATGTCTAATTAGAAATAGTACAGATTTTTTCAACTTGATGGGATTGATTTCCTTTGATCGAGATAAAATCGCTAGAGATGATGTGAATTTTTTACAGCGTCAACTGCAAAATCGAACATTTCAGCCCGTTCTCCATCAGATACTTGAGGGAACACATGATAAGCCACTGGAAACTAATGTGGAGAATTTAGCATGCTGCGTCGATTTAATCCTACAAGAACTTAAACAGCGTCAACGTTTTGGCGTATCAAAAGCTGTTCGATGTGAGGAAAATTAAGTAAGCATTA
>CBDUCX010000330.1:0-6094 GCA_965365755.1 uncultured Pleurocapsa sp.
TAATACTGGACTAAGCTAATCAAAGGTACTTCAGGCAGTTGATTTTTGCCTTGCAATGCCAGCAGTTCAATCACAAAGGCAAACCCAATTACCTCGGCTTGCATTTTTGATAATAACTCTGCTGTAGCTTTGGCTGTACCTCCTGTGGCTAACAAATCATCAACAATCAAAACCTTCGCTCCAGGTGTGATCGCGTCTTGATGGATTTCTAGCTGATCTGTGCCGTATTCTAATTCGTAAGACACTGAATGCACATCTGCGGGCAGTTTTCCTGGCTTACGTACAGGAACGAAACCAGCGTTGAGTTGATAAGCCAATGGTGGGGCAAAGATAAAGCCTCGCGATTCCATACCGACAATGTAGTCTGGAACTAAATTTGCTGTTTGACACTGATCGGTCAAGCTGTCAATAGTATGGCGTAAACCCTGTGGATTACTTAACAGGGTAGTTATGTCTCGGAACAAGATTCCTGGTTGGGGAAAATCGGGAATATCGCGAATTAAAGATTTAAGTTCCATAAATACTACATAAAATAAACTGCAATAAATTAGACTAGACTGTTTGATGAACCAGATAGCTATGGCATCATAACATCAGAGATTTATTTGTTATCCTCGACAAAGAACAATCATAGACAACTAAAAATTTGGACTTGATTTTATGATGAGCCAATCTGCAAGTTTAGAATCCGATTTTCCTGAATCAGCACCCAGCCCAACCTCGATTTTAAATACTTTACCAGACATATCTCTCCCTTCTAAGGGTTGTTCTCCTCGTACCCAGCAACAAATTGATTTGCTGCTGCTGGCTCTGGAAGCTTTGGAACTGGGAGCATCAGAACAGATGCTAGCAACGGCAAGGCAACTGGGTATAGAGCAAGTTATTAAACATCGCGTTAACCTCTGGCGTTTACGCTGTAGTAATCCCTGGAGACGCTCCTACACCAGAGATTATTTGAGTTTAGATCAAGCAAAAGCCCTGGTAATTATTGCCGCCTATCGAGCAAAAGACTTGATGGTGGTTATTAGACAGTTATTGGTCGCAGAACAACAGATGCGCGAGAAAAATCTCCCCATAGATAATCACTTTCGTCTCTCGGAATATTTAGAAAGATTTCGCGCTCATTTTCGTAGTCGAATGAACTCTCGCCGTGCTAAAGTATCAGCCTATGTTGACTCTGAGGAACAGCTAAACGAACTGGCTTTATCTTTATTGAACAAGCTGTTGTTTTGTACTGGAACCAGAGGCATGCAACGAGTTTGGGTTAGTTTGTTTGATGGAGAAGTAGCGTAAACATGAATACGAAACGACATTATAGTTTGCCCAACTGCAATCTAATTTTGGAGGGTTTAGAAGATGCTGATGCTGAGAGCGCTGATATTTTAAGTGGACAAGCACCAATGTCGATCCTGATCAATGCTGAGTGTCACCTGCTTACCTCCAACCAAAAATTGAGTGGTGGTAGCGTTTTTTTGCAAAATCTAGCTCATGCTGTAAGCAATTACGCCCAGGGAATTCTGAGCGGTCTATCTCAGCCCGATAGAAGCACCACCGAATATCCTCAAGTATCGCTCCAGAAACTGGAAGAGCAGCATCTTCATCGCTTAACTTTAGAGCCTGAGCCTAATAGTGGCGAAACTAAAACTGAGGTTGATTTGAGTACGGTAGAGCTATTTGATTTAGTTGATGCGATCGATCAATTTTATGCAGATCGTTCTGCTTTGCCTAATATCACTTTAGAGCTTAAGCCCGTCAGCAAACGTTACCGTAAACCAGAACAGCCCTTAGCAGAACGACTAACCCCTGTGGCAATTGGGTTTTCGAGTTTGGCGATCGCCGCAGGAACATTGTTTATGATTCCTCCTCCAGAAATTGCTCCACCAGAATCAGCCCCAGTTAATCAAACAACTGAAACTGAACCAGAAAAGAGTAAAACTACAACCACAGAAGAAGAACCAGATTCTAATCAAAGCAAGCCGAATGAGCCAGATAACAGTCCATAAGTGTGCAACTGTTGTAACCATTGGCAATCGTTGGCATCTGTTTTGCGTCCTGGCACAGTTTTGACATGGTGAGCATTAACCAATTTGACCTCCAGACCACGATTCTCCAAAATACAGAGTTAGGCTGAGGAACAAGGGTAAAGCGCGATCGCTTAAACGATCTCTTAGGGTATGAGTGGCAAAGGCACCCAAGACGACTGCAATCTCGCCTCATACTGAAGCGATCGCCAAAAAGATTCGAGTCATAAATTTTACTCTTACGTTGGTTAACTATCTGTTGTTAACTATCTGTCTTGCTCTCTTTACTCTGGTTCAACCCAGCGATCATCAGCTTTAATCAAATTGATCAATTCTTCAACACCTTGTGCTTCAGGAACTTTTTTAATCTCTTCTCGACCACGGTAGAGAGAAATATAGCCTGGTTGTTTACCCACATAACCATAGTCGGCATCTGCCATTTCTCCTGGGCCATTTACAATACAGCCCATTACGGCAATATCCAAGCCTGTGAGGTGTTTAGTTGCCTCGCGAACCTTGTGTAAGACTTCCTCTAGGTTAAACAAAGTACGTCCACAGGAAGGACAAGCGACGTATTCCACCATCGTTTTCCGCAGTCCCAATGCTTGCAAAATGCTATAGCAGACGGGGATTTCTTTTTCGGGAGATTCTGTTAAAGATACTCGAATCGTATCGCCGATGCCCTGTGCTAAAAGAGTTCCAATCCCCGCAGTAGATTTAATTCTGCCATACTCGCCATCTCCAGCTTCGGTAACACCTAAATGTAGAGGGTATTCCATACCCAACTCGTTCATTCTCTGCACCATCAGACGATAGGCTGCCAGCATCACGGGTACACGGGAAGCCTTAAGGGAAAGGACAATATTATAAAAGTCCAAAGACTCACAGATTTTGATAAACTCCAAGGCAGACTCCACCATTCCTTCAGGGGTATCGCCGTAGGTAAACAGCATTCTTTCCGACAGTGAACCATGATTCACCCCGATCCGCATTGCTTTGTCCTGATCTCGTAAGGAAACAACTAATGGTTCTAAAGTTTCGCGGATTTTATCCCCAATTTCGGCAAATTCTCTAGGAGTATATTCAGTGCGATCGCTTTTGGGCTTTTCAAATACATATAATCCTGGGTTAATCCGCACCTTATCGACATGCTTGGCAACTTCCAGGGCAATTTTCATTCCATTATGGTGAACATCAGCCACTAGAGGAACTTTTTGATAAGTATCGGCTAGTTTTTGCTTAATTTCTGCCAAAGCTTTGGCGTGAGCCATACTGGGCACTGTTACCCGTACAATTTCACAGCCAATCTCATGGAGGCGGCGGATTGCTGCTACTGAGCCATCAACATCTAAAGTATCTTCGTTGATCATTGACTGCACTACCACTGGATTACCACCGCCGATAGTGATGTCACCAACTTTTACTGGTCGTGTTTTCCGTCTATGGATAGTGGTATCAAAAGCTGTGGTATCGGTAAGGTTAAGATTATCCAGAGTTTGCATAACGACTGACTATTGCTCAGAACAAAAATTCTATATTTAATTTAATTTAATATATTGTAGAGCCTAGGGGTTATGACTTGTTTAATCAGTTATTAGTTTGAGTCTAGGATGCTGACTTTGCAGGAAAAATTAATAAGCGATCGCCTCTCTATTTAATTGGTTACAAAAAGGAAATTATTTAATATGGGTTCAGTACATTTAAGAATTCCCGACGAGAAACACCAAAGACTTAAGGAATTAGCTAAGTCTAGAAATATTAGTGTTAATAAGTTATTGTCAGAGTTAACCACAATGGCTTTAACTGAATATGATCTTGAAACAAGATTTAAGCTTAGAGCAAGTAGGGGTTCAACAGAAAAGGCATTAGGGATTTTAGATCAGTTAAAGCAGGATTTTGGGGATACTGAATAAATCTTTATCTTTTACCATTTCAATGTACCAGCATCACTCCCTTGTTCACGCTTAATTTTACTGTCGTTTTCAAACCACTGAATAATCTGCTTGTGGGTTAATTCTGCAATAGTCACTTGATAGTCAAGGGCGATCGCTTGTAGCAATCTCTGAGATGATATGGTCAAGCGAGTCAGAAACTTTTCGCTGGAGGAAAGTAGAGCAGCTTCAACATCAGCGGATTCTTCAGCAGATAGATATTGATCTGGTGTTAGGGACATCTGAGGATTTCGATAAATTAAGTTTATTATAAGATTTTAAGATCAGCTCACTCTGAGCCAAACTTGCGAGAAATTTTATTGATCGCCCAGGTGGCAAATGCTCCCAAAAACAGGATACCGATCGCAGGATTAAAAACAGGTATCCAAAGACGATACCAAAGATCGAACCCCAGGGGGATATTTAAATAGCGACCTACAACGGCGATCGCAAACCAGAAAAAACCCAGCAAAACTAAAAATACATCCGCCACTAAAAAGCGATTGAGCCAAATAAGGATTTGTTCTTTCATATAAAAGTAGGGAAAGTGTATTAACCTACCCGCTTTATTTTGATAATAATCACCAGAACAATTATACAAAACTCCGAACTCCGAATTCCGAACTCCGAACTCGCGTTGTGAATTGTTGCTTGTTACTCAATTTTTTAAGTAACCTATACGAACGTTATAGCGATGAAGGTAGTTTAACGGCGGGAATAGGTCAAAATGTCTAATAAGTCAGAATCTAACATTGTTGAAATATTACAGCGCCGAGCTATTTCTCAGGGTGGGGATACAGCTTATATTTTTCTCAAAGATAATGATCATCAGGAAATTAGGCTAACCTATCAGGAATTAGATTGTCTGGCAAAAGCGATCGCTGTTGAACTACAGCAATATGTTGCTCCTGGCTCTAGAGCTTTACTGGTATATCCTTACAGTGCAGGTTGGGAGTTTATTACGGCTTTTTTTGGCTGTTTGTATGGGGGAGTTGTGGCTGTCCCCTGTCATCCACCGAAAAACCGCTTAACTACGGTGGAGGTGCGAACTCGGCTTGAATCTGCGGGGGCGGAGGTGATTCTGACTGATTCTAGTTTGTTTGGTAAATTGAAAACTCAGTTATCTAAATGGGGCAATGAGTCACTACCTTGTTTAAATACTGACAAAATTAGGCAAAATAAAGCAAATTATCGGTATATATCGAATATTAACCGAGATACTTTGGCTTTCTTGCAATATACTTCTGGCTCGACGGGGGAACCTAAAGGGGTAATGATTACTCACGGGTGTCTGATGCAGAATCAGGAGATGTTAAAGCAGGCATTTGGACATACTAAAGATTTGGTGGGGGTGGGTTGGCTACCGTTGTTTCATGACATGGGTTTAATTGGTAATGTACTCCAGCCGATTTATGTGGGTGCATTTTGTGTAATGATGTCTCCCGTTAGTTTTGTCCAGAAGCCAATTCGTTGGCTAGAGGCGATTAGTAAATATCGGGCTACTACCAGTGGCGCACCCAATTTTGCTTATGATTTATTATGCGATCGCATTACCCCAGAACAAATGGGGCAATTGGACTTGAGTAGTTGGGAATTGGCGTTTTGTGGCGCAGAACCAGTGCAAACATCAACTATCGAGAGATTTAGCCGTAAATTTGCTGATTGTGGTTTTAAATCCTCTGTTTTTTATCCTTGTTATGGTATGGCAGAGGCGACTCTGATGATTACGGGGGGAGATAAAGAGAAATCTCCTGCGGTTAAATATTTAGATCAAATGGCTTTGTCACAAAATAGGGTCGTAATTACGGAACAACCCCAGCCAGGTACTAAGACTTTGGTAAGTGCGGGTTATCCTCGGCTGGACGGTAAAATTGCCATTATCGATCCTGATTCTTTAAGGGAATGTCAGCCAAATCAAATCGGTGAAATTTGGTATTCAGGCTCTAGTGTAGGACGGGGATATTGGCAGCTACCAGAAAAAACCCAGCAGACCTTTCAGGCTAGTTTAAATGGTGAGCAATATTTGCGTACTGGGGATTTAGGTTTTGTTAGTGACGGTGAATTGTATATTACTGGTCGTTTGCATGATGTTTTGGTATTTTGGGGACTTAATCACTATCCCCAGCATATTGAACAGACGAT
>CBDUCX010000331.1:0-6081 GCA_965365755.1 uncultured Pleurocapsa sp.
CGTTGATGGCTTGCGGGGAGATATCGTTACTAACCGTGCAGCTAAAGCGATCGCTGCTTTGGAAGAACGGACTGAAGTGACTATCGATGATATTCGGCGAGTTATTGTTCTTTGTCTACGCCATCGCTTACGTAAAGATCCCCTAGAATCAATTGATTCAGGTTATAAAGTGCAAAAATCTGTGGCGCGGGTTTTTGGGTTAGAGCTAGAAGAGTAATATTGAAATCATACGACTGAAGGATTCTTGCTAAAAATTTAGCGAGTAGAATAGCATAGTCGATTAAACTTTGAGCTTATGGCAATAACCACAGAAAACCCAGGGGTAACTAAAAGCGAGCAGCAAGTTCCTTTAATTGAGCTTCGGGGAGTTAGCAAGGCTTTTGGCAATAATGTAATTCTTGATCGGGTTAATTTGAAGATCGAGCGAGGAGAGGCATTAGTCATCATTGGACCTTCGGGAACTGGAAAATCGACTATCCTGCGGATGATTGCAGGATTAATGCCAATTGATCACGGAGCAATCTATTTCAATGGTCAAAAGCGTCAGGGTTTAATTGAAGACCAAAGTGATCCCATTAGTATCAGCATGGTATTTCAGCAGGCTGCTTTATTTGACTCTTTAACAGTGGAGCAAAATGTGGGATTTTTGCTCTATCAACACTCGAATCTGAGTCGCCGTAAAATCAAAGAATTAGTCGATGAAAGACTAGAAATGGTGGGGTTATCAGGAACTAATAATCGCTTCCCCTCGGAGTTGTCTGGCGGGATGCGAAAACGGGTCAGCTTTGCTCGCTCAATTATCTTTAATCCCGAAAATCCTAAAAGTAGACCAGAAATCGTCATGTATGATGAACCTACTGCGGGATTAGACCCGATCGCCTCTACAGTAATTGAGGATCTAGTGCGGGATTTACAGTGTACAAAAATGGGCTGTGGGACTTATATTATGGTGACCCATCAACACAGTACAATTCGCCGTACTGCTGACCGTATTATCTTTTTGTATGCAGGCAAAGTTCAATGGACTGGAACTGTTGAAGAGATTGAGACTACCGACAACCCCTTAGTGAAGCAGTTTTTTAGCGGGAGCGTTGAAGGCCCAATCAGGGTCGCGTAATTATTTGTAATTATTATTTGTAATTATTTAAACTATAAAAGTAGATTTAGAGGAGTTCTATGCGATCGCGTACCCTAAGGGAAGGTTCAGTTGGTTTGCTAATTATATTTGGCATTTTAGTGTTTGGGGGTTTGGCTCTCTGGATTAAAGGTATCAAATTTGGTGCCAAAAGCTACAAAATCATTGCCGATTTTCCTGATATTAATGGTATTCAATTAGGAGATGGAGTGCGTTATCGGGGATTGCAGGTAGGTAGAGTTAACAATATTCAGCCTAGTACTAACGGGGTAGATGTTGTAATTGAAATAAATTCTGCCGATTTATTGATTCCCAGAGATGCCACTCTCAAAGCTACGAGTTCAGGATTAATCGGGGAAACCTTTATTGAGATCGTCCCCCAATCAGCTTTACCTGCTGAAGTCGCTAATATGAATCCAGTTAGTTCTAACTGTGACTCAGCAAAAATTATTTGCAATAATGCTCGTCTCCAGGGGGAAAAAGGCATTACTCTAGATGATCTACTACCTTTTACCTATCGCTTCAGTAAATCTTATGGCGAACCAGAATTTGTGGCCAAAATAGATTCAGCCGTTGGTAATGCAGGTGATGCTGCCGAGGAAATTACCGATCTGACCAGAAATACTAGTACTCTAGTTAATGATCTCAAACAGGAAGTTACTAATACCTCTAAGGAACTGGTTGCTACCGCCGAGGCGTTTCAAACTACTGCTAAACAAGTAAATCAGTTAACTAATAACGTTGATCGGTTAATCGCTCAAAATGAATCAAAACTAACCACTACTTTAGATAGTATCAGTAGTACTAGCGATCGCTTACAAAACCTCGTCACTAAGTTAGACAAAACTGTCGATGATACTGATGTGGCAAAAATTGCTAGTAACTTAGATGAGCTAACTACCAATGCCACCGTAGCTTCGGAAAACTTGAAAAATATCACCGAAAGCTTTGGCAGCGAAAAAGGTTTAGTTAGTCTGCAACAAACCTTAGATTCAGCCAGAGTAACCTTCGACAATGCTCAAAAAATTACCGCCGATCTCGAAACAATTACAGGAGATCCTAGATTTTTGGAAAATGTTCGTAACTTGGTTAATGGTCTAAGCAACTTAGTTTCCACTACAGAACAATTAGAGCAACAGATCCAAACTACCCAGGTAATTGAACCGATACCAAAGGCTTGGTCTACATCTCCCAATGCTTTAAACTCAGCAAAATGATGTCTCATGACATTTCTCATGAGATTAATTATGATCTACCCCTACCCGTTTTCGAGAGCTACTTGGAGACGGGTAAATAATAACAAAGATTAAAAAAATTAAAGAATCAGGCAAGCTTTCTCAGTCTCTCAGTCTCTTCTCATAAGGTAATTTCATAATAGTAATCATTGAAATATGAATTAAAAATATGAAGTTTCCTATCTGGTTGACAACATCAGTTATAGCCTTAGGAATTTTAATCCCTCCAAAGGTTCACAGTGAGACAATTTTAGATGTTGCAGAACAAAATGACGGAGTTTATACTCTTGCCAGACACCATAAGCATCGTCGTTTTCGAGGGTTTAAACATGGCTCTTTTGACCGCAGGAGGAGATCAAGACGCAGATTTCACAGAAATCGGGCGCACTTTCCCGATAGACATGGTAGAACTCGACATCGGGGTCGGCATCGCGGTAGACATCATCGTCCTCGTGGCTTTTTTATTCGTTTTTAAGTATTGAATCAATATGGAGTTTTAGAGGAGTGAGATCTCATTGTTTTGGCTAACGCTAGAAATAGGATAACCCATTCAGCATATACATTCATGTAAGCTGTTGTTTTCTCTGTCGTCTACTCTTCTTAGATTTAAAGTTATCTAAATCAGTCTCTCTAGAGAATAAAAACCTGAAAAATGATTTGTTCTGGTAACGACAAGTTTGACGTATGCCAAGCAAAACTAAATAGTTTCTAGTCGGTTCCTCATGAAAACAAGCCTTAGAAATATCCCGTTGTATAGCAACATGTCTGATAGCATTCTCTGCTGTGTTATTGTGCCAGGGTATTCCATCTTGCTCCAGGAAAATGAATAAGTTATCTCTATATTTCTCAAAGTGTAGTTGATATTTTAAGGCTAATTCGGATTTATATCTCTTATTTTCGATTGAATCTCTGTAAAATATAGCGACTTGTCTCTTGAATTTCTGAAGATTAAACTTCTTTAGTCCATATTTTTGAACAGCTTCCATAATAGGAATGATTAAACTTCTAACCGCTAGAATAAAATTCTCATATTCGAGATCAAAAGGATTTTCTCTAAGATCTTTATTGAGATGCCGAATTAAATGCACCCAACATTTTTGCTGTTTGCATTGAACAGAGTCATAGCCAGAATAAAAGTCAGAAATTAAAACACCTTCATATTTATCTAGGATTTGATGAACGATATCAGTTTCTCGTGTTTCTGTTAACTTGAAAATTACATCTTTACCATTGGTAAATACCCATACATACCAATTAAATCCTTGAATAGGAAAATTTGTTTCGTCGACATGAACAAAAGGGCTTTCCAATAACCGATTTGTAATAGCTTGCTCAGTTTCTGCATAATACTGAGCAAAATTTTTCATGAAATATGAAATACGAGTCGATGACATACTTTCATCAAATTGTTCTTTCAATAATTCATGAATATTACTAAAAGTTAAACGTAAAGCAACTCGTTGATAGATGATCCATGATTTAAAGCCATGTCCGTAAACCTGGTGCCTTTTAAATTCCAAAAGTTTAGGAGGAGGGTACTTTCGCTGACATTTAGTACAATACTCTTGAAACCCAATATATTTAGTAACAGTTTTTTTGATTCCATTTTTTGACGGAACAAGATCAATAATGGTTCTACTCGTAGTAGTTTTCATTGGCTGAAGAGGACTATAGCCACAATTAAAACAAGTATTTTCCTGCTGTACATGCACAATTTTATTTGGTTTCGGCATGATTTTCGCTGGTTTTGATCCTCCTCGTTTACCTTCTTGAATCACTTTTCCTTGACTAAAACTAATTTTCTTTTTCTCATATTTGACATTGGCAAATTTGAGAATCATCTCAAACTGGCTACTAACTTTTTTCCCAGCTTCGGATATTTGTGATTTAGGTGTTTGGGCAAAATCAATATCAGACAAAATATCGGCAGAATGTTGAATTTTTTCAAGCTCATCAACCAGTAACTTTAAGGCGTAACAATCTTCTTGGTTGTATGTGATCAAGTTTGACTTGTATTGACTTTCCTGCGTATCATTCCAGTAATGCCTCCAAACAAGGCTCTTTATCCCTGAAGCATCAGATGCCGTCCAAGTTGCGCCGACAAATTTTGCTACCTCTTTTAATCTATTTGAATAGACTGGAAAATATACTTTGCCATAAATTTGTTTATTGACATTAGCCAAGCGGGAAATCAGTGATTGATTATCAGTTTTATATCTCTTATCTAGTGCTTTTATTGCACGTATTTCATAATTGCCATAATGGTAAACTGGTGAATCAGAATATTGATTAACAACGCCTAAAAAATCCTGCCAAATCTTTTTTTCACTTTTAACATCAGCATCATCTGCCCAGAAAGAATAATATTGCGTTTTACCACCTTGACGAACTAATAGCCCAATCAAATAATATAAATTTTGATCGGGTAAGCCCTCAATATCCAAATATAATTCAGTTTCTTGTCGTATCAAAGACGGTATTTCTTGCAAATAGATTTTGCCAGTGCGAATGGCAAGAGCTTGTAATTTAAGGTCATGAGTTATTGGTGGAGGGTTTTTGGCTCGTTTTTTACGCTTTCTGGGTTTGAATAAATAGGAAAGTTGTTTAACTGTAAAAATCCCCTTCCTTTCATATTGACGAATTGATTTAGGGGTCATTCTGTCTAGGCGACTTAAGTTATCTTCCTGAATTGCTTTTGCCTGACAGCTTTCTCTAAACTGACACAGAGGACAGTGCTTATTTAAGATTACTGGTGGTTCTTCGGAAGAGGACTCGTTTAACCATTCTTGCAATGGTTCTAAAATTGGAGTGATAACTTTATAACTGTCCTTTAACTTGAGCCGTCGTGACTTACCTTGAAAGTTGATAATGTATCCTTTTTCTGATGACTTGCCCTGTATTTCTGTCAATACATGATTAATAAACATCAATTGAAGTTTATCTGTTTTATTGACAGTGTGAGTTCCGATGAAAATCGTTGGTTCATAACTTAGCTTGTTGACTTTTGTTAATATTGGGCAATAAGCCTGGAAATTATCAGCAGCTAGATTGGCATCAATTAGAAAGTCGCGTCTCTTTTCAAGATTAGAAATACTGTAGGGATAAGTATCAATGTGTTGCTGTTTGAAGAGTTCTAAGTTTCTAGCTTGATTTGTCAGTTGATTTCTAGTCAGGATTTGTTCATATTCATGCAATGTTCCTTGCTGCTTGCCATACATCAATAAATACGCTTTGCGAGGACATAGAACGTATGCTTGTACAAGTTCGGGAGTTATTACGACATTCATGGCATCAATTATGTTCTAGGATGATGAACCTACGTAAAATTAAATATTCATTCAAGCAAGTTGAGGAAAAATATTAGACTTTCAGCGATCAGACAACAGCGAAATCTGAAAAATTGAAGTCAGTATTTTTTTTCCTAAAAATAACTTGCTTAAAATATTATGTTCGATCTTGGTAAAATAAATCAATTTTTTAGAAATTTTTGATTATTTTTGCTATTATATATATAAGAGTTCAGTTAAATAAATCTATCTCATAAATACATGTAGTTACGCCTTAAGAATGGGGCGAACTAAACTGGAAGCGGTAGAAAGCTGGTTATGAGATGGAGATTGAGAAGTACGAGAACTGCGAACTCTAAATCCAAAGTTAAGGAGGAAAACCTGATAAATCGAATAAAAGCTAAAAGGCGGGCTGGTTTTTAAA
>CBDUCX010000332.1:0-5931 GCA_965365755.1 uncultured Pleurocapsa sp.
TAATTATCAAGTTCGCCAGTCATTCATATTGGAAAAAGTTTATCAGGGCTTTAATCAGGTTTATCATCGCTGTAAAAATAGTGCCGATTATCGAGCATTGCCAGCGAAAGTAAGCCAACAAGTATTAAGGACACTAGACAAAAACTGGAAGTCATTTATGAGTGCCAACTGTGCCTATTTTAAAAATCCCGATAAATTTACTGGAAGACCAAAATTACCGAAATACAAGCACAAAACAAAGGGGCGAAATTTACTCACTTACACGATTCAAGCAATTAGTAAGTCCAAGCTAAAACTAGGAATAGTTAAGCTATCTGGGACAGATATAGAAGTTCCTACTCAAGCCCAAAATATTGTCGGTGCGAGAATTATTCCCAAAGTAGGACAGTATATAATTGAGGTAGTTTATGAACAAGGGTCAGAATATACAGTAAATAATGCGTCAGCGATAGCAGCTATAGATATTGGAGTAGACAATTTGTGCGCGTTAACATCAAATCAAACAGGATTTATTCCAATTCTGATTAACGGACGACCGTTAAAAAGTTTAAACCAATTCTATAACAAAAATAAAGCGCAACTATCCTCAAAGCTCAAAGGAAAACAACAGACATCAAAACGGATTCAAAGATTAACTGCCTTACGGAATAATCGAATAGATACTTATCTACATCAAAGCTCTAGATGGATAATTGACCATTTAGATAAACATGGCATAGGTAAGTTGATTATTGGTAAGAATCCTCTATGGAAACAAAAGATAAATAATGGTAAAAGAAATAACCAATCCTTTGTCTCAATTCCCCATACTCGTTTTGTAGAAATGTTAACTTACAAGGCACAACTAAAAGGAATTGAAGTAATAATTACTGAGGAAAGTTATACATCAAAAGCTAGTTTTCTCAATCTAGATTATATTCCTACTTATAAGCCAGATGAAGCTAAAACTCACAAGTTTAGTGGTTATCGTGAATCAAGAGGAATGTATAAAATCAAAGGAGATTTGAAAAGAATCAATGCCGATGTAAATGGCAGTTACAATATTATGCGAAAAGTAATCCCAACAGTCTTTGATGGAGGGATAGAGAAGGCAGCGCGTTGGGCGGGTTCCCCGACTTGAAGCGACTGCCGTGGCGTTGTAGTTCGTCCCATCAGGGTTACACCTGGTAATGCTAAAAATTAGTCAATGTCATATTTGACTATATTTTTAGTAACTATAGAACTATTGACTTTCAATGTTTACATTCCAAGTTTCTAAGGTAGTGCCGATAGTTTGTTCTAGTCTGGTTAAGGCATTGAGATAGGCGATGACGGCATTGAGTTCTTGATTAGCGGCATTAACCAAATCGTCCTCAAATCTAATAGCATCGATAATACTACCCCTGCCTAATCGAAGCTTCTCTCGTTCGTTCTCAAGCTGTTGTTGAGATAGTTTTGTTACTCGTCTAGCTTGTTCTACCTCTGTCAATCTAAAGTTAACTTCTCGAATACTGTTTTGCACCTGAATCTCTAGAGTAGCTCTAGCTTCTGCTAAATTATTCTCATTTTGTTGTAAAAGTATTTGGCTTCTGATTGCTGCTCGTTTTAATCGATGATTGCCAAAAAATTCGCGGTTTAAATTCAGACTGCTACGAAAATCTGAAAGATCTTCCCTAATGCTATTCAGGTTGTTATCGTAACTAAAATTGAGGCTTAAATCCCAACGTCTATCGTCTTCTGCTAGGGATAAATTTAATTCGGCAGTTTCGATGTCTAGGGATGTACTCAGATAGTCAGGATTATTGGCGAAAGCTAACTTGAGGATCTCAGGGGGAGATGGCAAAGTGGATTTTTCGACTTTTGGAGTTTCTAAGGCAATTAGTTCTAAGTTGTGGTTGAGGTCTAAAGTTTGCAATAACTGTAATTGGGTTTCTTGGAGACGATTTTGCGCAGCCAGCAGATCGACTTCTCGGTTTGCTACTGCCGTTTGGTTGGGAATTAAATCTACCCTAGCCCGCCGACCAGCATCAATAAATGCCTGAGTAATCTCTAGTTGTCGTTTGGCACTTAAGAGTGCCCGCTGTTGTATTTTTAATTCTTCCTGTGCTTGAACTAAAGCTCGGTAGTCAATTACAGCGCTGCTGATAGTGTCAATCAGAGTTGACTTGAGTTGAAATAGGTTTTGCTCTTCCTCAAGCCTAGCTATTTTAATGGAAGCTTTATTTATATCGGAGCCAAATCTTTGTAAAAGAGGTTGATTAAAGCTAACTGAAAAATTCTGCTCCAAAAAATCTTCAGAGTTAGTAGGGGAACGCTGAATTTGTCCTATACTTGTCAAATCCAGCCGCAATTCAGCACCAGTAGGAATTATTACTGAAACTCCTGCTCCCAGCTCTAGATCTCCTGTATTGCTAGAGCTTCCTAATTCATTACGACGAAAAGAAACTGCAACTTGAGGGATAAAATCTGGGACAAATTTAGCTTCTTCCTGTTCTAAGTTCTCGCGATCAATAATACGCTGGAGGTAAGCATTCTTGAGGTTCCTGTTATTTTGCAAAGCCAGAACAACCGCATCTTTTAATTTTAATTCTAGCTGTTGCTGCTCTACTGCCACAGCTTCAGCAGTTTTTTCTTGGCGGTCTTGGTTTTTTGGTTCTGATGCTACAACTAGTTTTGCTGACTTATCGCTAGTTATAACTGAAGCCTGGGCTTTTTTGGAGAAAACATGAGTCAAAGTAATACCCCACAAGCCACCCGTTATTAAACAACCCAAGAGGAATTTGATGACCAGGAAAGATCGACTATCGTTTGGTGATAACCACACGCTGCTGTTAAACTCTTGCTGCATGGTAGTTTTCTGGTTAATTAACCATGGACTTGTTATGCTTCTTGAAGCTTACTGCGATCGCAATGCTTGAACTGGATCTAACTTACTCCCATGACGAGCGGGAAAATATGCTGCTCCCGTGCCTGTGATTAAAGCTGAACCAATCGCTACGACTGCCGTTGTGCCGCTAAATTTATAAGGTAGCTCGAAGTGATCAGCTACGACAACTGTAATTCCGTGTACTGTAGCGATCGCAATTGCACCTCCAAACAAACTGAGGAAAACTGCCTCCCCTATAAACTGTACCATGATATCCAGTTGAGTTGCGCCCAAAGCTCGTCGCAGACCAATTTCTGAGGTTCTTTCTGTGACCGAAGCAATGGTGATATTAGTAATACCAACACCCCCAACCAATAGGGCGATCGAACCCACCAGCAAGAGAATTACGGAAACTCTATTGAGCAGTCTTTCCCTGAATTGAATATCGGAAATATTGCTACCCTGCCAAAACTTCAGACCTGGAAAACGATCTTCGAGCATCTTGACCGCCTGGTTTCCTAAAGTTTCTAAGTCTTGGGGATTAGTTGGACGTAAAGAGATTGTGCCAATGGTATCTCGACCTTCAAGGGCGGCATACAGTGTTATGGGCATTAACATCAGACCTTTAGGTTGTTCTTCGAGAAATTGCCTGTGCTCTATCACCCCCACCACAAAGTAGGGTCTATCTTGAGAATAAATGCGTTGACCGATGGGATTTTCACCCTTAAATAATTTTTGCTGAAGTAATTCATCGATAACTACTACCGAGCGATATTGGTTAAAATCTACTGGGCTGAAAAATCTTCCTCTAATTAACTTCCGTCCTGTAGTTGACAAAAATTCTGGAGAAACAGCCCTAAGCTCGGCATTAGTCTGGCGATCGCGAAACCAGATCGAGCCTTGAGAAGGAACAGCAGTATCAGTACTAATAGCTTGCAAACCCACTAATCTAGCTCGTAAAAACTCCAAATCTGTCAATTGAAGTTTCGCCAACTGATTGGTTAAGGGATTATAGGTCGGATAGATTTTGACTTGGGGTACTTCCCGTTGTGCCATGTCTCTGGCAATTATCCCTCGCCCAATATTATAGGCTTGTAAAGGAGCGCTAACCGCTACTACCCCCATAAATACTCCCAGACTACTGAGAGCAGACCTTAACAGCTTACCGCGCAGAGAAATATAAACAAGATTGAGCAAGTCGAAGGGGGAAATAGTCATTAGATTTGCTGCTAGCTAATTCTGACTTAGTTGAACTGCCATACCTGGTTCTAAGGGTGAGTTTTTTGGGGGCACTATTACGCGATCGCCTGGTTGTAGACCTGATTTGATCGCCATAGTGGTTATTCCCTCCAATCCTAAGGTAACAGGTTGTTTCTGGGCTTTACCTTCTTGATCTTGAAGCCAGACAAAGGCACCTGCTGCGCTGCGCTGGATTGTCTGTGTCGGCAAAATTACCACGTCTTGGTACTGCTCTAAAATAATATCCACAGTAACTTGGCTACCTGGAATCAGCTTGTTACTAGGATTGTCTAACTCCACGATAGCTGAAACAGTGGCTTGATTTCCACTTAATGCTTTCTTAGCTATTAGGGACAAGGATTTAACCCGTCCCCTAAAGGTTTCTGGGGCACTGCCAATGACACTGATGCGGACTGGCAGACCCAATTGCACTTTGCGGGCATTGAGAATCGAGAGTTCTAATTTGACTAACTCTGACTGAGGATTACCAATGGTAAGTAAAGTATCCCCCCGTTCGACGACATCTCCTCGTTGTACCGCTAACTCTAGTACTTTACTGTCACCAGGAGCAACAACTACATTTTGGTGTAATTGTCCCTGTAATTCCTGACCCTGAAGCTCAAGTAGTTCTAACCGAAGCATCGCTCGACGAACTGCTTGTTCGGCTTCGGCTAAAGTAGCTTGGGCATTACTTACTCTGTCTATTTGGTTTTGCAGTTCATCTTGGGAAATAAATCCTCTCTCAAACAGCTTTTGGTCTGCCCCCAGCTTTTTTTGCACAACCACTAAAGCTGCTTGTTCTTTGGCAACTTTCCGACGACTACTTTCTATATCCAGGTTAGCTTGCTGAAGTCTCAATTGATACTCGTTCCAACTATTTTGCTGTTGAGAACCTTCGAGAAGTATTAGTTGTTGACCTGCTTCCAGGAGATCTCCCACTTCGACCAACACCTGAGCCACAGTCCCTTCTACAGCAGCTTCGAGAGACTGTTGTTCTGCCAATTCGACAATTCCGCTTTCATTAATAATGTCTTCAACTGTGCCTTTGTTTACCTCAATGAGGCGTACGGGCAAAGGTTCGGCGCTCGAAGTTAACACTCGATTGTATAGCAGCCAGCCACCAAAGCTTACTCCTGCTAACAGTGATGACCAAGCTATCCAAGCACGAATAACTTTCCAGGCATTCCCAGGACTCTTTTTTGTCATTGCTGCTGTTTTCACAGTCGATAGATGCTAACTTGATAGGTGCGATCGCTCTAATCCTTCTTTATCTTACTTTATACAAGAGCCTCATAAACTAAAATTTCTTCACCACCAGAAAGAATTAACAAATTACTGTTGATAGTATAGGAACTAGCTGTTTTCAAGGCATTGAAGTATTCCAAATCCTGCTTCGTTAAGGAGTCTTGGCAACCTATTGCAGTCGTGCCTATAAGACCTACTTCTAGCTCACCAACTCTTCCTAACTGTCCTTTGGTTTCATAAGAAGCGAAATAACGATTGCAAAATGCCTGACCAGAAACTTGACCATTTTCAAATGAAGCGGTAATTGGACTCTGGCTTACAACCGGTTTTGCCCCAATTATCTTAAGCTGCCAAGTTCCACTCAAGCCTCCAGAATATGATGCGGCGGATTCATCGTCTAGTTCTTCAACTAAATTAAAATTTTCTAAGATACTTTTATCTCTCAACATCTTTCTAATCCTCGATCTGTCTACTTGAGATGTTTAGGTTTAAGAGCTGATTTCTCAACGACTCAACCAAGTCTCTCATTTACATGACGCAAATCACTTATAGCACTACGTATTTTGGTTAGGACACTTATTACTCATTACTCATTACTTATT
>CBDUCX010000333.1:0-5918 GCA_965365755.1 uncultured Pleurocapsa sp.
CTTGTCTCGTTCTGGTCTAAATGCTTTACTACCTAATCTAAAAAAAGAACATGAGGGGGAGAAAATAACTGGATTAGATCTGGGAATCAAAGACCTGATAATTGCTCATGATGGAAAGAAAACAAGCAAATATGCCAATCCAAAACATTTCAAAAAACATGAAAAAAATTTAGCTCGTAAACAACAAAAATTAGCTCGTAAGAAACTAGGAAGCAGAACTAGACAAAAAGCGAGAAAATTAGTAGCTAAGATTCACGCACGTATAAGTAATGCCCGTCAAGACTACTTACATAAGTTGAGTAGAAAACTGACAAACGATAATCAAGTTGTTGTGGTTGAAGACCTCAATGTAAAGGGTATGGATTGATTGTTAGGTTAGGGCTGGAGAAAAGTATTCCTACTCCTTATAATCAGCAAGTCTATTTTAGGCTTTTAGACGAGATAAAGAGTGTGTGATTTACTTTTACACATTATTATTTCTTGGGAGTAGATTGATTTTCCACATATGCTTTAAACTGATAATCTAGGCTTGAGCGCTCTACCTTTATGAGTAATTTAGGACTCTTATCTTCTTTGTCTTTCAGCGATACCCTAGTTAACCTTGCTTTCCCTTTAGGTGCTGTTTTTACCTACCTAACACTGTTGGTTGTTCTAGCGGAGGCTTTAAGTCGCTTACTGACCAACGATCCCGAATTAACTCGTAAAATAGTTCATATTGGTAGCGGTAACGTGATTTTGTTGGCTTGGTGGCTCAATATATCTGGAACAGTAATCGTTTATGCCGCAATTATAGCAGCAGCGATCGCCTTATTATCCTATATAATCCCCTTTTTACCCAGCATTGAAAGCGTGGGACGCAAAAGCTTCGGTACGCTGTTTTATGCTATTAGTATGGGTGTATTGTCTGCCTCTTTCTGGCAAGATTCTCCTCAGTATGCGGTGATTGGTATTTTGATTATGGCCTGGGGAGACGGCATGGCTGCCATTATTGGTCAGCGATTTGGTAAACACAAATATCAGGTGGGACAAATTACCAAAAGCTGGGAAGGATCTCTAGCTATGACGAGCGTGGCATTAATTATTACGAGCGCAATTCTGTTCTCGATAGAGGGCAATAGCTGGCAAATTTGGCTGATTTCTGCGACTGTAGCAGTAGTTGCCACTATCTCTGAAGCCTTTTCTACACTGGGCATAGATAACCTGACTGTACCTTTGGCTAGTGCATTCCTCTGTTTTTTTGCTATTCAGATACTATGATTAAGTTAAGTATTGCTAACAAATATTGCAAAAAGGAAATATAATTTAACTAAATCACTTTTAATCATGACAAATTTTAGTCCCCAACAGAATGAGGAGTCTACTATTACCTCAAGGGATACAGCAGAAAATAAAAATGCCGAAAATATTGCCACAAATCCTCAGCCCCAGGACAGTTATGTTAAGTTGGCAATGCGGAATATGGTTCGTAAAGGTAGACAATCTCTGTGGCACTTTTTCTTGACTACCGTTGGTCTAGTAGGAGTACTGGTAGGTCTGGCCTATTTAACTAAACCATAAACAAAATTGCCTATGGATATAACAGTTAAACAACCTTCAAATGCCATCATTTATGTAGAGAATGTTTATCAAGGAGATTTGCCTCAGTATAGTTTAAAGTTAATTGAATCTATTCCTTGGGTTAGTTGGATGCAAACTTGGTTACAATCATTGAGTTCAACTACTAAATTAGCCCAAGATTGCGAGCTTAGTCTCCGACTAACTAGCGATCGCCAAATCCAATCTCTGAACTATCAATATCGCTCCCTCGATCAACCGACTGACGTTTTAGCCTTTGCTGCCACTGAAGCAGATATTCCCCTGCCAGAGGATATTGCTGAACCCCGATACCTGGGAGACATAATAATTTCTCTGGATACTGCCCTAAGACAGGCAACAGAACAAAAACATTCCCTGACGGTAGAATTAGCCTGGTTATCTAGTCATGGTTTACTGCACCTTATCGGTTGGGATCACCCTGATGATCTTAGCTTACAACAAATGTTAGACAAGCAATCTGAGCTAATTAAGTTGCTAAACTAGATACAAGTAGCTTAGATTTATAGGCGATTTTGATATTGTCTTAGGTGAACATTTTCTGGGGCAATTATTGGGTTATTATTACATTACAAACTAAGTACATATACGGATTATCATTGAGTCTATCGTCTATGATTGAATCAAATCAAAAAACCAATCCGACATTGTTTTTAATAGATCTAAATATGGAATCTTCGACTATTGCTCCTGCGGTTAAGGAATCATCTTCCCCTCAACCCAAAATCATTCGCAACTTGGCTTGGCAGGTAGCACCAAATTTATTTTTAAGTTTTAAGTATGCTTGGGCTGGTGTGCGTTATGCTTTTGCGACTCAAAGAAATTTTCGGATTCATACTTTTATTGGCATCCTGGCGGTAAGTCTGGGTGCTTTTTTAGGCATTGAAGCGATGGAAATGGCCGTCATTACTATGACCTGTGCTATCGTCATGGTTTTGGAACTAATTAATACGGCAATTGAGTCAGTTGTCGATTTAACTGTCAAGCAAAGTTATCATGAGCTAGCTAAAATAGCTAAAGACTGTGCAGCAGGGGCTGTCTTAGTAAGTGCGATCGCAGCAGTAATAGTAGCAGCGTTTATCTTGCTTCCCCCCTTGTTGCAGCGTATGATGCTGATGATGTAATGGAGATCTAGCTTGATTCTAGTTATTGATAACTACGATAGTTTTACCTATAATTTGGTACAGTATTTGGGAGAATTGGCGCAGGAATTCCCTGTAGCCGCGGACATTCGCGTTTATCGCAACGACTCCATAGATTTAGAAACTATTAATCAATTAAAACCTGATGGTATTTTGATTTCACCTGGCCCTGGTCGTCCTGAAGACGCGGGGATCTCCCTGAAATTAATTGAACAACTGGGAGCTGAAATCCCTATTTTGGGTGTTTGTCTAGGTCATCAAAGTATCGGTCAGGTTTTTGGTGGAAGGATTGTGTCTGCGCCAGTATTGATGCATGGGAAAACCTCTCAAGTACACCACCAGAACTTGGGGGTATTTGCCGGCTTAGATTCTCCTTTTACCGCCACTCGATATCATAGTTTAGTCATCGAACCACAGACTATTCCTGATACCTTAGAAATCACCGCTTGGGTGTCAGATGGGACAATCATGGGAGTTCGTCACCGAGACTATCATCATATTCAGGGAGTGCAGTTTCATCCTGAGAGTATCTTGACGGATAGTGGTAAGTCGTTATTACGTAATTTTTTGCAGTCTTTAGGTAGTAAATAGTCTTTGAGTAAATAATATGAAACGGCGACAATTGATCCGCTTTGGGGGGATAGGTTTAGCAACGGCGATCGCATCAGTCACCATACCTCGTCAGTCTACTCTAGCTCAGGACAGTGAACCAGGAGTTACCATCCAATATCTGGGACATACTTGTTTTCTGTTTACTGCTAATGACGTAAAGGTATTAGTTAATCCCTATGAATCTATCGGTTGCACTGCTGGTTACAGTTTACCTGATATACAACCAGACGTAGTATTAGTTAGTAGCTTCTTATTAGATGAAGGTGCAGTTGAATCGGTGAAGGGCAATCCCGAAATCATTACTCAGCGTGGCTCTCATCAGTTTAAGGGTATTCAATTTCAAGGATTTTCTCTGCCCCATGATCGTGAAGGAGGGAGACGATTTGGCAACAATATTGCCTGGCGCTGGACACAAGGAGGAGTTGATATTCTTCATCTAGGTGGTGCTGCTGCCCCTCTGGAGACGGAAGACAAAATCTTGTTAAGTGGTTCTGATATCCTACTTGCTCCTGTAGGTGGAGGAGCGAAAGCATATAATCCTCAAGAGGCAACTAAGGTAGCCAAAATACTTAATCCGAAGATGCTGATCCCGACTCACTATCGCACTAGCGCCTCCAGCCAAGAAAATTGCGATTTAGCCTCTGTCGATGAATTTTTAGGCTTGGTACAAGACATGGAAGTTGCTCAAGTAGGGAGCGATCGCTTTACAGTTAAGAAATCTTATCTCCAGGATGATATTACCTTGGTTAGAGTTTTAGACTATAGTTCCTGAGCTTAATTATTTTATTCCATATTATTATTCGCTAGAGTAGAGTTTTATAGTCATTCCAAATAGGAAACAGATAAAAATGTTTAATATTATGGCACACGGGTGATACTTCTTATTACTCGTTACTCGTTACTTGTTACTTCTAGTACAGATTAACTAACGGAAATTAATTGGAATGACTATAATCCTGGGCGCTGTGTTATCAGATCATCTAGCAGACAAGTTAAACCCCATTAAGACAAAGACCTCATCTTTGTTGCATCACGTTACTGATCAAACAACTTTTCTCGACAACTATCTCAATTACCTGGTTAATAGTATCGGTAACTCCATCAGCTCTAGTTGGAATAACTGGTTGCTACAACACCCCATAATCGCCTGGCTATTTAATCATCCCTTAATGGGCTTGGTTAGTTGTTTGCTAACTACTATCTTGACTATTAGACTACTGGCAACTATTTATCGGGCGATCGCCAATGTTATTGATCGTCTGTGGCTGTGGATTTTGCGATCGCCTTGGCTACTGCTGAGATTTCTTTTTGGTTGGTCAACAAAGAATACAACTACTAATACCACGGTAACTAATTATGAAGTAACTAACAACCCAGAACAGTTACAGGAAATTCTGGTTCGTCTGGAACAAATTCAACAGCAACAAGAACAGATTATTCAAGATTTGGCTCAGTTGAAACAAGAACCTTTGACTATTGAACCGCAACAGCTTCGATTAGCAGAAAAAAGTAGTCAGCAATAAAAGATACTTATGCTATCAGTTTATTCATCAGAAATGGAAATAGTTTCCAGGGGAATTATCTTAACCTGTAACTCTACTGATTGATCTAGTTTTCTGGTTAGTAGATCTTTGATCTCGGTAAGGCGATCGCGATTAATGGAATTGGGTGTGGCAGCAACTTCCATTTCGACTAGGATTTTATCGGGATTGGGAGTTACTTCAATTGAGCGAATATCACTATTGTCAAAAGTGGCTACTTGTTCACGGACAATCTGGTTAATCTGGTAACGGATGTTATTTTCGCCAATTAGACTCTTTAAAGACCAACCCAAAGGTAACCCCAAAATTATCAACATCGTCAGGGAAAAAATCAATCCCTGCTTGGCTCGTTCAATACTGCCGTAGGATTGCAACAGCAGAATCACCACTCCGCTAAAAATGATTCCTGTTAAGTTAGTGATAAACAAAACTGAGGCGCCAAAAGCTAGAGAGCCATTTCTCAGTGCTAGTCCAATACCCACTACACTTAAAGGTGGCACTAAAGCTACAGCGATCGCTACTCCTGGTAAAGCATCGGCAATGCGTCGTCTGGTGTTAGCAAATGCCCCTGCTGCCCCTGCGGCTAAGGCAATCACCAAATCAATTAAGGTGGGATTAGTGCGAGCTAAAATTTCAGGAGTTACGGGTTTTAAGCCCACCAGCAAAGCAATCAGAAATGAAATAAATACTGTAAAAATAACTCCTGTAAACAGAGTCAAGAAAGATCTACGTAGTAAACGTCGGTTAGCAACGGTAGTTGAATAGGCAATACCTGTAATGGGTCCAATCAGAGGTGCAATAATCATCGCCCCAATAATAATGGCAACGCTATTAGCTAATAATCCCAAGGTGGCAATTACCCCCGACAAGCCCAACAGGAAATAAAAGCTCATAGAGGGTACAGAAGCTCGCCACAGATGGCGGCTGAGACTGGCGATGGGAATCGGTTTCTCTGTTAGCCAATGCCAATCTCCACTTTGACTATTCCAAAATTCCTCCAAATTTTTGGTCTTGACAGGATATTTCTGCC
>CBDUCX010000334.1:0-5905 GCA_965365755.1 uncultured Pleurocapsa sp.
TTGACCCCAGAATCACCGTTCTTTAGCGTCAGCGTAGGACGGTGAGTATGTCAAATCTGACTCACTTAGAAATATAGACTAACTACTTGAGCAAGTAAACAAGTACATACATACACGAGTTCATGCTCAATTAGAACGCTTAAAATAACAAGTTGGCAGCATCCTACATCAATTTTTTGAGTTGATTTTCAATCTTCCTTAAATGTTAATAAGTGTGTGCGTTCGCCCTAAGTTTATCTACGTTCTACTTGCTTAAAAATCTCAGCTAGTATATCACCTGCTCCTTGTTCTCTTAATTTAGCTGCCAAATCTTTGCCTAACTGCTCTGATTCGGTTCTGTTACCGCTTACGGTATCTTTCAGCATTTGTTTTCCGTCGAGACTGGCAACCATTCCCACGAGAGTAAGATGATCATTTTCAATCTTAGTATTAACGCCAATTGGCACTTGACAACCACCTTCTAGCTCTCTGAGGAATGATCTTTCCGCCAAGGTGCGATCGCGACTATCGGGATCTTCTAATACTTTGAGTATTTTAAGAATTTCTTCATCTCCTTCACGGCATTCAATTCCTAATGCCCCTTGTCCTACGGCATGAAGAGAAATTTCAGGAGTAATATGTTGGTGAATGCGATCGCCCATACCTAACCTTTGTAATCCTGCCACCGCCAGAATAATTGCATCATACTCTCCTGAGTCAAGTTTAGCTAAACGAGTATTAACGTTCCCACGAATGTCTTTGAATTCTAAATGGGGATAGTGATGGCGTAGCTGTGCCAAGCGTCTCAGGGAAGAGGTGCCAATGATCGAGCCTGGGGGCAGAGTTTCTAACTTCTTATCTTGATGTTTTTCGTTCATTACCAAAGCATCAGCAGGATCGACTCTTTTGGTAACGCAACCTAACATTAAACCTTCGGGCAAGTTAGTGGGTAAATCTTTAAGAGAATGCACGGCAAAATCCGTTGTGTTATTCAGCATTCCCACCTCTAATTCTTTGGTGAATAAGCCTTTATCACCAATTTTCGCCAAAGGAACATCTAGAATTTTATCCCCTTGAGTACTCATTTTTTCGACTTCAAAGTCAATATTGGGAAAATGTTTTTCTAATTCTGCTTTTACCCAATAGGTTTGCACTAAAGCTAGTTGACTTTTGCGAGTGCCGATGCGAACAGTATCTTTATCAGTTTCCACAGTAGATGTCATAGGAAGTATCTTAAAAAAATCTAATAATCACTCGATCTAGGGTATCGTAGTTCCTGATTTGTGTTGATTAACTTTTGTTTGCTTTTTAGAAATCTAAATCTAAATCTAGATATAGATAATTCAGTCTATGACGGTTAAAGATTCCCAAAAAGTCTGAAACTCTTGTATCGCAAGCTGATACTGCTCAGACTTGGCATCTAAAGTTGCGCGATCAATCTCGCCATCTTCATATTGTTTCTGAGCCAACTCAAATTCGAGTTTTTTAATCTGATAATCTTGTTTTCTAATTGTTCCTTCCACAGCACCAACCCAGTTAGGAAAAGCAATACTTTGTATTTCCTGACTAGTATTGTCTATTTCTTTAATTGCCGCATCTCCCAAAACAGGTTGAGCTTTCAGGGTCAATTGTTGAAAACTGGACAAAGCATTACTTATCTGAGTTGTTCTCTCTAAGGCATTTTTCCTGGAGAATCTCTGATTGAGGGTATAATCCACTGGTTCATCTGGTGAGATGGGAGAGAGAGAAAGACCTTCTTCTAACAATTTACCATCGGGAGTCCCTGCTCTAGAGAACAGTCCAAAATTGCGACTGCCAACCACAAAAGTTACTAGCAAACCAGCTACTAGAAACAGAGCAGAATATTTGATGTTTTTCATCACGATGCCATAAATCTCAAACTGCAAACTTACTTTAAATTACGTTAATAAAGTAAGTTGCGGTAAATTTAATCTTTAGGCTTTAAGCTAGTAGCCAGTAACGACTAACGACTAACGACTAACGACTAACCATTAACTACTGTTTCAGCATCAACATCAACGGTTTCACTATTAGCATTTTCCGTAGCAACATTTTTGTTTTCTTGACGAGATTGCAGTTTAGTCATCATCATTTGTGATATTTCTGTAAAGAGTAAGCCAGCGATAACCACGTCGTCTAATTGACCGAGAATTGGAATGAAGTCTGGTGCAATATCAATTGGACTAATAAGATAAATTATTGTCCCCAGTATGACCCACCAGCGATATTGGGGATGACGAATTGCATTGCGATACCAGTCATACAGGGAGGAAAGGGAAAAGTTCATCTTTTAAGTATCAATTTCCTTGATTAATTGGTTTTATCTTGACAAATTTGCGCTAAAACATCAATGTGGATAACCGATATATTTTTGCTTCGGTTAGTACTAAGTAGGGGGGGGGTGAACGCAAAAATGTGTGGGAGTGAAAAAAAGAAGTAATAAGTAATAAGTAATGAGTAATGAGTGTCCTAACCAAAATACGTAGTGCTATATAAAGATTATAAAATTTAGAATTTGTAAGCCGACACGACGGAGTTTGACGCTTTTTTTCCAAAAACCATCTATTAAATGATAAATAATTAAAGATTTTAATTGTCTAGTGATTAATTTTTTTAAGCTTATATTTAAAATCAAAATAATGTTAATATATATTGCTACATTGAGTAAATAACTTAAACCCAAAAAGTAATAAATTGCCAAACAGATCATGCTTGCTATTAATGAGCAGCAACTGATAATTAGCCACAAGTATCTATTTTTATACCCTAGGGGTAGTTGAGCTAATATTTCTAAAATTAGCCAATAGTGCGCCTGAGAAATTCTAGGTAATAATTGTTGATTTTGCCATAGATCTTGATGAATCTGTTGAGATATTCTACCTTCTAAATCTATAACACTCCGAAATAAAGTGAGTGATTGCTGACTATTGGGAAATAAATAATCAGTAGTAAAAATTAATGGCGATCGCCGTAAAGATGATAATTTAGCCCAACGCCAGGGATGAACTAAGCCGATTTGCTCCAGAGGAGAATTAACCAGGGCATAATAACGCAAGTTAGCCAAGTTTCTGGAAGATAAAATTAATTTATGGTTGTTTTCTTGAACCCATTCAATTTGTCTGATCAGGTCAGAATCAAGGCAAAAATAAACTTGATGAGGTCTGGTAGCTCTACGACTAATTCTAGCTTCTTCAATCTGAATACAAGAATTTATGGCACTATTAGCACTATTAATCCTTGCCGTAATTTGATTACTGATTTCAGACTCCATGGTCAATTAAGTAGGTCGGTATAAATAAAATTAACTTGTTAAGACTGTTAGTAGTTAGTAGTTAGTAGTTAGTAGTTAGTAGTTAGTTGTAATAGCTTTAATCAGATTCATACTTCTTAACTTATTTGACTTTATTTCGCCCTACTTACTTAAAATCCCTGATTTCTATAAGAAAGCTATTATTTGGCAATTAATGAAAGTACAAAACTGACTAAACCGCGCCACTGTTGCTCTCCTGTGCTGGTTGACTGTTCGTGAAGTTGCAATAGTAGGTTGCGATCGCTTCTGCCTAAAATTGCCTGAGAATAGCGGTTGATGATTTTGCCATTAAGCTGTAACGAAGTTTGAGCGTAGGTAGTATCAGTGATATTATTCTGACGAGATGAACCGCGCAAAATGCGATCGCGCCGATCAAGAGCCGATTTGAGTTTGTTTAGTTGTTGTAAAACATTAATAAACTGAGGATCTCGCAACAGCTTGTTTATGGCTGACATATTCCGACGACGACTGATAGGAATTGGCTCTGGTAACCTGGTGGGGATGGTTTCCCAATCAACATTTTGTTGGCTTAAGATCGGTAAGTCCCTGGTGATCTCTGCAACCAGAGTACGATTGTATAGTTGCGAGCTAGGATCGACTAACAACAGACAGTAAGCTAGTTCTAATTGACGGCGTAGCTGCAAATAGCGATTGTGTAAAGATAAATCAATTGCTGATTGTTCTAAATAGAAGCGAGAAAGATAGTAGATAGCTTGGTAAGCTTCCCAGGGAATAAATATCTCGTCCACAATTTCATCCACAATGACGGTGCTGATTTCTACCGCAGTAATATTTTCCAGCAGATTATGATTCATAGACTGTAGCTATACTCAAAAAGGTCAAAATATTGTCGAAGTCGAAGAAAAATAGCAAAGATAGCAATACAAACTCGTATTAAGACACTCATTACTCATTACTTGTTACTCTTTACTCACGAGCAGTTAACTAAACTAATCCTAATCGATTAACACGCTACGATAACCCTATGATTCCTCTTCGGGAAGTTGAGTAGTAGCAGTATTATTTTGAGATTCCC
The DNA here is from genome assembly GCA_965365755.1 of uncultured Pleurocapsa sp. GTDB lineage: Bacteria > Cyanobacteriota > Cyanobacteriia > Cyanobacteriales > Xenococcaceae > Waterburya. Next base: position 4,347 of record CBDUCX010000334.1, read on the forward strand.
AATTCTGCCATTTGTCCTCAGCATCTCGAATATTTAGGGATTTAAGGTCAAAAATTTCAGTTTTGACTTCTGGCTCATCATCTAGCCATTCACTCCAGTCTGCTTGATTTTCTTGAGTTTCTGACCCTTCTAAATCATCACTGTCATCATCATCAGCTATGGATAATAAATCATTGACCACGCTTTCATCCTCTTCTTCAAAAGAAGGTAGCTGGGGTTCATAATTCTCTGACACAGCATTATCAGTTTCAGTTTGGCTGGTTTCAGTTTGGCTTGTGGATGTCCCTGCTTCCAAAGCATTGGGAATTTTATTGCCATAAAGCTGATTAGCTTCAGGATTAGCTGGCAAAGACTCTCTGGTGACATCAGCAGCAATATCTACCCAACTTGAGTGATCCGAAGCTTGTTGTTCATGAAAAGAAGACATAAGCTGAAACATTTTTTGCAGGCTGATCAGGTTATGTTGGATCGTCTGATGCCCTTGAGTTACCTGTTGAAGATGAAACTGCTTAATTTCTGAATAGCGATCGCCTGTTAGTTTTTCGCCAATCTCATTCTCAACCTTTCCTTCAATGAGATTGATATGAGTACTGAGATAATTATCTAGCTGGGATTGATCAGCGTCTACTCTTTGACCATCTGCGGTAATTATTTTGGTGGTGATATTTAATTCTGGCGCATTGCTCATGGCGACGAGAAAAGCTTCGCTAATATTGCCTTCTCTTATTGCCTGTTTAAAATCTTCGCTAGATGTCATTGGTTTTAAGCTTAAAGTTAGGGAATAACCAATTGAGCTATAAGTTACACCTGCCTAGTAATATGACCATAAGTTTTTCTGGTTATAGAAAAATACGACGCATTTTCTCTAAGCTGGCGAGATTTTCCACTAAAGAGTCTTGTCTCTGGTGTACTTGCTCAATATGCCATCGTTGTAATTCCCTATAGGCAGGATTGTCAATCAATTTAAGATCTATTTCATGATTTACTGTCCCGTTAAGCAGGTTGATTTGAGTATGGAAACAGCTAGTGGATGCTGACTGCTCAATTTGATCTAAATCTAAACTGTCAATGTAGGTCGTAACTTCTATTTCAGCAGTTTCGCTCATTGCCTCAGTCAGAGTTTCAACTATTTCCCTCCCCTGAATCTGAACTGCTATTTGCCTATTTAATTCACTGTTCATCGTTAAGACAATTCCTCATGAGCAATCGGTAAAGCCATCTAGCAGTATAACCTGTTGTTTTGCCAATGATTAAACAATTGTCCCTGGAGCAAACGGTGGAAGTTACTATGGCGATCGCTCAGATGTAGCAAGAAGCGGATTAAGAAAAGCGATCGAGTCTAATTCTGGTTCATGTTAGTAATAATGAACTGATATTAGTGACTTTTATCAATCAACGAGATTCTAGGGTTTCCCCTGTCACCGAACCATAAGTTTTCCAGTTATTAAACTGGATCAATCAATAAGGGCGATCGCTTTGGATATCAGGTAGTTTTTTCTCTGTACAGGCGATCGCTGAAATTAAGGAAAAATCTGATAAATTTCTCGGCGATGGGCGAC
>CBDUCX010000335.1:0-5897 GCA_965365755.1 uncultured Pleurocapsa sp.
AAAACCAAGCTATCTATACTGAGACGTTAGCGGTAAAAAACATGATGGCTAACCATAAGTTAGCCAAAGCCATTGCCGATTGTGGATGGGGAGAGGCATTACGCCAATTTCAATACAAGTGCAAATGGCATGACCGTACACTAGTGGCTATTGATAGGTGGTTTCCATCATCTAAACGTTGTCATCCCTGCGGTCATATCTTAGACAAGCTACCTCTAGATATTAGAGAGTGGACTTGTCCTAGCTGTAACCACCTCAATTTGAGGGATAAAAACGCAGCATTAAATATTCTGGCGGTCGGGCAGACCGTGACTGCTTGTGGATCTGGCACTGGCGGGGAAATAACAGAATTGTTGTCTCTAGCTATCCAGGGGTGAATCAAGAATCCCCTCGCCTACATGCGGACAAGTCCTTTGTGGCGGGGAGTGTCAATTAGCCACCGTGGGAACCTTTGCTCAAAAACTCTAAACTCTTATCCCGACCTCTCATAGAATTTCCGTACGAACTCCGAACTCCGAACTCCGAACTCCGAATTCCAAAAAACCACCAATGACAAAAAATTGATAGTATATTGTATCGGAATAGGATTGGTAAATCTTTAGTGTCTAAAGCAAGATCTAGCTGGCAACAAATATTTTATATCTGCACCTTGTTAGTTAAAGACAAGCAGTTGCGTCAAATTAATGGACGAGCATTTTGCTTAGTGGTTTTTGCTCTATTGTGGTGGCTAAACTGGAAATTATTCCTTGCTACCACAGTTGGCATAATTTTGATGTCCTGTTGCTATCTACTGCAAAATTCTCATTGGCAACGCTACTATCAGAAATGGCAGAATTTTTTTGTCGGTTCCAATCGTCAACTAGTGTTAGCCGTTACTACTGGAGCATCTGGAGCATTTTGCACTTATCTAGCTGCCTCAGTTTGGACTGATGCCGAAAATCAGTGGTTGGCTACTGGCAGCATACTTCAAGGTGTTGTTAGTCTAACTACTCTAGCCCTCTTATGGTGGTCGTTACGAGGTCAACAAGCCATCACCATCGAAGCTAAATTAGATCAATTATTAGCAGATTTAAGTCATGGCGATCGCCTGAAACGCCTAGTTGCTATTAGACAGTTAACCCGTCTCTTAGTTACTAATCGCCTCTCCTCAGAGCATTATAGACAATCCATTGAGTATTATCGCCTGATGTTATCTGAACCCCAAGCACCAGCAATCAGAAATGCTTTGTTGGAAAGTTTGGATCTTTTGGAGGCAGAGGAAGTTTTGCAACAGTCTTCAACAATCAAAATTCCCCTTAAAATACAGCATTCCCGTAAGCTAATACCAGATAGTTTGCTCAGGGATTAAAGACACTACTAACTACTAACTCTTGTAGGGGTCAACGACCTTTCTCCCCTACTCCTGACTTCTAAGAACTGCTTTTGTGTATAGTTATTGATAGACTTATTAAGTTTAGTTAAGAAAAAATATCAAAGTATAGAGAATGAGTAGCTTAAGATCATCACTCGAACCGATCGCAGATTTTTTTAGTAGTTTGGGAACACCAGAGCCTATAGTTCACTGGGGACATCCTTTGATGATGGGTATTGTAGTATTCGTCATGGGTAGTGCAGTGGCTTTGGCTGGATGGAAGGGTAGGACATTAGCCACAACTAACGCAGAAGTAGCAGTTGAAAATAAAGCCCAACATCGTAAAATTGCCCCCTTAATGTATTTCTTTTTAGTTGCTGGTTACACAGGGGGAGTATTGTCTTTAGTAATGCAGGGAGAACCAATTCTGGAAAGTCCTCATTTTCTGACAGGGACAGTAGTTATTGCCTTATTAACCGTGAATGCTGTAATTGCTGCCACAGGATTTATTGGCAACAAAGAAACCGCCAGAACAGTTCATGCTTATGTCGGTAGTACAGCACTATTGATCATGGTGATTCATGCTGCATTGGGCTTAAAACTTGGTATGTCCATTTAATTAATCTCTGGTCAAATTAATGGTTGATTGTTCACCAGCTATTTTTGTGCAGGATTTTTCAATTATCCATTTGCTCTTGCAAATAAGTCTGCAACAAACCATCCAGCTTATCTTCAGGACAACATTCAATTAAAGCTTCAAATGCTTCATATAGTTTAGCTGCACTATCTCCTAGCATGGGGGTAATTCCCCAAACATCTTCCACCCATTCTTTGGGGGCTTGATCATCAAAGATCATCCGTTCTAATAGTTGTTTAGCTTCAGCTTTAGCAAGAGACATAATTATTTTGAGCTAGGTTAACAATCTTTAATTATTAGGCATCGTCGGTTGATAAGCTTAGAAAACATCTTTTACCAAATCTGTTACTCAGTTTAAGCAATGCTGGATACTCTTAGTTGGTCTAATCCTTGGACGATCGCTTTAATTGTCAATACTATTTTATGGGGAATTGCCTGGCTACTACCGAAAAAACTCTTAACTCCTTTTGGCTATCTCAACGCCTTGATTCTGGGAGTATTAATCTGGGGTACTTTAGGTTGGCGTGGCTATCTGATAGTGATGCTATTTTTCTTGTGTGGTTCAGCCATCACCTTTATCGGCATTGAGCAGAAAGAAGCAGAAGGTATAGCTGAAGAACGTTCTGGGATGAGGGGGGCGGGGAATGTCTGGGGTTCGGCACTGGCAGCAACCCTCTGTGCGATCGCAACTTTATTCTCGCCAGCCCCAATCAAGGAGTTATTTATTCTCGGTTATGTAGCCAGCTTTTGTACTAAGCTTTCCGATACTACTGCAAGTGAAGTTGGTAAAGCTTATGGTAAAACCACCTATCTAATTACTACTTTAAAACCCGTCCCCAGAGGGACAGAAGGAGCGGTAAGTCTAGAAGGAACGGTTGCCGGGGCGGTAGCTTCAGTCGTCCTAGCCCTGATTGCCTGGGGGATTGGCATGATTAACCCTCTCGGAATTATCTGGTGTGTAATTGCCGCTTTTATTGCCACAACGATTGAAAGTTTGATTGGTGCAACCCTCGAATCTCGCCTCACCTGGTTAACCAACGATATCGTCAATTTTATCAATACTCTCATTGGTGCGATCGCAGCGATCGCTTTAGCTGCTATAGTTCAATAAGCATTACCTCCTAAGACTTCAAGCTTTTCTGAGATTTTGTACTGCTAGTTGAATTCCTAACAAGAACAAACCCACTGCCACTAAACTAAAGACTCCTGTAGCTAATGCCACAATTCCCATTACCAGTGTCCTAACTGCCGTAGTTAGATTGATTACAATAGGGTTTGAGGAAGTAATAGCTTTTGCTCCATAGGTTTGCACTATGGAATGCAGTAGAGAATATGCGCCGAAGGCAATTATCCCAGAGATCAGGGAGGAGATAAAACAGCGTAAAGGTGTCGTGTTATCTTCGGAATTATCTATTTCAGTATTGTCGTTAATAGACTCATCGGATATATCTTTCATAATTAGGTTTTTCGATATCTTGTATCTTATTCTAATACTTCTAATGTGAATTAAAACTAGTTTTGAGAATAGATTCCGTTGTAGAAATACTATATTTATTATTAGGTAATCTCCCCGACTACCTTGGAGAATCAGAGCCAAATTTGTCTCACTGTTCGGAAATATCTCCAAATGATAGTACGCTATTTACTTAGCAATTTTTTATTATTCAACTCCCTAATGATTCCTCAAAGATATGAAAGACTAAAACGAGTTCTTGATCAAAGACAACCAGATCTGACAGTGTTGATGGAGGATGTTCATAAACCTCATAACTTATCAGCAATCATTCGTACTTGTGATGCGGTAGGAGTTTTTGCCGTACATGCTGTTAATCGTCATAGCGATACGCCAACTTATTCTCAGGTTGCTCAGGGAAGTGAAAAATGGGTGAAACTACATTCCCATCCCGATATTAAAACTGCGATTAAATATTTACAGCAGAATAACTATCAGGTTTATGCTGCTCATTTAAGCGATCAAGCAGTTGACTATCGCCAGCTAGACTATACTCAGCCGACAGCAATTCTCTTAGGCACAGAAAAATGGGGTGTTACCAACGAAGCAGCAGATTTGGTAGATGGACATATTATTATTCCTATGCAGGGGATGGTGCAGTCTCTCAATGTATCTGTAGCTAATGCCGTAGTACTGTTTGAAGCTCAACGCCAAAGGTTACAAGCTGGTTTATATGATCAGGTTCGTTTAGATCCAGAAACCTACAGACAGACGGTTTTTGAATGGGGTTATCCCGATATCGCTGCAATGTACCGCCGTCAAGGAAAAGCTTATCCAGAATTAGGAGAGCAAGGGGAAATATTGCATTTAAAGAATGAATAATTTTTAAATTTATTTAGTTTAATTATCCCATTGTCTTAGTTCTATTTTTTGAGTAACAATCTCCTACTTTAGCTGATGCACAACCCATGAATTCTCCACCTCCACTATTTTGTAGAGACTACCGTAAGTCCTAATAAGCCACTCGTTCTTTAAGCCAAGTCAAAACTTGGCTTGATTTTACCTGCGTTTGTTACCCAAAATACCCTGTTTTTGAACGACGCCCCAGATTATACTAAATATTTTTGTGAATCGATTACACAGAATGGTTTATAGCCAATCAATATTTGAGTACTAAATACTAATAATACGCTCAAACAATACTCAGAGCCTTGCTGAAAATACCAGCAGCCATACCCCCAAAAAAAGTAATTAATTTCTCAACACATTATCTAACATAAGTCTTAGAAAGATGAGTACAAAGCGATAAGTATAATCAATCTAACTTTGCTATCTGGTTGAAAACAAAAATTAAGTCACTGCTATAAGAATTATATAAAGTTTAGTCATTGGTCGTTGATCAATAGTTATTAGTACCACAAGGGCATAACATTACTGGTCATTGGTTACTAAACGAAGAACAGAAGGACGATAACTATGCAACAGCCACTAACTATTAATCGAGAACGAGAGAAAAGTTACAGTCAGCGAGATGGATTATCAGTAAACATTAATTGGCTGACAACAATCTGGGCAGATTTTAAGATTATTTTTGCTCGTGACCCAGCGGCCAATAATTGGCTAGAAGTATTAATTTGCTATCCTGGTCTTCATGCTTTGCTATTGCATCGATTAGCTAGCTGGCTCTGGCACAAGCATCTTCCTTTAATTCCCCGTGTTCTATCCCATCTAGGTAGATTTCTGACAGGAATTGAAATTCATCCTGGTGCAACCATTGGTAAAGGAGTATTTATCGACCATGGTATGGGAGTCGTTATTGGCGAAACTGCGATCGTGGGAGACTATTGTTTAATCTACCAAAACGTTACCTTGGGAGGAACGGGGAAACAAATAGGCAAACGTCACCCGACTCTAGGAGAAAATGTAGTAGTCGGTGCAGGGGCAAAAGTTTTAGGAAATATTAATATTGGTAATGATGTTCGCGTTGGTGCAGGGTCAATTGTCTTGATTGATGTACCAGACAATTCAACAGTGGTAGGCATTCCAGGTCGTATTGTTTCTCGCACTGGTCATGGTTGTCCCCTCGAACATGGCAAATTGCCCGACCCACAAGCCACAATTATTCGCTCCTTACTTGATCGCATCGAAAGTTTGGAACAAAAGATACAGAATTAATCCACTTACTAACTTCAAGATTATGTATAAATCGACTCTTCCTGATAACTTTGTCAGTCAGATTACTAAAATACAACGTAGCGAACGCTGGAGTGTTCATCGACGGCTACAAGAATTAAATATTCCCTCTTGGTGTCCTCCAGATGGCGCACTTTGGATTGAAATTGATAGTTGCCTTAATGCCATCTTAGTCCGCAGTATTATTCAGCAGTTTGTTAGCACTCGCTCAGAATCAATCGATTGGTTAGAGCGATGCTGGTCAACAGAATTAGATGTCATTA
>CBDUCX010000336.1:0-5790 GCA_965365755.1 uncultured Pleurocapsa sp.
ACATTTTATTGATCCCATAGAAAGAAGTACCATATTTTTTTTGGTAAAACTCAATACTATTAATAGGAGAATCAAATTATGACAGGTACTTATGCAGCTTCTTTTTTACCCTGGATTCTAATTCCATTAGTTTGTTGGTTAATGCCAGCAGTAGTCATGGGTCTTTTATTCCTTTACATTGAAAGTGAAGCTTAACTTGTAATTTGGCTTAGTAATTAGTAAGTTTATATACTTTGTAAACTCACTGCTTTCTACTCTACCTAATTAATGTGGGTAGAGTATTTTTTATGATCTATCTTTGGCGATCGCCAATTCCCCAAAAACTCATTTATAATTGATAGAGATATTTTTCCAGCCTCCTCGAAAATATTGACCGTCAATCATCCCACAGACGGCGACGCTGTTTACCCTTAAGACGTTGATGAGTATCGCGAAGCAAAGCAGGAATATTCAATTTCTCAGGACAGCGTGGCAAACAATCACCACAGTCAGTACACTTATTACCTTTTTTGCCAGGAAACCAATGTCCTGCATTTTCTAGCATTCCATAACGATATTGTCCGTAGTCTTGCATTTGATAAGCAACAGTTAAGTTACGCAATCGGAGAATTTCGGGGATCTTAATTTGTTCAGGACAAGGAAGACATTGATAACATTGACGACAAAGATCAGTAGCTAAACTGTTTTCTAGCTGTTGTTGTAGTTGGCTAAATATCTCTTGTTCCTCGATAGTCAAAGGATCGACTTTATCGGCTACTTGAAGTGGATTAATTAACTCCTCTGGGTTAGCTGCACCAATACTAAGGGTGGTAATGGCTTGATTGCTTAAGAGAAAACGATAGTTTAATTCCAAGGGACTAAAAGGAGCGCATAATTCTGCTAATTTCGGGGGTGGGTTGTATAGTCTACCTCCTTTATCCGCAGGAGAAATAATAAATATACCCAGATCTTTTACTGCGGCTAAAGCGATCGCCCGATGATTACGCTGAAAAAAATAATAATAGTGTAGGTTAATAAATTCAAATAAATCCGTTTTAATTGCTGCCAAAATTAACTCTAGACTGCCATGGGTAGAAAAACCTAAATGCCTAATCTTTCCCTGTTCAATTGCCGTCTGAATTGCAGAAAGACAACCATCGGGGCTAGTTACCCACTCTAAATGTTCCCAGGTATTAATCCCATGAATTGCCACACAGTCAATATAGTCTGTTTGTAGCTTGACTAAAGACTGATCAATCCAGTCCCTCATTTGCTGTTGATTAGGGGTAGGAGATAGCTTAGTTGTCAGGTAAACTTGCTGCCGAGGGAGTCTTAAATCTCGTAATGCCTGTCCCAAATAAGCCTCGCTCTGACCATAACCTCTAGCAGTTTCCAGATGATTGATCCCTAGAGCGATCGCCTGTTGGATAGTTTGACGGTAAATTTGGGGACTAGCCAAACAACGCATTGTCCCCAAAGAAAACACCGATAAATCAAGATTAGTTTTACCAAACCGTCTTTGGTGCATAGAAGTATTGACTTGTTACTTGTTACTTGCTACTTACGAGCTATTAACTAAACTTGTCCTAACCAGCTAATATACTGCGATACTATCCCAGAGCAGTGATATTAATGTTGTTCGGGATATCCACCCTTTTTGATCAGCTGATCTGGACTTAGATCAGAAATAAATTCTCGAAATGCTTCTCTTTCGGCATTATCAGCATCACGATCTACAGGGATTGAGGCATCAGCAATTACCTCTTCCAGTACCCAAATTGGACTGTTGGTACGTATTGCCACAGCCACAGCATCACTAGGACGACAATCAATTTCTTTTTTCACACCGTTGAGATCGAGACAAAGGACTGCGTAAAAAATATCATCAGTTAAGGAATGAATAATAATTCGTTCCAGCTTAATGTTACATTCATTAAAGATGTTCGCAATCAAATCATGAGTCAGAGGGCGGGATGGGCGCTGTCCTTCCAAAGCTTTAATAATTGCGTCAGCCTGATCTTGCCCAATAAAAATTGGTAGCGCTCTACGCTCTGAACTGTCTTTGAGTAAGATCATCGGACTGCGGCTAGCAGCATTTAAAACGATGCCTGCAACTTTCATTTCAATCATTGATTTAGCCTCTGAAGTATTTAAGATTGACAGTAGTACTAAGAGCGATAGATAAAAAATCTAAACCTACCTACTCTTAAATGTAAATTATGTTTTTGCTATCTTTCAACCTTCAGCATGGTTGAAGCAATAGAACAAGGATGTTCTAAATGTTAGTGTTTAATCACAGTATGCCTCAGTTTTTTACTGATGCCTGTAGTATTCCCTAAAAAAATAATAGTTAAATCATTTTTGTTAGATAATTACCATCATGTTTACAGGTCTAGTACAGTCTTTAGGATTAATCGAGAGCTATGGTCAAGATGCCTTTGAAATTTCGATCAATAGCCATAATTACGGCGCAATCACCTCGGATTTAGCAATTGGTGATAGTGTAGCGGTTGATGGAGTTTGCTTGACGGTAGAAACCATCCTGGAACGAGGTTTTATCGCCACGGCTTCCCCTGAAACTTTAGCCAGGACTACTTTAGGCGATCGCGATCGCGCTGCTAAGTATGTCAACTTAGAAGCTTCTCTACGGATGGGGAGTAAAATCGGTGGGCACTTTGTCACAGGACATATCGATGGTATCGGCTGTCTCGTTGAGGCAGTGGCTACTGCTACTTCCTGGTCAATTCGCTTTGGCATGCCTAGAGGAATGGATGAGCAATGGCAGGCAAGAATAGGTCGCTATTTAGTCTCCAAAGGCAGTATCGCCGTCAACGGGATCAGTCTGACGATCGCTGAGTGCGCCCCCGATGGCAGTTGGTTTAGTGCAGCGGTAATTCCCCATACCTACGCAGAAACCAATTTAAGCTATCTGCAACCAGGAAATTTAGTTAACCTCGAAAGCGATATTTTAGGTAAGTATGTCGATCAGTTGATTGCTCATCGTCTACCAAGTCATAATCGACCAGAAGAAATTAGTTTATCTTTTCTGGCTGAACATGGTTATGGTTAATGATTTATTTAGCCTTTGAGGTATTCTTAAGCTTTCTAGTTTATTCACTAAAGATAGATTCCTGAAAACCCTTCTCCTTAAACCTTTTCTCTTATGCGAAGCCTTAAAGGATTCCCTAAAGGGTACACCTTCGGATAAGCTGAGTCCTTCGGACTTGCTCCGCAACCGCGTCACGGTATCCTTTAGGACTCGTTACCATTTTAGACGTGGTTTAATTCAAAATATCTCCACCCATCAGGCGACGATAGCGGATCTCTAACTCCTGTTTCAAGGAGGGAGAATTCTTTAGCATCTGATCCGCAGTAATAATTTTCTCGGCTGCTTCTCTGGCTAAATTAAGCACCTCTTGATCTTCCACCAGGCTAGCTAAGGCAAAATCTGGCAATCCTGACTGACGAGTTCCTAGCACTGCACCTGGCCCACGAAAACGCATATCTGCTTCAGAAATAAAGAAACCATCTTGGGATTCTTCTAGTACTGCTAAACGCTGTCTAGCTTCAATATTCTTACTACTACTCATCAGGAAACAATAGGATTTACTGCTGCCTCTACCCACTCGTCCCCGAAGTTGATGTAGTTGAGATAAACCGAAACGTTCGGCATGTTCGATTACCATTACCGTGGCATTGGGCACATCTACCCCAACTTCAATTACCGTAGTGGAGACAATAATCTGACATTCATTATCGCGGAAGGAATTTAAGGCGGCATCTTTATCTGCCGAACTCATGCGACCATGCAATAGAGCGATCTTAAACTCAGGAAAGATTACTTCAGATAAGCGTTGATGTTCTTCGGTAGCAGCTTTAAGGTCGAGTTTTTCTGATTCTTCTACTAGGGGAAAAATAATATAAGCCTGTCTACCCTGAGCAATTTCTCGACGGATTAGATCATAGACTTTTTTGCGCTCCTTTCCTTTTTTCATCATGGTGCTAATTGCTTGTCTTCCAGGGGGTAATTCATCTATTTGACTGACATCTAAATCACCATGGAGAGTTAAAGCTAGGGTACGGGGAATCGGTGTAGCAGTCATGGTTAAGACGTGGGGTGATTTTCCTTTGCCTAATAAGCGCGCCCGTTGCTGCACTCCAAAACGATGTTGTTCATCAATTACCGCCAAGCCTAGCTTATGAAATTTAACGGGGTCTTGAATCAGGGCATGAGTCCCCACCAGCAAAGGTAATTCGCCGTTAGCTAGTTGAGAATGAATTTCTCGACGTTTGGCGGTTTTAGTGGAACCTGTGAGCAATTCTACTGGCAGATGCAACAGGTTAAACCAAGGTACTAGCTTACGATAATGTTGTTCGGCTAATACTTCGGTGGGCGCCATTAATGCAGCTTGATAACCAGACTGAATGGCGGCGAGGATGGCATACACTGCCACAATAGTTTTTCCTGAACCCACATCCCCCTGTACTAAACGGTTCATTGCTGTCTCGGAAGTCCCTAAATCCTGAAAGATTTCTCTAACTACCCTCTGTTGGGCATTCGTTAAGGTAAAGGGTAATATCTGATTAAATTGTTCAATTAATTTTCCCTGGGGTACAAAACTGGCACTGGGTTGATTTTGCTTTAATTGTTGGCGACGCTGTAAAAAGCCTAGCTGGAGATAGAAAAATTCGTCAAAAACCAATCTACGTCGGGCGTGTGTGAGTTCTTCTCTGTTTTCAGGGTAATGGATATAGGCGATCGCATTTTTTAATTTTACTAGACCATACTGGTCACGCAGTTCACTGGGCAAAGGATCGGGTAGTTGGGCAGCAGCAGGTAAAGCAGCCACTACGGAATTCCTCACGGTATCGGCTGGGACTCCTTCGGTTAAGGGATATACGGGTAACAAGCGACCAATTTTAATCGATTCAATACTCGCCCCTGCACTATCTAAAACTTCGATCTCAGGTTTGTCTAAGGTGATGCCATACTTGTTTTGCTTAACTAATCCCGACGCGGCAACAATTGAACCCACGGGATACTGACGTTTATATCTTTCTTGGGAACCCCTGTTACTAAATCTTGCACCCGTTAAAAATCGATTGAGCTTTAATCTACCTGAGGCATCGCTCAAAATTAGCTCAAAAATAGTTAAATTCTTATTCTTCGGACTACTAAAACACTTGCAACTTCTAACCGTCCCAATGACTGTAACTGTCTCTCCTGGCTCAAGATGGATAATTTGTACCTGGCGGGCATAGTCTAGATGATCGCGGGGGTAGTAAAACAAGAGATCCCGAACGGTATATAATCCCAAACGTTCTAGATAATTACTTCTACGCCCAATATCAATTACCTGACTTAACGGCTGATCGAGAGTGATCTGTTGCTTAAAATAAGTCTTGGCTTTAGGGCTACTCAAGGCTGCGGTGCGAGGAGTTTTCGGCTTGGGTGGGGTGTTTGGGGTTTCGGCGATCGCTTTTTGCTTATGGAGAAAATTACGTGTGCTGATCACTAGCTGCTTTCTTTGAGCAGAACTTAGTTTTTGATAATCAGCAAACTTTTTGGCAATATCGTGCCACTGGATCTTATCCCCAGAGGGAATATTTCGGGGCGGTTTACCCAAACTAAGACAGAGAAACTCACTAAAGCGAAACTGATTGCCGACTAAATCGGTATAGCCTCTTTCTGCTTCTATAGATAACGCTTTGTGCAACCTTATCCAATCTAGCGTTTGTTCCGTCATTCCCTATTTCTGGCGTTAATAATTATTGCTATTTTAAATACTATTTCCCACCTTGCACATTTAA
>CBDUCX010000337.1:0-5784 GCA_965365755.1 uncultured Pleurocapsa sp.
GCTTGTTTAAGATGCGATCGCAATTGGCTTACCAGTAATATACCCTTGAGCATAGTCGATGCTGATTTTACCGATCTGTTCCAGGATTTGCTCGTTTTCCACAAATTCGGCGATGGTTTTAATGCCCATTAAATGAGCCACTTCATTGATCGAGTTGACAATGGCGCGATCATATTCCTCATCGGGGATGGCTTTAACCAAGCTACCATCAATCTTGAGGTAATCTATGGGTAAATTCTTCAGATAAGAAAACGAAGATAGTCCACTACCAAAATCATCCAGGGCAAATTTCACCCCCAGATCTTTCATCGCCGCCATAAATTTTTGAGCATAGCTAAGTTGAGTAATTGCTGCTGTCTCGGTAATTTCAAAGCAGAGGCAATTTCCAGGAACTTGTGATTTTTTGATCAGGTCGATCGCAAAGTTGGTAAATCTTTCATCATTGATACTGGCACCAGAGAGATTGATGGAAACTAAATCTTGTCCAGCAGCAAAATATTGCTCGTAACAGTTCAAAGTAGCTTCTAAAACCCAGCGATCAACTATGGTAATTACGCCATAGCGCTCGGCTACGGGGATAAATTCTTCAGGGGCAATTAAGTTGCCATTACGGTCTTTAAGGCGCAGCAACAGCTCATAGTGCTGACGTTGTTCACCATCATCAATCATCGGTTTAATGAGCTGCTTTACCAAGTAAAAGCGGTTTTCTTTAATTGCTTGAGATACGTTAGCAATATGTCCCATTTGGGTTTGCTGTAGCCCCAGCTCTTGATCGTTATTTTCGACGATGTAAACTCGACCCCGACCCAAATTTTTTGCCTGATAGCAAGCTAGATCTGCACGACTTAGCAATTCGGCAGCATCAAGAGAATTATCCCCAATGCCAACCATCCCAATACTTACTCCCACATCAAATTCAACGGTTTTCCACTTCAGACGGTAGTTATTGATCGCTAAGATCAACTGTTCGCATACTTGTTCCGCTTCACTAAGGGAACATCCTTCTAACAACAGACCAAATTCATCACCCCCCAGTCTACCTAGAGTATCTTCCTTGCGAATCATGCTTTGCAAAAGCTGCGCTAATTCTGACAAAAGGCGATCGCCAACTAAATGACCTGCGGTATCGTTAACAATTTTAAAGCGATCGAGATCTAGATAACAAAGAACCGATTCTACATGATATTCCTGCGCTTTTTGCACGGAATATTTCAGCTTTTCATTAAATTCGCGGCGATTGAGTAGTCCAGTGAGATCATCATAAGTTGCTTGGTAGGCAATTTTTTTATAAAGATTTTGTTCAGCAGTAATCTCTTGCTTGACTCCACGATAGCCTAAAAAATTGTGTTGCCGATCATATAAAGGGTGTCCATTAATTCTGAAAATTCTGATGCCATTATTTTTGTCTTGCCAACTAAAGGTAAAGTTCTTAAACGGCTTTCTAGTCTGAGTAATGCGCTTAAAGAGTTCCCAATCGACATCTAGCCCGGAATTGTTCTGATGAAGATCGGGGGGATAATGACCCTTCATTTTGGAGGGTTTTAGACCACATAAATCTTGCACATCGCCAGATATATAAGAATATTTCAGCTCCTGATCTAGTTCCCAAAAAACGTTGGCTCCAGCTTTGGCTAGGTCTTTATATCTTTGCTCATTTTCTTGCAGAATTTTGTTAGTAAGTTCCCGCTTGCGACCTTTTTCAACTAGCAAGATGATTGCCAAAAAACTGGAGAGTAGCATAAAGCCCACCAAAACAATCAGCGTTCTATATTTTATGTAAGGAGGCGGTTCACGATAAAGCAATTCACTGTCTTCTGGTAGTAAATCAAGCTTAATATCGTGCTTTAATAGTTCTCGATAGTCGAAAATCCAGCGCTTTTTTCCCGTCAGGATGGGACCAACTTCATCAGGCTTTGCCCCTTGCAAAATCTTCTCAGCTAACTCAACAGCCTGTCTGGCATGATAGTCCACATCAAAAACTTTCCCCCCAACTACACCTGTGCCCAGCCTAACCGCTTGGTCAGTATAAATAGGATTGGAGATATATCGCTGTAAAATTTGAGTATCTAGCTTGGGATCAATGAAGGTTTTTTGTGCGTCATTCTGAAGTAGATGACCTAAAACGATTATCGGCACGTTGTCGGGATATTTTCCTAAACGGGCTGTTATTTCTTGAGGAGTTAGGTCATTAACTATCTTGACTTCTAGCGGTTTATAAGGAGTACTTTTGACTGCTTGAATTTGCTCTAACTGGTCTTTTGCTGACTCAGTTGTTTCGTTAACAATAACGACCGTATCTGTCCAGGTTTGCCGCGTGGCTTCCAGTACAGTTTCTACGATCGAGTGGCTTTCCATTACCCCTGTTAGCCAGGGAGTATCGAGTATCTCTTGATTTAAATGTTCAATCCCTAGAAACACAACTGGAATATCAGGGAAAAACTTTTGGTGCTGGTTTAGGATCAACTGTAAACTGGGTTCTTCAACCACCATCAGCAAATCAAGGGGAACACGCTTATATTTCTTTTGGACATAATCCAGAAATTCGCCACCATTTTTTGCTATTGGATGACGTTGGCTATCAATAAATTCATGAAACACATTGCTTTGGCTACTAATTTCGGCGAACCCTTGTTCTATGGCCAACTGCTGTTGCTTTGCTGAAGATAATTCTGAATCATAGGAATGAATCACCAAAATATTGTCTTCCGCGACCACTTCAATGGTTCCGAAACCAAGCCCAAGTAAACTATAAATAAGGATTTCACATGACTTTTTGGAGCAATAATTAAATACGGCTATTATACTTGTCAGCAATCCGTGACCATATATCATCGACAAAAGTAAATCAGTTGAATGCCTACAAAATACCGAAATGCTCGGAAATATTCCAGCGAAATAATATTAAGTATTCAGATATTTTTCCTACTCTACTTATAACCTATATTAATCTCTCACCTTTAATCTAGTTAGAGCAAGCGAAATTTTTGCGATCGCTTACTCTAAAATATGACCAAAATATGACCAAAATATTACCTAGCCATTACTGAACCCTAACTAAAAGTTAGTATGTTCCGATATAGCTTTAGTGAGTTTTGTCATAACTTCATCAACAGCGATCGCTCCTAACTCTCCTGAAGCACGGGTACGGATACTCAAGGTGTTCTCTTCTACCTCTTTGTCTCCCACCACTGACATTACAGGAATTTTCTGTTTCTCCGCATTACGAATCATTTTACCTAAACGTTCTCCACTAATATCGGCTTCAGCACGAATGCCTACTGCTTGCATTTTGGCCGCCACTTGTTTTACATAGTCAAAATGGGCATCTCTAACGGGCAACAGACGCACCTGGGTGGGAGCTAACCACAGAGGGAAATCCCCTGCATATTCTTCAATTAGAATGCCAATCAGCCTTTCTAGAGAACCAAAAGGCGCACGGTGAATCATGATTGGACGCTGACGAGAACCATCTTCGGCGACATATTCTAGTTCAAAACGTTCGGGCAGATTATAGTCTACCTGGACTGTTCCTAGTTGCCATTCTCTACCCAAGGCATCTTCAAAGATAAAGTCCAGCTTGGGCCCATAAAAAGCAGCTTCCCCCAAAGCTTCAAAATGATTCATCTCCAGTTGTTGAACCGCCCGACGGATCGCATTCTGGGCTTTATCCCAGGCTTCGTCTGAACCAATATATTTATCTGATTCGGGATCGCGGAAGCTGAGACGGGCTTTAAAATTAGTTAACTGCAAACTTTTAAATACCGAGAGAATTAAATCAACTACCTTCAAAAACTCATCGTCTAACTGATCGGGGGTAACAAACAGATGAGAATCATCGACAGTAAAGCCCCTGACTCTGGTTAATCCCCCTAATTCTCCCGACTGTTCATAACGATAGACTGTGCCAAACTCTGCTAACCGCATTGGTAGCTCTTTATAAGAACGCAATTCACTTTGATAAATTTGGATGTGAAAGGGACAGTTCATCGGCTTGAGAACAAAACCCTGTTCTGCTGCTGCCGCTGCATCATCTTCCGCCATCATGGGAAACATATCTTCTTTATAGTTTTGCCAATGTCCCGAAATTTTAAATAAATCGATTTTAGCTAAATGAGGCGTAACTACTGGTAAATAGCCCCGTTTAATCTGTTCCTGCTTCAGGTAATCCTCTAACTGCGATCGCAAGATAGTTCCTTTGGGAGTCCACAAGGGCAAACCAGGGCCTACAGAATCACTAAAGATAAATAGCCCCAGTTCTTTGCCTAATTTCCGATGATCTCGTTTGAGAGCTTCTGCTTTGCGCCGTTGATATTCCTCTAGCTGTTCAGGGGTTTCCCAAGCTGTACCGTAAATACGCTGTAACTGAGCTTTAGTTTCGTCTCCGCGCCAGTATGCCCCCGCAACACTCTCCAGGGCGATCGCTTTAGGGTTGATTTCGGCGGTGTTTTCCACATGAGGCCCGGCACACAAATCCCACCACTGATTATCTAGATGATAGATGGTGATCGGTTCAGTGATTCCATCTAAAATTTCCAGCTTGTAAGGTTCGTTCAGTGCCTCAATCCGACTTTTGGCTTCCTCTCTGGTAACCTCTTCCCGAATTACGGGCAACTTACGGTTGATAATTTTGATCATTTCCTTACGAATTTTCTTTAAGTCCTTGTCCGTGAAAGAATCAGGACTATCGAAATCGTAATAAAAGCCATTTTCTGTCCAAGGTCCAATCGTCACCTGTGCTTTGGGAAACAGCTTTTGCACTGCCATTGCCATGATGTGAGATGTGGTGTGGCGGATTTTCTGTAGCGATTCAGATTCACTAGTGCGGAGTAGTTTAATCGGTTGTTGTACTTGTTCTGCTTCGGACATCGGCTGTTATAAAAGACGCAAGTGATATCGTTATATTCTAGATCGGGATTGGTCTTCAGTTATCTTTAAAATGTCTGATATGATGATCAACCGTAAGTTTGTGTGAATTAAATCTTAAAAAACAGAGGATATATTAATTTATTTGGGTTGAATCAAGAAGCCTCACTCTTTTAGGGTGGGGAGTGTCACATAAATAACGCTAAGATAATTATTAAGATAATAAGCTAATTTTAAAGTAATTGAATGTCTACTGAACAACCTACCGAGCAAGAGTTGCTCAAGACTGTTTTCGAGCCACTTCTAGAAGATTTTCAATACTGGTTCGGGCGATCGCGCTCTTTATTAGAGTCGGAGCAGATGTCCTTTTTATCTGTTCCAGAACAGGCTCAGTTATTAGAGAGGATTATTCACAGCCAGCAAGAGGTTCAGACGGCTCAAATGCTGTTCAAGGCTACCGATGGCTCTACGGGAATAGATTCCAGGATGTTACTTCCGTGGCATCAGTTAGTTGCCGAATGTTGGGATGTTGCTCAAAAATGGCGAGAGTCCAAAAATCAATCAAATCAAATTCACCCAAAATCATAAACAACAGTAAAAAACACTCATATTTTTCCTTTGACAACTGTCTTGATGAATTTGTGAGCACAAAATAAGCTTTATGTTACATCTAATTTACATTGTAGTATTTACAGTCATTGCTCTTTTGGCGGTTAGTAATTTAATTCGCAGCCTGATCACTCTAAGTACAGAAACTCAGAAGTTTTATCCCCCTGGATCTAACTCTTCTAATCTGAGAAATACTCAATCAAAACAGAAAGTTCACCCTGAGCTACTAGACGAGCAAGGCAAAATCATCGAAGAACCCCTGATGGTCATGCGTTCAGTCTCAGTAGATGACGCCCGTTCGCGATTGGATGC
>CBDUCX010000338.1:0-5765 GCA_965365755.1 uncultured Pleurocapsa sp.
AAGCGATCGCAATTCAATTACGGGCAGATAAAAACTTAGATCCTGCAACTGCCAATGCGCTAGCATCTTTGGATAATTTACGGATTATAGTTTACGTTTTATTAAAAACAGCGATCGCTTTACAATTATCATCTTCTGTCTTTATCTTCACTGTTTCCTAGTTCGCACCAGAGGCATAAAAAGAGGATCTATCATGCTCTTCGATTGGCCAATCATCGTTTTGACCACCGATGATGATTCTATTGAGCTGCACAAACTCTTTACTGAGTTGATTGAGGGCATTAATTAAAATATCGATCGCAATTAAATCACTGGTGCCTAAGTCAAACCAACATCTAGCCCAAACGCCTAAATATTCGAGATCTCCCATATTGTGCATCGGTGACATCAAAGCATTATCTAAATCTGTGCGATCATATTCCATATAGCTAATTTCTACGCCAGTATCCTGAACGGGTAAGTTTTCCGCATTGAAACCCCCCAGCTTTCCCAAATAAAACCAGGAATCAAATAATTCCTCAATATACTGTTGTTCCTTTCTTGAGGGGATAGTAGGAAATTCTAACCAAATCCATAAGTCGAAGGGATTAAATTCTCTAAATTGTATTTCCATGATCTTGAGTTCCAGAGTTAGTAAATAATCGTATTTTATATTGAGTAGAATATAGTTTTACTGTTATGAATTGTAATTAAAATCTAGATCATTTATTAATGAAAGCAAAAATTCTCTTAACTTCTTTCCAAACTTGGCTTCCTCATCAACAATCTAATTCTTCTGATGATCTTTTAGAAATTATACAGCAGCAGAATTTTAATTTTGCGACTCTATCTTATTTAAGACAACTTCCTGTAGATATCCAGTTAGCAAGTGAGCAGGTAATCTCGGAAATTCAAAGCCTAAAACCTGACGGAATTATTTGTTGTGGAATGGCAGAATCTAGGAATAGATTAACTATAGAAGCAAATGCTACTTACCAAGCTGAATGTCTGGAAACATCGGTAAATATAGCAGAGTTAACTAATCTATTAACAATTACTGATATCAGCCAAGATGCGGGAAAGTTCGTTTGCGAAGGTCTTTACTATCAAGTACTTAAACATATTCAATCTCTCCAAAAAAAGATACCTTCTATCTTTGTCCATATTCCTAAATTAAACGAAAGTAACCTAAATTTAATTCATAGGGATTTTTCTTTAATTATTAAATATATAGATGAACTTTGTACAACGACCGTGCCAATAATTTATTAGATTTTCAGGTTTAATAGATTACTCAGAAAAAAAGTTGAACACAAGGCAAAAATAGTAACAACCGCTATCTAATGATCAATAAACCATTAGTACGGCTGCTAACAACTGCTTCGTAGCTCAACAAAAAAAGCTATATTATTTTGTAGTTTATATTAACTTTCTCTTTGATCTTTGTCTGTTTGGATAAAGAGAATAAGTAAGAAGACAGTAGGAACTAAAACAAATAGAATAGTAGCTACAAATCCCAGTTCATTAACTTCCATACAATAGCAGCTCCTGAGTAAGTAATTATTAAAACAATATTCTTCTCTAGAATATCATTACTTAGGGGAATAGCTGCACAGACGACACTTATTTCTTTTTGCCGGGCTTGGGTTTAGTTACGACAGTCACTGGGCCATTAACTAAAGTTTGACAGGCTAATCGATAGTTACTCGGTTTTTTCTTGAGTCGGCGCAGCTCAAAATCTGTTTTCGGCGATAAATTTTCCATTCCTTCCGTAATTTCGACGATACAAGTCGCACATTGCCCATAACCGCCACAATTTCTGAGTTTACCACCTAAGGTATAGATATCAACTTGATTTTGAAGAGCTTTCTCACGCAAATTTGATCCTTGGGCAGTGATCACTTGTTTATTTTCCTTGGTAAAGGTAATTGTCATAGAAATTTTCTCTTAGTTAAATCCTATCGAATATAATATTAAGATTTTATAAAAAATCATACCTCGATTTGATGGTTTATGGTGAGTTGATATCTTCTTTGGTCTTGATTTAAGTTCTTTCAAAGCTTCTTTATCACTGCGGTTGTTTAAAATAATAACCGATCAATCACCTCCTCTTCTCCCGATGGTTTAACCATAATTAAAGATAATTCTTGATCAACATCTCCTTTAAGATATATTTCTCCCGCAAACTCTCCACCAAGATCTATTTCTCCTAATAGCTTTTGGGTTGCGGGGTCGTAATTGAATTCAAAGTAATTTCCTTGGGCTATTCCATCGACGATGTTGTCATAGCTAGCAACCATCGAGCCAGAAGGATCATAAAAGCTCACTGTTAAATTATCGATCGCCTGAGTTGCTCCTTTTCCCTGTTCGGCGATCGCACTTGAGTTACTACCTGCGTCATAACTAAAGGTTGTTTCCACCTTATATCCATTAGCACCATTGATTTGCAACTTCTGAGTAACAGCATTGGCTGGTAAAACGTAACAGAGATGAATTAGAACAATAGCAAGGCTGGCAGCAAGCTTAACTGCCACATTTTGATAATTAAACATCTGAAAATAAGTCTATGATATATTAAGAAACATTAAGCATAAAGTCTAATTGCTTGACATAAATGTATTTATATTCATCTAGTATAAAGAGGTTATACCAATAATGATCGCGGCGGAAACCACAAACATTACTCTACAGTCTTTAGCAATTGACTTTTTTCGTAAATCTGCGGGTAATTGGAATTCTCAGAGACGATACTATAGTTTAAACAAGAATACCGAACCTCAAGAAGTCGAAAGTCTGCTTAATATTTCTTTTGTAGAACAAGGCGCACCAGAGCTAATTGAACTGGCTCAAAGCCATAATTTAGATGATTTAGAGGCGATAGTCTGCGGAACTAAAGTAACCTGGGAAAGCAACTATACCAATCAAAATCGTAAGCCCATTAATGGTTCAACCGTCTTTGGTATTCAGGGTAATATTTTATACCGCGATCGCGGATTTGCCACACCCAAACCGATAATTGCAATTTGCTCTTTCTCCAATGAGTCAACTATGACGTTGCGTACCGAATATAACGCCAATGTTTTTGAGGAAGAAATAAAGTTAGTTGGTAGCAAATATCGCACTAGACAAACAATTATCTCCCGCGCAGGTCAAGAAATTACTATCGGTCAATACTTAGAAAAGCGAATCGATTAATCTGTTACATCTCTTAGGTATTTTCTGGTTAATCTAGGATTTTGTTGTTATCCTGAATCTTGCTTTAACCAGTAATTTGAGCGTATGATACCTAACCAACAGCCCAGTCCTCAGATTCCTACTTGTGCTTGGCAACGTCCCATCGGTAAAGGATGGGAGCATCCCTACACTGTTCGCTATGCCAGTAACTTGGATGATGGCCCTTGGCATGGTATGCCCTTGGGAGGTATGGGTGCGGGGTGTATTGGTAGGTCAACCAAAGGAGATTTTAACCTCTGGCATTTAGATGGGGGGGAACATATTTTTCAGTCTCTTCCCGCCTGTCAGTTTAGTGTGTTTGAACAGACAGAATCAGAGACTCAGGCTTATGCCTTGTGTACGGAAGCCCCAGAGGATAATACTTTGTCTCGTTGGTCATGGTATCCCCAAGAGAAGGGGATCTATAGTGCGCTGTATCCTCGCAGTTGGTATGAGTATCAAGATGTCTTTGCTGCAAATATAACCTGTGAGCAATCTTCACCAATTTGGGCAGAGAATTATCAAGAAGCTAGTTATCCCATAATTAATTTTGACTGGACGGTACATAACCCTACCGATAAGCCAATCACCCTGAGTATCATGTTGACTTGGCAAAATACCGTTGGTTGGTTCACCAATGCGATTAAATCACCGACGATTCAAGTGCGGGATGATGGTAGTCCTGAATATGAATATCAACCCAAGTGGCGGGATAGCACAGGTAACTATAACGAGTGGATACAGGATAACTATCGGGTCGGTTGTATCTTAAATCGGGTGCAGCCCCATGAAAGAGTACAGGAAGGAGATGGGCAAATTGCGATCGCTTCAGTCTATAATCCTACTGTAGAGGTATTCTATCTCAGTCGTTGGAACAGTAATGGAGATGGTGCAGAGGTTTGGGATTACTTTGCCGCAGATGGTTCTTTACCTGACTTACAGGATGAAACTCCCGCCGATCCTGGTGAACAAATTGCCTGTGCGATCGCGATACGGTTTACAATAAAGCCAGGTAAAACTAAAAAAATCCCCTTTACTTTAACTTGGGATTTGCCTATAACTGAATTTAAACAGGGAGTCAATTACTACCGTCGCTACACAGACTTCTTTGGACGCAATGGTAAAAACGCCTGGAGTATGGTGCGGACTTCTCTAAAGCATAGTGATATGTGGCGGGAAAAAATTGCAGCTTGGCAACAGCCGATTCTGCAACGGGATGACTTACCTGATTGGTTTAAGATGGCACTGTTTAACGAGCTATACTTGCTGGCTGATGGTGGGACCCTGTGGACGGCTGCCACAGAAGATGATCCTGTAGGACAGTTTGGGGTCTTAGAGTGCATGGATTACCGTTGGTATGAAAGCTTAGACGTGCGCCTATATGGTTCATTTGGCTTGATGATGTTGTGGTCACGGCTAGATAAATCCGTCTTAGAAGCCTTTGCTAGAGCAATCCCCCATCATGATGATACTCCGCGCATAGTGGGTTACGATCGCTCTAGTGCCATCAGAAAAGAAGCTGGTGCTACACCTCATGATCTCGGCGCACCCAATGAACATCCTTGGGAGGAAACTAACTATACTTCCTATCAAGACTGTAACCAGTGGAAAGACTTACCCAGCGATTTCGTTTTGCAAGTATATCGAGACTATCTACTTACAGGGGAGAAAGATACAGACTTCCTCTGGGAATGTTGGCATAGTATTACCCTTACCCTGGCATATCTCAAAAAATTTGATCGCGACAATGATGGTATTCCTGAAAACTCTGGCGCACCCGACCAAACCTTTGATGACTGGAAGTTAAAAGGGATCAGTGCTTACTGTGGGGGACTCTGGATAGCAGCTTTAGAAGCCGCAATTAAAATCGGCAAGATTCTGATCGATAATCCACCCCAGAATCCTGATCTACAACCTGCTAATTTTCCGCAAGATATCCAAGATAATATCAACAATTATAATAGCTGGTTGCACCAAGGGCGATCGCTTTATCATGACGCTCTTTGGAATGGTGAATACTATCGCCTGGATACAGAAAGTGGCTCAAATGTGGTCATGGCGGATCAACTCTGTGGTCAATTTTATGCTCGTTTATTGGGTTTACCCGACGTGGTAGAAGAACAATATACTAAGTCTACTCTTAATAAAATCTATGATGCCTGTTTCCTCAAGTTTCATAACGGCAAATATGGTGCAGCTAATGGAGTTTTACCCGATGGTAGCCCTGTAAATCCCGATGATACTCATCCTCTGGAAGTCTGGACAGGAATTAACTTTGGTTTAGCTGCTTTTATGGTGCAAATGGGAATGAAGCAAGAGGCTTTTAAGTTAACGGAAACTGTGGTCAAGCAAGTATATGAAAATGGATTGCAGTTTCGGACTCCTGAAGCAATTACTGCGGTGGGTACTTTTAGGGCTAGTCATTATTTAAGAGCGATGGCTATTTGGGGTATTTATGGGGTTTTATGTGGATGGGAGTAGTTTCACGCAGAGACGCAAAGGCGCAAAGAATTTTGTTTTTCCCAGTAAAACTTGAATTAACTCAAAAATAGTTGATTAAAAATTGCGATCGC
>CBDUCX010000339.1:0-5715 GCA_965365755.1 uncultured Pleurocapsa sp.
AATTTGCCGATTAAACGCTACCAAGGCTTTATGAAACGCTATCAACGGGTTATGATATCTTTCCCAACATATTTGCTTAAATCTGCTCAAGGCTCTGGGCGAATTCTTTATAAGGTTCTGGCTTATCAGAAAGAATAATGCTACTAATCTGTTATCAATCTCTATTTAACGCAAACCAGTCATAACTAAAGGTATCCCATTAGAAGGAGTGATAACAATACCGTTACGCACGGGTTTGATGGGTCTATTATCCGCTAGTTCAAAATTATATTTAGAAGCGATCGCGGCTAAGACTAGTTTGATTTCTAGCATCGCTAAAGCATATCCCAGACAAAGCCTGGCACCACCACCAAAAGGTATAAATTCGGAAGAGCTATATTGACGTTCTAAAAATCGTTCTGGTTTGAATTGTTTTGAATTGGGATATAAATCTTCGCGGTGATGTGTTCCATAAATATTAATAATGAATGCTGTCTCGGCTGCAAATTTACGACCCATTATTTCCATATCTTGGTTAGCAATACGTGCAAAAGAGTTCACCGATATTGGATATAATCTCAATGCTTCTTGACAAAATGCTGTTAAATATGGCTGTTTTGATACTTCGATGGGATCGGCATTTTTTCCTAAACTATCTATTTCTTGCAATAATTTTTCTTTTGCTTCAGGTGATTTTTCCAGCCAATAAAAAGCCCAAGTTAAAGCAGTAGCAGTGGTTTCGTGTCCGACGATTAAAAGAGTCATCAATTCATCTTTTAATCGATCGTCGTTCATCGGCTCACCTTCTTCATCACAAGCAGACAACATTAAACTGAGAATATCGTTACCTTGTTTTTTGGGGTTAGCGCGTTTATCTTCTATTTCAGCTTGAAGCAGCTCGTAAATTTCTTTTCTTCGTCGTACAAATTTGCCCCAAGGACTCCAAGCACCTAAATCTACCTGTAAAAATTTCAAAAAGATCAAACTCGCTCGCGCTGGAGAATTAAGTATATCTAACAAATCTGCTAAAAGTGGTTTAATTTGTTGGTATCTTTCACCTTCACTCAACCCAAAGACTGTTTGCATAATTACATCTAAGGTAATCTCGTGCATCACATCTCTGATGACAAAAGGTTGATTTACTTGCCAGCGTGAAGCTACTTTATCGGTTATTTCCCAGATTGACGAAGCATAAAATTTTACTTTCTCGCCATGAAAAGGTGGCATCAGTAATTTACGCTCCTTTTTGTGACTAGATCTATCCATTAAGAGTATGGAATTATCCCCTACTAAAGGACGAACCAAATCGTTGCTACGTCCAGCATCAAAAGATTTAGCATCAGCACTGAAAATCTCTTTAATTCCTTGGGGATTGGCTATATATACTGATGGTGGAAGACCCAATAGCCTCAAAGTAAAGATATCTCCATATTTCTTGCCACATTCTTCTATATATTCAAAAGGTTTAGCGATCCAATTGATTGACTGAAATAATGAGGGAGTTTTTGGTCCATCTGGTAATTGCATTGTTACCTTTGAAATCGTTTTGCGGTTATTATTTTGACAGTTAAATTTTCAGTTCAACTCTAGCTATTTTCTTGAGGAACTCCTGACACTTCTGAACTATGAATCTTATTCACAAACAACTTTGGTATCAACAATCCAGAATTAGCTTTGTAATTCTCAAATTCTGGGTAACGGGAGAGAGATTTATCTTTTTTCAACATATTGGGAACAAACATGAACGCTGCAAATCCGCCCAGAATTAAGAAAGGTAGCCAATGGCTCGCCAGCATAGCAAAGCCCGAATAGATGAGAATTTCACCAAAATAGTTAGTATTCCGACAACGAGCAAAAAATCCTTCGGTAATCAGTCCAGGTTGATATTTAAGAGTGTAATATTTTTGAGCATCGCTGCTGTAGTGTAAAAATACTCCTAACAAATTAATAGCGATTGCCGCAGCTATCAAGGGCGGAGAAGGTTCTGAACCGCTACTAATTAAGATAAATGGTGCTACCCAATATAAGCAAATTACCAAATCCAAGGTAGTAAACGACTACTTTTTTGCTGATAAGCGGCAAATTCAGGATATTTAGCCCCCATAGCCTGTTCTTTCTGGTTTATTCGCTGTAAATACAACAACGTAATAACGCCAGGTAACAAAAAAGCCCACAACTCCCCAGCAATGACACTGAAGCTTGTGTAGCGCATTAAGTCTCCTAAATAATTTACATGCCTCACCGAACGCCAAATACCATCTTTAACTAAACCACTTCCCATACTTTTAGCAACCATTTTTTGCACGTCTGCTCCAGTATTAATCAGACTTCCAAAGATATATAGTGGCAAAGCAATAGCAACACTCAAGTAGGAAATAGGATTAGAATTGGTAAAGGCAAAGTAGCCTGGTAAGGAATAGAATACACCAACAAATAAGAGAACCCCTATAAATGTTAGTATCCCAACTTTTTCGGTAAAGATCTGCTGACGACGTTGAGGAAATAGCCATTGTTCTAACAACCACCAAAGAACGTAGCTAACGTGTAGACACAGATAAATAACTTGTCTGTAATCATTGACCCCATAAATTAAAGCTAAAGTAATCAGACAGAGAATCGTAACAAATTTAGCTACATTGATAGCAGTAAGTTGCGTAACTTGAAAGCCAGATGATTTTGTTGCTGTTTCCATATCCTTCCTTTACTGTCGGCAAAAATCTATTGAATTTTTATACTATCTCGACTTGACGCATTCGCTATATAATTTTGAGTCCTTAAATATTGAAAAAAAAGTTGAAACCTTACAGAAAAAAAGCACTTTAAAAAATCCTGGTCTATTACAAAACTTGTGCTCTAAGCCTGCTAAGAGTTAAATAAAGCATTTTTCTAGAGGTAGAGACAAAAGCTCGTTGATTAAACACATCGTATTGATTGCGCGCGATCGCATCGAGAATGCCTTGATATTGCATTAAAGCAGTCCAAACTGGCCAGCGAGCGTCGGGAATTAAGTGGGAGATTCCCTGGGCGGCTAGAGCGTAATATTTCTTAGCCCGTTGAATTTGAAATTGCATCAATGCCCGCCAGCGATCGTCAATTACCCCTTGCAATAATTCTGCTTCGGTGTAATCAAATAAGGCTAAATCCTCTAGAGGCAGATAAATGCGTCCTCTGTGAGAATCTTCACCGACATCGCGCAGGATGTTAGTCAACTGCATGGCTATTCCCAGAGCGATCGCTTCTTCTGTAGGAATATATAGTGGTTTATTTTTTTCCCAGGGAGCATTATGGGTATCTCGATTAATTCCCAATATGGCAGAAGACATCAATCCCACCGTACCTGCAACTCGATAACAATAAAGCTTGAGTTCTTCAAATGTTTCATGACGACTGCGGTACAGATCCATACGCTGTCCAGCAATCATATCTCGAAATGGTTGAATATCCATAGGGAATTTTTCTAGGGTATCGATTAGAGCCGCATCCATATTATTTACTGGATATCCAGCAAATACCGATTCTAGTTGAGTTTCCCATTTATCTAATGTTTCTGGAGTAGTCGATTGAGATTTCAATCCGTCGACTAATTCGTCAGTGCTTCGGCACCAAGTATAGATTGCCCAGATAGCTTGGCGCTTGGGTTCAGGCATTAAGAGAGTTGCTAGATAAAAAGTTTTGGCATAATCTGCCGTAATTGCGCGGCAGTATTGGTATGACTCTTCTATGGTAAATTGCGTTCTGGTGTTGTTTTTTTTAGACTTTGGTAATTGCAACATTCATCAAAAGGACTTCTTGTTTTCACTGTTTATCGGAATCGAGAGCGTTAGTTATTTAGTTAAGTTGGGCATTGGCTTAATTTGACCTGTGATTATTGCCCAAAATTGCCCTTTTTTGAACAAGGCTAAATCAACTAACAACATATGAGGGAGAGTTAGTGAAGCAAGACCAATAAACGTAAGCCGAGACAAGATGGTATCTCTCTCCAGAGATATATTAGTCACAAAAGCCCAAACTGCTAATACCAAAGTGATCGATAAGATAGCAGTTATCTCCCTGGTTAGACCTTGCTTCCCTGAAGGATGAGCAGCAATGGCTCGTGGGATAGTGCGACGAAGATGTCTGGGAGCATGTATCGCAGCTGCATAAACTGAAAAACCAAGCTCAGGTGTGAATAAAGCAAATGTCAACACTAGTACAGCTATTTCCATAAGCTTCTGATGATAGTTGCCTTGACGGAAAATGAATACAGCAAAAAACATTGCCCCGATGAACCATATATAGCCTCCTAACCTCAAAATGTGCGCTTCCATTCCTGCTGCGTCAGACATCATCTTTGTAAAAATTAATTCAGTCTCTTTCTCATGCCAAAATCCTGATTGAAACCAAGGAAGTGTACTGCATATCAAAAAAGATGACCACTTAATCAAGTTAGATGAAGATTCCCAGGTGTCATTATGACCAAAATGTACTATAGTCATTAACGCAAAAACAGCGAAACATAGATTTGGGAAACAAGGCCAGATTAGCCAAAAGGAAACCGCTAGAATCAAATAAATTGTAAAAAATATTCCCAAACACACCGATGAATTCTTTACCCAAGGTAATTCTCGTGCTAATGCTAAATCAATTGCTCCATGTGGGACGATCAAAAGCCCAGCTAATGCCGTAACTATAACCATAGTTGATGAATTGGTATCAAATACAAAAAGCACTCCCCACAATAAAAATAAAACAACTAACAATTCAAATGGTCTTAGTTCTCGCATTATCTAACCTTTTTCATTAAAATGACCTGATAAGATAATACTGTAAGATAATATCTGAAATATATTAAATTTTTGAGTAATAAAGATTTAATAACGCTTCAACAAAACTTTGAAGATCGTTTTTGCTTAGTTTTATAGAATAGTTAACCACAATTAACTGAATTGTTAGAAGTGCGAGGATCGCTACTATTAAGTTGTGGTTCTGAAGTTAAAATTACCTGTCCATCTTCTGTAACTATTGCTCCCTGTGCCAGAATAATTTCACCCATCGCAGTAGAGATAGAATGAATTTGTGTTGCTGCCAAGGGAGAAGAAGTTCTCGTTTGAGGAGTGGAACTAGTTTTTGCCTCTCCATTGATCAATAATAAATCCGTGCTTAAAAGTTCATCTGGTCGAGGGGCTATTCCTCTTTTCCCTTGAACTACAAAACTACTGGTTTCAGACTGTGGACCTGTTGAACATGCATTGGAAGCTACAGTGTCCGCTTCAGTTACATTGGTTGGTAGTTCTACGACACCTTGAAATACTTCCACATCTGGAGTGATAATTGATACATTACCAGATATACCAAAAGCAGAACTAGCATCGATATCGTTAGTAAAAGGGTTTTGAGGACGTTCCTCAATCCCCAAAAGAGCTTCCGTAATAATATTAATATTGCCACCTACCCCTTGTTCAGCACTGGCAATAATGTCGCTATTTTGGTTGGGAAATGCCACGACAAAATTAGCATCAATATCAATATTGCCACCGTTAGCGTTATTAGTCGCTACAGCAGAAATTAAACTTTCTTCCTGAAGAGTCACATTATCTTCAATATCCAGGTTAATATTACCCCCTTGTCCTTGAGGAGTACCCGCCAGAATTGCAGCATTGTTTTCTAGAGTTAAAGAACTTCCCTGAATTGAGACATTCCCCCCATTGCCACTGCCTCTACTATTGACTGCGATTTGACCATCATTGGCAAGACTCA
>CBDUCX010000340.1:0-5690 GCA_965365755.1 uncultured Pleurocapsa sp.
CTATAACCTGATTCACAGAAGTCTTTGATATTTTCAGTACTTACTATTTTATTTTTAATAATATAGCCAGCCATCATGCCACGAGCTTTTTTGGCATAAAAGCTAATTATTTTATACTGACCATTTTTCCAATCCTTAAACACGGGAGTAACAATATTTCCCGTTAGTAACTTAGGCTTTACTGCTTTAAAATATTCATTAGAAGCCAGATTGACAATAGTTTTTTGGTCTAACTTCTCTAATTGTTGGTTGATAGCGTGAGTTAGTTGATCCGCCCAAAACTCATAAAGACTATTTGCTGCTAAATCTTTGAGTCGAGAGTGAGCTAACTTGGTTCCCATTTCTAAACGATAGGGCTGAATCAGATCTAGTGGTCTAAGCACCCCGTACAAACCTGATAAAATTCTTAAATGATCTTGGGCAAAATCGAAGTCTTGCGGTTTAAAGCTATCCACATTCATCCCTTGATAAACATCACCTTGAAAAGCTAGTAAAGCCTGTTTAGCATTGCGATCGTCATAGTTCGGCTGCCAATTCTGGTAGCGAGATGCGTTCAACTCTCCTAACTTATCGCTAATTTTCATCAAAGATGAGATTTCTGGCGCCGATAGCTGACGCAGTTGCTTGACCAAAATTTCAGCCTGAGAGGAGAACTCTGGTTGGCTAAAGCGATCTATGGTTGCGGGATTCTCAAAGTCTAGAGTTTTGGCTGGAGAAATTAAGATAAGCACAGGTATTTATCGCAGTATGTTGATCGGTTAAGACAAGTTTAGTTAATAGCTCGTAAGTAATAAGTAATGAGTAATGAATAATAAGTAATACAGCGGTGTGCAAACAAGTTAAGCAAGCTTACAGGTGAACGAAAAAAGGTATGGGAGTTCGACGCTTTAAGTCATGAGTAACGAGTAGCAAGTTAATTGTCGTTACTCGTTACTTTTTACTTGTTACTTAAATTAAATAGCCACTGGAGACTCCATTTTCTTCTCACTTTGTACAGCAGCATAAAGACGGTTTAACGCTTTAATATAAGCTCTGGCAGCAGCGACAATAATATCAGTATTGGCAGCACGACCAGAATATACTTTCCCGTCATGACGCAGGCGAATTGTCACTTCGCCGATAGCATCAATTCCCGCCGTTACTGACTGCACAGAAAATTCAATCAATTCGTTGGGAATATTGGTTACGCGGTTAATCGCTTTATAGATAGCATCAACAGGGCCTGTTCCAATGGCTGCATCGGTCAATTCTTCTCCCTCAGGAGTACGGACTGTTACCGTAGCAGTGGGACGAGCGCGATCGCCACAGGATATTTGTACTAGCTCTAAGCGGAATAGTTCAGGAGGTTGTCTAATCTCATCACTAACAATTGCCTCAATGTCCCAGTCGCTAATTTCTTTTTTCTTGTCAGCAACTTCTTTAAAACGCACAAAAGCTTTGTTGAGGTCAGCCTCGGAAAGTTCAAAACCTAATTCCCCTAAACGAGTGCGGAAAGCATTACGACCAGAGTGTTTACCTAGGACAATTTGCTGATTATCGGTTAAACCAATGGAGTCAGCATCCATAATCTCGTAGGTTAGCTTATTTTTCAGGATTCCATCCTGATGAATCCCCGACTCATGGGCAAAAGCATTAGCTCCCACAATTGCCTTATTTGGTTGCACCATTACCCCAGTGCGATTAGAGACTAGGCGAGAAGTTTTGTAGATCTGATGAGTATCAATCTTAGTTAGAGGTTCGGTAGATTCTGCTGGTCTACCTAAGAAGGGATTAAAGTATTGACGGCGGACATGGAGTGCCATGACTAATTCTTCTAGAGCAGCATTACCTGCCCGTTCCCCAATACCATTAATAGTACATTCCAACTGTCTGGCACCATTTTTGACCGCTTCGAGGAAGTTAGCTACTGCCAAACCGAGATCATTATGACCATGAACTGAAACAACGGCCTGATCTATATTGGGCACGTTCTCACAGATTCCCTTGATCAGTGCCCCAAATTCACTAGGAGTAGTATAACCAACAGTATCAGGAATATTAACGGTTGTCGCTCCAGCAGCGATCGCCGCTTCTAATACTTGATAGAGATATTCTGAGTCTGTCCGCACTGCATCCATGGGGGAAAACTCGACATCATCCATAAAGGACTTAGCATAAGCCACCATTTCCTGAGCAATGTCTAAAACTTCGGCGCGAGATTTCTTTAACTGATACTCTAAATGAATATCAGAAGTAGAGATAAAGGTATGAATCCTACCTTTCGCGGCAGGGGCTAAAGCTTCTGCTGCTGCTTTGATATCGGCTTTAATAGCTCTGGCTAAACTACAAATTACAGGGCCATCTTCCGTACCAACCTGCTCCGCGATCTTTTGTACTGCTTCAAAATCTCCAGGGCTGGCAAAAGCAAACCCCGCTTCGATTACATCAACTCCCAGTCTAGATAGAGAATGGGCAATTTCTAGCTTTTCTTCAACGTTTAGAGTTGCGCCAGGAGACTGTTCTCCATCTCTTAAGGTGGTGTCAAAAATAATGATGCGGTCTTGTGAATTGTCCATAACCCAAAGTTTATTTTAGATCGTTGCTAATTTTTAAATGTTGGTTAAATGTCGGTTTAATGTTGATTGCGGTGGGAAACTATATCTTAGCTCGCAGTCGTCAGTTATAACACGGAGCTAATCTTCAAAGGCAGCTATTAGTTTTTAATTGTCTTGTTACAGTCTGCAAGTAAGATGCTGATGTTTGTTGTATCCCGATCAAGCAACATTATCTATGGATTATAAGCCATATCTTTGAGAAGAATCACCAGAAAAACAGAGGTTAATTTTGAATTGAGCGCATTTTCTGCTCCTTTGTCTTTCTGCTTCTTTGTCCCGTCAACTTTCAGACAAGACAGTTAAACCGCATCCAGTTTCCAATCGGTAGTTTCAAAGTTTATTA
This sequence comes from uncultured Pleurocapsa sp., assembly GCA_965365755.1. GTDB lineage: Bacteria > Cyanobacteriota > Cyanobacteriia > Cyanobacteriales > Xenococcaceae > Waterburya. The sequence goes on from CBDUCX010000340.1 coordinate 2,938, forward strand.
GGCGGTAAAATACTTATATTTAATGAACCCTATCTAGTTATGCGCGATCGCATTATCTCTTGGCTCAGTCAAAATGTTTCTCATCATCGCTTAAAGCATATTTTAGGTGTTGAAGAAACTTGTATCACCTTAGCTCGTCATCATCAGCTAGATGAACAGCAAGCAGCCCAAGCTGGATTGATGCATGATTTGGCGAAGTTTTTTCCACCTCGGAAGCTACTGCGACTAGCGACAGAAGCCAAGATTCCGGTAGATGAATTTTGTTTGAATCACCCCCATTTACTTCATGCCGAGGTAGGTGCGTTAGTTGCCCAACAAGAGTTTAAGGTCAATGACCCAGAGATTTTGGCTGCTATTGGCAATCATACCTTGGGCGCACCTCAAATGAGCAAACTAAGCTGTCTAGTTTTTATAGCTGATGTGCTGGAACCAAATCGAGGTGATAATCAAAAATTAGCCGCTATGCGCAACCTAGCCACTAAGAATCTTTACAAATGTGTGCAACAGACTAGTGATTATTCATTAGAATATTTATTAAGCAAACAAAAAATCATTCATCCCCGCACCATTTTAACTAGAAATTGGGCTTTAGCTAAAATTAAAACAGGCTCATCTAGACCAAGCTCATCGAAGTTACAAATTAAAACCCACAGTAAACCAATTTAATTAACCCAGTAACAACATCACAACTTTTTACTTATTCCCAGATGCAAATATGATTAAATCATCAGAACAAGGAACTGCCACCGAAAACCAAAACTCTTCAGCTAAATTGACCATTGATAGCCAAGAACTAGCTTTGCAGATTGCCGCTGCTGCGGAGGAGAAGAAGGCTCAGGATATTGTCTTGCTGAAAGTTAGTGAGGTGTCATACTTAGCTGATTATTTTGTCATAGTTACAGGATTCTCTCGGACTCAGTTAAATGCGATCGCCGAATCAATTGAAGAACGACTGGAAGAGAAGTTCAATCTCCACCCTGTCAGGGTTTCGGGGAAAAGAGAAGGTAACTGGATTGTACAGGATTATGGAGAGGTAATTGTGCACAGCTTTCTTCCTGAAGAGAGAGAATACTATGATCTAGAAGCATTTTGGGGACATGCCGAACGACTTGAATTTAGTTCTCAATCCAGTTAATATCGTCTTTTTATATGAATAAATCTAGCGTAGACTTTTGTCCTGTTCCCAAGGAACAACAGCCGATCCACGAATATGAGCACCTCAAGGAATCTTGGTTATTTGACTGGGGAACATTCGCCATCGGACAATATTGCCGAAAAATACTCTGGGTGAGTTTTTGGAGTCTAGTTTTGGTTGCTCCACTATCGATGTCAATTTATGCACCTGCCAAAGAACCAATCGAATTTAGCTTATCTTGCATAATTGGAGTTTCCTTACTGACAGGCTTATTTTTGTCGCGGATTTATTTAGGCTGGCAATATATCAAAGATCGTCTCAAGAGCGATCGCATTTTTTACGAAGAGTCTGGCTGGTATGATGGACAAACCTGGCTGAAACCTACCGCCATGTTAGATCGCGATCGTCTGGTTGTCAGTTACGAAATTGAACCCATATTAAGAAGGTTGCAGAAAACCTATGGCTTAATCGCCGTCATAATTGCCATCTGTAGCTTAATTTGGTTGATTCTAGCGTAAACTTATCAATACTATTTTTTTATCGGTTAAACATTGAATGACTAGGGGAAAAAGAACTCATACACCGTTGTTGGAAGTACATCTCCTCAGAGAAGGAATCTTAGAATCTTCTCACCAGGTAGAAGCGACTGTTTGTGACCGAAAAGGGCGAGTTTTGTTGATGGCGGGAAATTCTGGAGCATCGGCTTTTATTCGCTCCGCATTAAAACCGTTCCAAGCCTTAGCAGTGACTAGTACAGGAACACTACAAAAATATCATTTGAGCGATCGCGATTTAGCAATCATCTGTAGTTCTCATCAAGGAAAAATTGAACAAGCAAGACAGGCATTTAATATTTTATGGCGTGCTGATGTTGACCCCTTAGCCTTACAATGTCCCATACCGTCAGGAAAAACTACCAGGTTAGAACATAATTGCTCTGGTAAACATGCTGGGGCTTTGGCTGTATGCCAGAATCTTAATTTGCCTTTGCGTAATTACATAAAACACTCCCATCCTGTACAGCAGTTAATCTTGGGTAAAATCTCAGAATTACTAGGAATGCCTGGGGCAGAATTGATTGGTGCCCAGGATGATTGCGGAATGCCTACCTATTTGATGCAGTTACAGCAGATGGCACATCTTTACGCACAGTTAGCCGCAGGAAACAACTTGGATTTGGAGCGTATTTCTAGAGCCATGACCTATCATCCCCGTATGGTTGCTGGAGATGGTGCCTTTGACACAGAATTAATGCGTCTCAGCGAAGGAGAACTAGTCAGTAAATCTGGAGCAGAGGGAATTCAATGTATTGGTCGCATAGGAGAAGGCATGGGATTGGCGATTAAAGTCAAGGATGGCGCAAAAAGAGCCAAATACGCGATCGCAATTCATCTGTTGAAGCAAATGGGCTGGATCAGTCCTGCTATTGCCGAGATGCTGGCAGAGAGCTTTGTGCAACTAAGTGACTTTACACGACTGGAAACAGTGGGAGAATTGTCAATTCTTTAATCGATATCGATGCAGTGGGATTTCCTTGGCAGATAAGTAGGTCGGTATCAATAAAATTAACTTGTTAAGACTGTTAGTGGTTAGTGGTTAGTGGTTAGTTGTAATAGCT
>CBDUCX010000341.1:0-5677 GCA_965365755.1 uncultured Pleurocapsa sp.
CTTGCTAAGAGCTAAAATGTCTGTTCTGTAGTTATCGCTTCAGGGAGGTTCGCTCAATGAATACACCACTCATTTGTCATAATTACATTGATGGTCAGTGGATACCTGCTCAATCAGGAGCTACTTTTGAAAGTCGTAACCCTGCAAACTGGCAAGAGTGTATTGCGACTGCTGCTAAGTCTGGAGAAGTCGATGTCAAGACTGCCGTCGCCGCTGCTCGTCGGGCGTATCCTGTTTGGCGACTAGTCCCCGCACCAGTGCGCTCTGAAATTGTATATCGCATTGGAGAAGGATTGCGGGCTCGTAAAGAAGAGCTAGCGATTCTGATGAGTCGGGAAATGGGTAAGGTTTTGGTCGAAGCCCGTGGTGATGTCCAAGAAGGGATTGATTGTGCCTTTTACTATGCAGGAGAAGGTCGTCGTCTCTTTGGTCAGACTACCCCTTCGGAGTTAGGCAATAAATTTGCCATGACTATGCGGATGCCCATTGGTGTAGCGGCACTAATTACACCTTGGAATTTTCCTGTGGCGATTCCCTGCTGGAAAGCACTGCCAGCATTGGTATGTGGCAATACCCTAATTTTTAAACCAGCTAAAGACGTGCCTGCTTGCGCTACTATGCTGACGGAAATTTTTATCGAGGCGGGAGTTCCTCCAGGAGTGTTTAACTTAGTTCATGGAACAGGACAAGAGACTGGTAAAGCATTGACAGCACATCCTGGGATTGACCTAGTTTCCTTTACAGGTTCTTCTGAAACAGGGGGAGATGTCGCAGCTATCTGCGGGCGTACCCACAAGCGAGTTTCCTTAGAAATGGGGGGGAAAAATGCCCAAATTGTGATGGAAGATGCTAACCTCGATTTGGCTCTAGAGGGTGCCCTCTGGGGAGCCTTTGGCACCACAGGACAGCGTTGCACTGCCACCAGCCGTTTAATTTTACATCGAGATCTTAAAGCCGACTTTACAGCCAAACTGTTGGCACACACCCGTCAGTTGCGTTTGGGAGCAGGAATCGACCCAAATACCGATGTTGGCCCCTTGGTCAATGCAGCTCAGTTAGAGCGGGTAAAGTACTATCTGAAACTGGCACAGGAGGAGGGAGCGACCATTCTCACTGGAGGTCAACCAGCCCAAGGAGAAGGGTTAGAACAGGGTTATTTCTTCGAGCCTACTATTTTGGATGGAGTAAAGCCTGAGATGCGGGTAGCCCAGGAAGAAATCTTTGGGCCAGTAGTTGCCTTGATCGAGGTAGAGTCCTTTGAAGAAGCGATCGCCGTTCTCAATAATTCTTGCTATGGTCTTTCTTCTGCTGTCTATACTCAGAATGTTAATCGAGCCTTCCAGGCAATGCGGGATATTGAAGCAGGAATCACCTATATCAATGGCCCTACCATTGGGGCAGAGGTGCATCTGCCATTTGGAGGGATAAAAGCTACTGGTAACGGTCATCGAGAAGCAGGTACTGCTGCCCTAGATGTCTTCTCGGACTGGAAAACCGTGTATGTCGATTTCTCAGGGCAATTACAACGGGCTCAAATTGATAATCGCTAATCAAGAAATATCTGATCCTCAATCCTGTTCGTATAAGTTACTTAAGATTGCCCCCTAAATCCCCCAAATCTGGGGGACTTATAGAACTCATGTTCCAACAGATAACAGCCATGCATACCATAACTCACTCTGATAGCCTTCAAGGACCTAAACTAATTACGTCCCTGCCTGGTGCCAATGCCCAAGCTTTGATTGCTCGCGATCGCGCTGTTACTTCTCCCTCCTACACCAGAGAATACCCCCTGGTAGTCAAACGAGGTGATGGTTGTCTGATTGAAGATGTAGACGGCAATATCTTTTTGGATCTGACTGCGGGGATTGCCGTGGCAGCTACTGGTCATGCTCATCCTCAAGTTGTCCAGGCAATTAATCAGCAATCACAACAACTGTTGCATATGTGTGGGGCAGATTTTTATTATGAACCCATGGTGCAATTAGCAGAGAAACTGGCAGTAAATGCCCCATTTCCGCAATCTACTTCAGGATCTAAGGCGAGAGTATTATTTACCAATTCAGGGGCAGAATCCCTGGAGGGAGCTTTAAAATTAGCCAAGTACCACACTCAACGCTGGCGGGTAATTGCTTTTTTGGGTGGCTTTCATGGACGCACCTATGGCGCAATGTCTCTCACTGGTTCTAAAGCTGTTCAATGCCAAGGCTTTGGCCCTTTAGTGCCAGGAGTAACTCATATTCCCTATGGCACTCACGTTAGCTTAGATTATCTAGAGAAAACCCTCTTTACCTCTATGTTGCCCCCCTCAGATGTGGCTGCCATTGTCGTAGAGGCAATTCAAGGGGAAGGAGGATATATCGTGCCCGAAGACGGTTTTTTATCCAGGTTAAGGGAAATTTGCGATCGCCACCAGATCCTGCTGATCGTTGACGAAGTTCAATCAGGTATGGGACGTACTGGTAAACTCTTTGCCATTGAACATTGGGGGGTGATGCCCGATATTATTACCGTAGCTAAAGGTATTGCTAGTGGCTTACCTCTGGGTGCAGTGATCGCCAGAGCGGATATTATGACTTGGACTCCTGGTTCTCATGCTAATACCTTTGGGGGCAATCCAGTAGCCTGTGCCGCAGCCAATGCTACCCTGCAATTACTGGAAAATGGCTTGATCAAGAATGCTGAAGAACGGGGATTGCAGCTACAAGCAGGGTTAACTCAGTTATCTTCTACTTATGATTGCATTTCTCTACCCCGTGGCAAGGGGTTAATGGTTGCCATTGATGTCTATGATCGCCAGGGTAATCCAGATCCTACTCAACGCGATCGCCTGATTCAAGATGCTTTTTATCAGGGTCTACTACTACTTGGTTGCGGTAAAGCCTCAATTCGCCTTTGTCCTCCTCTGATAATTACCTCTGAACAGATTGACATTGCTCTCAATATTCTCACTAAAGTACTAGAAAACTACTAATGATAATAATTCACTTGTTAAGGCTGTTAGTGGTTAGTTGTTAGTGGTTAGTTGTTAATGGTTACTCCTTTAATTTAAACAGTCTACATTAATAGGATTTATTATGAACTCCCCTCGCTTGGCACAAGAACTATGGACACAACTCTGGTCAATTTATCGTCAACGAGTTGACTATGCCCGTGTCTACGAAGCGATGATCAAAGCCGCAGGCGGTACTGTGGCTAACGATCATATTGCTTTCCGTTCCTTACGATTAGTAGTAGATGGTGCGGATGGGTCAGTAAATTTAGGAATTCCCTATTTAGAAAGTCTTGTCCAGTGGCTAGGTTATGAAGTAGCGGGGGAATACCATTTTCGCGATCGCCATCTTTATGCCCGTCACTATCGTCATCCTGAGCAAAATCAATACGATTTACCAAAACTCTTTATTAGTGAACTGATTGTAGAGCAATTACCGCCATTGATCGTTAACTCGATTCTGGATACAGTACGCTCAGGGTCTTTCTTCTCTTTCTCCAGTTGGCAAGAATCAGGCTTTTCATCTGAGCAAAATGAGCAGGCGATCGCGCTTGCTTTAATTCCCATCTTTACTCGCCCTTGGACACCACCTAAACGCACTGTGGTAGAAGCGGTAAATTCAGTGAGTCAGTATGGAGCTTGGGTACTATTGCACGGCTATAGTGTGAATCATTTTACTGGTTACATTAATCGACAGAATACCCCCACCTATCCCGATCTGAAAAGTACGGCGATCGCTCTAGCTGGTCAGGGAGTACCTATGAAAGATAATTTTGAAGGAGGGGAATCCAGCGGATTACAACAAACTGCAACTCAAGCAGTCCGCGAACAAGTACCTATTCTAGATGAACAAGGACATCTAGATCAAATGCTCTGGAGTTATGCCTATTACGAACTAGCAGAACGTTATCTTGTCTCAGATAGTAATGGACACAAAACCCTGTTTGAAGGCTTTATTGGCCCACAAGCGCAACATCTGTTTGACATGACTCATCTCCTTGTTGTTGAGCAATAGTCTAATATAAGTATATTCTCAATTAACTTTCTACTAAAGGATTTTTGATGACTGTGCAGACATTAAATCTTTCTTCTTTAGTCGGTAAAATCAGCGATCGCGATCTAGAAGCTCTTTGTCGCGATAATCCTGATGCTCGATTAGAAACTGACAAGCTAGGTAACTTAATTTCTATGTCTCCTACGGGAACTGAAAGCGGGAAACGAAACGGCGATCTATTTCTTCAAGTAGGAATTTGGAATCGTTCAACCAAGCTAGGGATTGTTTTTGATTCTTCTACTGGATTCAAACTATCAAACGGTGCTGTACGTTCTCCGGATGTAAGTTGGGTCAGAATCGAGACCTGGAAAAGTTTGAGTAAAGAACAAAGAAGAAAGTTTGCACCTCTCGACCCTGATTTTGTTATCGAATTAATGTCTCCGACAGATGAGTTAGAGCAGGTGCAGGACAAGATGAAAGAGTATATGGATTGTGGTGTTAGATTAGGTTGGTTGATTAATCCTGATGAAACACAGGTAGAAATCTATCGTCAGGGGCAAGAAAAAGATGTATTGGATAATCCTGTTACTTTATCTGGAGAGGATATTATGCCTGGATTAGTTGTTGAACTGGCAGAAATTTGGCAATAAATTATAACTTAAGAATTTTGTTCGTAATTTGGCGTTGGTAAATTATGTAATGACCTATAAAATAATACTTTTCGTAGCTCTTAGCTTTTAGCTCTCAGCTTTTAGCTTTTGAAGATTGCATATTTTCAATTGGTATCAGTTTAAATAGGTTTAGCATTATGCACTTACCAACGCCCGTAATTTTGTCAATGCGTAACTTCTAGAAATATTGCCTACTTTTTCTTTTTGGCTGACGATTAGCTCATTTCGTTTATTACTTGTTACTTATTACTTGCGAGCAATTAACTAAACTTTTCCTAACCAGCTAACGCACTGTGATATTGACTCTTTTGCGAGTTGCGATCGCTTTTACCAAGGCAAAATTTCACCGTTAGAATGCCAGAAAGTTCCCGTGTTTTCTAAATTTAATTCGTCAATGCGAGCCAATAGTCCTTTAACTGATTGTTCTGGTGTAATGCCAGAGTCGGTAAAACCAGTCATCCGTGTCTTTACCAAACCTGGATGAAGAATGCCAACGGCAATTCCTTGTGATTTTAAATCTACAGACAGTGATTTACCTGCCATCGATAAGGCAACTTTCGACATCCGATAACCATAAGAACCGCCAGAAGTATTATCTTCAATTGAACCCATACGGCTAGTCATCATAATGATTTTTGAGCCTTTTTTTAGATTGGTTAACAAAGCTTGAGTAAGCCTTAATGGAGCGAGGGCATTAACTTCAAATTGCCTACGAATGCTATTCGTATCTAGATGCTCAAGACTAATTCGTTCGACAATAGCAGCGTTATTAATCAAAACATCAATCGATTTACCATCAAGTCTTTTGATTAAGTTACCAACCTCCTCATCGGAGGTAATATCTACACCTGTTTCTACCGATATGCCTAAATTTTCTAATTCCTCTGAAGTCGAGCGACAGACAGCAATAACATTGTCGCCTCTTTCTTTTAGTTGACGACAATATTCTAAACCGATACCTCGATTTGCTCCAGTGACTAAATAAGTACCCATGTTGCTTTTCTGGCGAAAGTTTTTAGT
>CBDUCX010000342.1:0-5661 GCA_965365755.1 uncultured Pleurocapsa sp.
GGATAGCGAGGATTTGAACCAGTACACTGATCGTCGAAAGCCTGTTCGGCGAGGGTTTCTACCTGGGCATAAAACTCAGCTTCTTTCCCTGGCATAGCTTCTTTGATAGTGGAAGGAATATCAACTTCTGCCTTAAGATGCTCGATCGCTTCAATTAATTTGTCTACTTTCTCTTCGGGGGTATTCCCACCAAGCTTTAAGTAGTCAGCAATTTCCCCATATCGTTCCTTGGCATGGGGATATTCGTATTGAGAAAAGATAGTCTGTTTAAAGGGTGCATCGGTGGAGTTATAGCGCATGACGTGGGTAATCATCAGGGCATTGGCTAAACCATGGGGAATATGGAAAGTTGCCCCTAATTGGTGCGCCATCGAGTGACAGATTCCCAGGAAAGAGTTGGCAAATGCCATCCCTGCAATAGTGGCTGCATAGTGAACTTTCTCTCTGGCGATGGTATCTTTTGCTCCTAGTTTATAGGCACGGGGTAAGTATTCCATCAGTAGGGCGATCGCCTGTAGTGCTAAACCGTCGGTGTATTCCGTTGCTAGTACCGAAGCATAGGCTTCTAAGGCATGGGTTAAAGCGTCAATACCACCAAAAGCAGTAAGAGACTTGGGCATATTTAACACTAGTTCGGGATCGACTATTGCCATACTTGGAGTTAAAGCATAGTCTGCTAGGGGATATTTAATACCCGCGCGGTCATCGGTAACTACGGCAAAGGGGGTAACTTCCGAACCCGTACCCGAAGTGGTGGGGATCGCAACCATTTCTGCCTTTTTCCCTAACGGTGGTAACTCATAGACTCGCTTGCGAATATCCATAAACCGAGTGGCGATGCCTTCAAATTCAATTTCGGGATGTTCGTACATTAGCCAGATGATCTTAGCTGCATCCATCGGCGAACCACCACCAAATGCCACAATTACATCGGGTTTGAAGGTATTTACCCTAGCCAATCCCATTTCAATTGTAGAAAGATTGGGATCGGGCTGTACATCATAGAAGAGTTGATATTCAATGTTAATTTCTTCTAAAGCCTCGGTAACTTCCTTGATCATGCCTAAGTCATATAAAGGCTTGTCGGTAACGATAAAGGCTCGTTTTTTACCTGCTAAATCTCTCAAGGCTACGGGTAGACAACCGTATTTAAAATATACTTTGGGGGGTACGCGAAACCAGAGCATATTTTGACGACGTTCGGATACAGTTTTGATGTTGAGTAGATGACAAATGCTGACGTTTTCACTGACAGAGTTACCACCCCAAGTACCGCAACCGAGAGTTAAAGAAGGGTCTAACTTAAAGTTATACAAATCGCCGATCGCTCCCTGGGAAGAAGGAGTATTAATTAATACCCTCCCGGTCGAGACATGGGTATCAAAGTAGTCAATGCGATCGCTATTATTAGGGGCAGTATAGAGTACGGAAGTGTGTCCCCGTCCACCGAGTAAAATTAATTCTTCAGCTTTTGCCGTTGCTGTTTTAAAGTCTGCCACCCGATATAAAGCCAAGACAGGGGATAACTTCTCAATGGAAAATGGTTCGTTAGTTCCTACCCCTTCAATTTCTCCAATCAAAACTTTACTACCTGGAGTCACTTCTATGTCTGCTAACTTTCCAATATCAGCCACAGATTGACCGACAATAGCTGGGTTAATATGTCCGTCTTTAATCAATACCTGACTTACCCGATCCCGTTCTTCAGGACTTAAGAAATAAGCACCCCGTAAGGCGAATTCTTGTTTGACGCGATCATACATTTCATCAACGACAATTACCGATTGTTCCGAGGCGCAAATCATACCATTGTCAAAGGTTTTACTCAACAGAATCGAGCTTACCGCTAGCTTAATCTCGGCAGTTTCATCAATTACCGCGGGAGTATTACCTGCACCCACTCCTAAAGATGGTTTACCTGAAGAATAGGCGGCTTTAACCATTCCTGGCCCTCCTGTAGCCAGAATTAGATTAACGTTAGGATGCTGCATCAAAGCTTGGGAAAGTTCCACTGAGGGTTTATCGATCCAGCCGATAAGATGTTCGGGCGCACCTGCTGCCACTGCTGCATCTAAAATTGTTTTCGCTGCGGCGATCGTACATTCTTTAGCTCTAGGATGGGGAGAAAAGATGATTGCGTTGCGAGTTTTGAGGGCAATTAAAGCTTTGAAAATAGCCGTAGAAGTAGGGTTAGTTGTTGGTACAATTCCCGCTAAGATTCCCACAGGTTCGGCAATCTTTTGAATCCCGAAATGGGAGTCAGATTCGATTACACCACAAGTAGGTTTATCCTTATACTTGTTGTAAATAAACTCTGAGGCAAAGTGATTCTTGATCACCTTATCTTCTACTACTCCCATCCCCGTTTCATTGACTGCTAATTTTGCTAGGGCAATACGTTTTTCATTGGCAGCCAAAGCAGCTTTTTTAAAGATATCATCTACCTGTTGCTGATTGAAATTAGCATAGTGGCTTTGAGCAGCTTTTACTTTTTGTACGAGGATATTGAGGTCTTGAATATTGTTAACTTTCATTGTCAATGCTTAGTGGCTTATGGTTGGTTGTTAGTCGTTAGTTATTAGATATTAGTCATTAGCTAGTAACAGATAAAAGACTAAGGACAAATAGCAAATAATAAAAAACAAATAACAAAATTAATAAACTTTAATGTCGTATTCTTGAAAAATTGCTTTAGCTTTATTTACTAATTCTGGTGATGCTTCTGGTGTATCTTTTAGCTGATAATCATATCCAAGCTGTTGCCACTTATATTCTCCCATTTTATGAAAGGGTAAGATTTCAACTCGTTCAATGTTATTTAATTGGGAAATAAATTTAGCTAAGCCCTTAATATTTTCAGAGGCATCGGTCAAATTAGGAACCAAAACAAATCTAATCCAAGCTGGTTGCTGAATTTTATCTAAGTATCGAGCAAATCTTAAGGTAGGCTCTAAAGAAACTTGAGTGACTTGTTGATAGATTTGCTTATCAAAAGATTTAATATCTAATAGTACTAAATCTACATAATCTAAGACAGGTTTTACTGTAGCTAAATTAACATAACCCGAAGTATCTAAAGCGGTATGTATTTTTAACTCTTGGCAACGACGAAAAATATCCGTAACAAACTCTGGCTGCATTAAAGGTTCTCCTCCCGTTACGGTTATTCCACCTCCTGAAAAATTCATGTAAGACTGATATTTTTGAATATCTGTAATCAATTCATCAACAGTCACTTCTTTGCCATCTTCAGGATGGCGACAGTCGGGATTATGGCAGTAAAGACATCTTAGAGGACAACCTTGAGTAAAGATGACATAACGAATACCAGGGCCATCAACCGTACCGCAGGTTTCAATGGAATGGATTCTGCCTTTTGTGATTGTTAGCTGTTGGTTGTTCGTCATTAATTATTAGTTATTGATTATTAGACAACAAAAGACAACAGACAAGGAATAAATAACTTTTAATCTTGCTGATGCACCAGTAATACCGCACAGGGTACGTGATGAGAGACGTAGTTACTAACGCTACCTAAGATTAGTTCGTTCAAACCTTTTCTGCCATGGCTACCAATCACAATCAGATCTGCTTGCCACTTTTTTGCTGATTCGCAGATTTGCTGCGCTGGTTGAGCAATTTCTTGAATTAGATCGGTGGTAATTCCCGCATCTTCAGCCTCATTTACTAGTGATTGCAGATAGTCTAGTCTATTTGCTACTAGCACCTGCCATTCTGCTTCGGCAACTTCGTTGGTGCTATCACCACGATAGCCACTGCCAATTAGGGATACTGTGTTTTGATATCTTGCTTCCAAAGGGGAAATAACATTGAGTAACATCAGTTCGGCATCAAATGCTTTAGCTATTGATAGGCTTTGTTGAAATGCTTTTCGGCTGAGTTCGCTTTCGTCCAACGCTACGAGAATTTTACTGTACATAATTATTTCCTTCTAGTTACTGAAATGTTCGAGGTATATATTTATCTTGAACATGGGGACTCGTTAGAGTGTGTTTAGCATGGGGTTGTTGACAAGCAACCATAGTTTTGATGTGTTCTGCTTCGTCATCGCGGATGTTGAGGAATACATCGTAAAGGTTATTGATCGCAGGACGACGTAATTTTTGCTGCCCTGTTTGAAATTCATCAAACATATATCAAACATATATTAGATCTCCATCACGATGATTTAGCAAAGTGAATTTTGAGCCAATCTGCTTTACGCCACCAGCCTAAAGTCTCATAGAGATGAAGTACGGATATGTAGGCAAAATAGGGGACCCGGGCAACAGTTTCTAAGACATAAAAACGAGGATAAGGGCGATCGCGGTATAAAACATTAACCACAAATACGAGCAAGTTAACTAATAACCGAATCATCTAGTTTTAGTATTATTTTGCCAACAAAGAAAGATTTTTTTTGACTTTGACTTGTCTAAGTATAAAAAACTTTTTTTACTTATTGCACTTTCTTAATATTTTCTTGATAAATTGTTTTTGCTGTTTTACTTTTGTGACAAATATCAATAATAATTATTTTGTTTTGTCAATCTTAAACAATAACATTATTATACTGTAATCACCTTGAACAATAGTCATCTTTTGCTGACATAATTATCAATTTATTAATCAAGCTAGCAAAAATAAGATGAGTAAAACTAAAATTGATCCTTACTCCAGTTATTAGAAATTCTCTCAGGATATCTTAATATCATAGGAAATGAATTGATTTCTGTTAATAATTTAGTTAAGAAAATCTTAAGCAATTCTAAAAATACTGGAGTAACTTTTTCGGTCGTCAGTTGCATTAGTATCTGCTCAAAAGTAAAGAGCTTAGAGTTTATTGAACCACAGTGAATGTCTGATTAGGAAATGGCTTTAGCAAATCACAACAGTCGAGTAAAATTTGAAGTTAACTCACTACTCAAATATATCCGTACTCAACCCCAAAAATACTCGTACCCCGATCCAAGTTCAATCCCACAATACTCTCCAATCAAGGGCTATGGATTTTGAGTACACCTTTGATTATATTAATGTAAACGCCTCAAATCTTTATTTTTCAAGCAGTCTGATATTAATTAGTCATTGATCCTAAAAAATACCGCTGAGTCTTCGACTTACTTCGCAAACACATATCGTTAGTCATTAGTGGCGAACTGCACAAAACAACTTACAAAGAACAAGAGACAAAGAACAAGAAACAAAGAACTTACACAAAAAAAAATTATGACCACCCAACCTATTACCAACGAGGTCGCCCTCAGAATTGCTCTAGCAGCTAAAGTATTACCCGATATATCTGTCAAAGATTTGATTGAGGCGTTGCAAAACCAACTCGATGATGAAGAAATTACCGAAAAATCCCTCAGTAAACTAACCGTCACTCAATTAAAAAGAGCTTTTGGCAATATTTACGAAGTTGATAGTGAATGGGAAGGCGAAGAAGCTGATAATAGCGATATTGCAGCGTTCAAAGAAGCAGTAAGAATCCTGTGGGGTGAAACGGGTTACTTTGAGCAAGAATTACCCATTGAACCATACCAAGAAGGAGATATGCCCAACTCCATTAGAATTGCTGTCGCTTCTAATACAGGAGAACAATTAGACGGACACTTTGGTTCTTGCCATCGTTATTTGATTTATCAACTATCGGCAGAT
>CBDUCX010000343.1:0-5614 GCA_965365755.1 uncultured Pleurocapsa sp.
TTAGGTTTCTGTTTCTTTCCTTTAGAGGTTTTTCGCAACTGCCCTTTAGAACTATATGGTAGATTAAAATCTTGTAAAGAATAGTAATATGTGCTTTTATCGCAATAATTTATAGGATTATTTATGTCCTTCTACAGACTGGAAACCACTAAGCTATTATTGCATTGTCCCAAAAATTCTCTACTGGAAGAATGTTGCAGGGAATTTAGATGTTAATTAGCTAAGTAAGATGAGAAAATTTTGGTACAAACATCAGTCTTGGGCACGAGTGGTTATCCTCTTACTCATTTTTCTCAGCGTAATCATTAATGCTGTTGATGAAATTCAGCCACGGATGGTAGAACATGATGCCAGACACAATCTGGCAATGGGTTACAATCATTTCAAATACGGTGTTGTCTCCGATCTGAGCGCTGATATTCCTGAGATTACTCCTACCTATCGACGAGAACCACTCTACTCTTTAGTATTGAGCGGGGTTTTAAAAGCGATCGCCGATCCCCAAACCACTACCCACGACTGTTTGACCACACCTGAACCTGCTTGTGTACCTCTCCAGTTAAAACTACAGTGGTTTAATCTCTTCTTACTATTGGCACTTACTCTCAGCACTTTTCTGGCGGGACGAGTAATTCTAGGTGATAATTACGCTCCTTACCTCGCTAGTTTGTTAGTGGGCTTGTCTCCAGGTTTAACTAAAGCTATCGGTAATTTTTATACAGAATTAGCTGCTGCCCTGCCTTTACTGATTTTAGCGACCTTTCTCTATCTCAGTGTTACTCGTAGACAATGGCAAGTACATGCGATCGCTGCTGGTTGTGCTTTTGCGGCTCTAATGCTGATTAAAGCAGTATTTTTATACTTTGGGGCGATACTGGTCTTAGCTTTTCTGATCCTTGCTTGGCAAAAGCATTCTTGGCAACCGTTAAAAACAGGGGCGACTGTACTCTTGATTGCTTATACTATTGCTGGTTTATGGATGACTCGCAATTATCTCCATTTTGGAGTGGCAAAAATTTCTGGCAGAGGAGGAGAAGTTCTGGCAATCCGTGCCAAGTTTTCCGAGATGAGTTGGTCAGAATATCGGGCTTCCTGGTTTGCTTATACTCCTGGATATGGCAAGCCCCTATTAAAACGCTTTTTTCTCCCCGAAGACTATGCCAGGTTTGATCGTGCTAATCCAGAAAGCTTTTATCAGAGTACGAAAGATCGCATTTCGGCAATGCGTCAAGGAAATACTGTACAAAAAATATATCAGCAACAGGCAATTGACGACCGCCTTAAAGCAGAATCAATTGATAAAATTAAACAGAATTGGCTTAAACATTTAGCCCTGACAGCAACTTTTGCCTATCGCGGTTCATTTGTCAGAATGGTTGCAGAGAATAGCCTGGTGCCCCTGCGTTTAGTATACGTTATTTCTCTATTTACTGTACTGGTCTGGGCATTGAGACACAAAGATCTGGACATCATTTTCTTTCTCTTACCAGCACTTTATAGCTATGGCATCTATGCATTTGCATCTCACTACATTGACCGCTTCAGCGTACCTTTGATACCCTGTATGGCGATCGCCTTTACGCTACTACTATTAAGATTCAACCACGAGCGACGAACTAAAAAACGTCTCAAAATATTAACCAAAACTTAGAATCGAAAAGAAACTTCGACCCCATTAATCAAGATTGATGATGGATTAATTACCTTGAACGCAACGTAGTAGCGAGTCTAGACTAAAATGTTGGGTTGATATTTTCAACACAATTTAATTGTTCCCCCAAGCTTGGGGATTAGGGGGCTGAAAACAATTAAAGTCAAGGAATATTGCGTTACATTACGTAATATTACAAAACTCATAAAACCGAACATTTTTGCTGAAGTAATAATTGTAACAATTGTAACCGTTTGAAGGGTAGAAGCTGATGCAAACGAGAAAACAACAAGCCCAGCAAGTTAGAAATAATGCTGCTGCTTTAGCAGCGAACCGTCCCCAGCCAACTCATAGAAGTAATGGAGAGGAGTTTGAATATAGAAGAACAGATGGAAAGCCTTCTCATATAGCGAATTTCACGAAAGGTTTACCCCATGATGACAATGGATTACTCAAGGACCCGCGAGACTACAATCAGTTTGTCAAAGCAATTGATTCGGGAGATCCACGGGATTTTCGCTCTATTCGCCTAGGACCTGGGGAGTTCAATCCAGATGGTTCTTATAAGAACTTTGATACAAGCGATCCACCTAAACCAATTCATCAGTGGAAATCTGGAACGTCTTCCTCTCCCGAAGTTCGAGCCTGGGAAAGTCAGGGAGCAGGAAATACCTTTGATTTAGAGGGTCCCGATGCTCAGGCGGTGACCATGCCTCCCGCGCCTAGGCTCGATAGTCAAGAACTAATCGCAGAAATGGCAGAAGTATATTGGATGGCTATTTTGCGGGATATCCCCTTTGCCAATTTTGCCACTAACTCTGAAGTTCAAACAGCACGAACTTCTCTAGCTCAATTTGCTTGGTTCGATGCTTCTAAGACAAATCAATTGGAACCATCAGATTTAACTCCAGAAGCTTTAAATCGTCGCCGAATATTGGTACAAGACTCAACGGAAAACGTACCACTCAATAAACTATTTACGGGTGTAACCAAAGGTGATGATGTTGCTCCTTATATTTCTCAATTCCTTTTAATCGGAAATAAATCTTTAGGTAATGATTGTCCCTTTGGTGTAGAACGAGGACGCATTGCCTATGGTTCTATAACTATTGACCAAAAAGTCCGTGTTGCAGTCGAAGGAGAAGACTTTTTGACCAATTGGAATGATTGGCTAGATGTTCAGAATGGAGCGGATTTAAGAGGAACAGAAAGCTATCAATGTGAAGAAAGTAAGGGTGGCAACCAACAACCTCTATATAGATTTATTACTACTCCCAGAGATCTAGCTACATATGTACATTATGATGCTCTGTATGAAGCATATTTGAATGCATGTTTAATCTTGTTAGGAATGGAAGCACCTTTTGATCCAGGTATTCCTTTCCAAGATGAAGATTTTCGGGATAAACAACAAGGTTTTGCTCATTTTGGTGGCCCACATATTTTATCTTTAGTTACTGAAGTAGCAACCAGAGCTCTTAAAGCTGTTCGATTTCAGAAATTTAACATTCATCGACGACTGCGTCCTGAAGCAGTTGGTGGATTGCTCTATAAGTGGGATATGAATCAACTTACAGAATTTGAAGTCATAGAAAAACTACACACAGAATTTTCAGGTGCTTCCAATCTTACTCCAGAAATTAAGGCTAAATTTGCTGGTGGTTTGCTATTACCAATGGCTTTCCCTGAAGGCTCTCCCATGCATCCTGCTTATGGAGCAGGACACGCAACAGTAGCTGGAGCTTGTGTCACAATTTTGAAAGCATTCTTTGATCATGGTTGGCAGCTACCGCTTAAAAATAGCAGAGATGGTAAAGGCCAATACATCGCTTACGAGTCTGATCCTGACGATAATGGACAAAGCCTCAAACCAATAATACTTGATCAACCACTCACTGTAGAAGGTGAACTCAACAAACTTGCTTCCAACATATCTATCGGCAGAAACTGGGCTGGAGTCCATTACTTTTCCGATTACCTTGAGTCTATCCGTTTGGGAGAAAAAATTGCTATTGGAATCTTAGAAGAACAAAAACTCACCTATAGTGAAAACTTTTCGATGACTGTTCCCTTATTTGATGGAGGCTCAATAAGGATATAAATAAAATAGGCGTTGCTGAATCAAAATAAGGAATTATTTATCATGACTAACTCGGAAAATTTACAATGGTTTCCCACAAATGCTCCGTCTCAAAGAAGATACGACGATATTTATTTTATTAACGCTTCAACTGGTTGGACAGTTAATAGCGACGGTAAGATTTTGAAAACAACTGATGGTGGTGTTAACTGGCAGCAGCAATTCCAAGTACCTGGAGCAATCTGGTTGAGGTCTGTTGGTTTTACAACTCCTCTAAATGGTTGGGTTGGAACAGTATCTCCACAGCAACGCCTATACCATACAACTGACGGAGGAGAGACTTGGACTGTTGTTGACAATCTCCCTGAAAACGCTCCAGTTAAAATTTGCGGTCTATCGGTGGTTAACGAATCAGTCATTTACGCTTCTGGTACTAATGATCCCGCTGATATTCCTGCCCGCATGATGAAAACTGTCGATGGCGGGGCAACTTGGACTGCCTGGGATATGAGCGAATATGCCACAATTTTGATTGATAACTATTTCATTAATGAAAATATTGGTTGGGTAGTTGGGGGAAAAGCTGATCCGAGTATTACTAACCCCCGTCGGGATGATGTAATTCCAGTAGTTCTATATACAGAAGATGGTGGAACAACCTGGGTAAATAGAGTCGCAGATATTACTTCTTCTTTTCCTTTCGGAGAATGGGGATGGAAAATCTTTTTCCTCAATGAAAATATTGGTTTTGTTTCTCTGGAGAGCGACACGAAAGGTGCAATCGTCAAAACAGTCGATGGTGGAAAGACTTGGAAAAGACTTCCGATCAACGACCCTCAAGGAAATGCCAACTTAGAAGGCGTTGGCTTTGCGAATGAAAACCTTGGCTGGGTTGGTGGTTGGGGGGATGAAAACTTTCAAGGCGGTTATAGTAGTGAAACTAAAGATGGGGGAGAAAACTGGGAAGATGCCAACCAAATAGGCAAATTTATCAATCGCTTCCGCTTTTTTGGCAATCCTGTTACGGTTGGTTATGCTTCAGGGGAGACGATTTACAAATATTCGACTGCACCAGTAGCAGCCTCTCTAGAACAAAGAGTTGCACCACCTTTAAGATTTTTAGCCACAAATGCGCCAGCCAAGTGCGATCGCTCAGTGAATATCGAATATACTTTACCGGAGAATACCCAAAAAGTCAGAATTGATATTTGGAATCAGTTTAGTTCTTTTGTTCGCCAACTAGTTGATGAAAGTAATCCCAGCGCTGGTCAAAAATCAGTTGTCTGGGACGGTAAAAATGATGCAGGAGAAAGTTTGCCCCCTGGAATCTTTATCTATAGGTTGACTGTAGATGGCAATGCCGAAAGTCGGGTGATTCGCTTGAATCCCTAGTGGTAAATCAAAAAATTTTCAATAGACGTGACAAGGCTTAGGGACTTAGGGGAATGGGGTTTTAGGGAAAATGTTTGGCTTGAGAAATTAAATTACACGACTTGGAAGGTTAGGGCGATCACGGCGTTGCTGAATGAGTAATGATTTAAGCGATCGCTCTAAAATTAATCCAGTTGTTCAACTCTAGGATTCCCATCCGCCTCAATCCAGACTAATTGCTTGATGCGACAAGTTTTGGCATATTGCTTAATTTCTGGTTCTGTGCGATCGCTCAATTCTAATTCCACTCTGACAGAATCATCTTTATTTCTCAACTGACGAGCATATTTAACTGCTGCTGCTGCTACTTCTGTAATTGTGGGAATAACTAAACAATCGCTACTGAGAGCTTTTTGGGGCAATTTTTCTGTAGCCAGTAAACAAAGGTATCTTTATAAGCTTGTTCTTTATTAGAGAAATACGCTATGAGATATTGTAGAAATAGTTCTTTC
>CBDUCX010000344.1:0-5523 GCA_965365755.1 uncultured Pleurocapsa sp.
ATTGACGATAACTTCTTCGACTTGGGTGGTCATTCCTTACTCGCTGTTCAACTCCTGAATCATATCCAAGAAAACTTTGAGCAAAAACTGGACTTAAGTAGTTTATTTCAGAATCCCACCATTGCTCAATTAGCACTACAACTTTCCCCAGAGAATAAGAAATCATTAAATACCGATTTACTAGTATTGCAACCCTTGGGAGAAGAAACCCCAATATATTGTGTTGCAGGGGCTAACGGACATGCCTTTTATTTCCGCGATCTGGCAATGAATTTCGCTCCA
The DNA here is from genome assembly GCA_965365755.1 of uncultured Pleurocapsa sp. Lineage (GTDB taxonomy): Bacteria > Cyanobacteriota > Cyanobacteriia > Cyanobacteriales > Xenococcaceae > Waterburya. The sequence continues at coordinate 283 of CBDUCX010000344.1, forward strand.
TCCCGACCTGTATATGGACTAGAAACCCCAGGACGCGATCGCCCCTCCCTACTTCCAACCTCAATAGAAGCTCATGCTAGTTCACTAATTAAAACCTTGCAACAACAGCAACCCCAAGGCCCATATATTTTAACGGGATACTCTTCGGGATGTGCCATTGCTTTAGAAATGGCTTATCAACTGGAACAACAAGGTGAAACAATAAGTTTATTGGGAATCTTTGATGCAGGGCTAGTAGCTAACCCTGGATATATTACCCAAAGAAGCGATCTGCACTGGATTTGGCATATGATTCAACGGGTTGAAGCTGTTAAAGGAATCTCTTTAGGTTTGGAATATGAGCAATTAGAAGCCCAACCTAACGACGAAAAGCGTTGGGACATCATGGCAGAGGCTTCGTTTCGTCATAATGTTTTACCTGAACATTCCAGCCTCTCCTTACTCAAAACAAATCTGGAGGTGATGAAAAAAGTAACCCTGAATTATGCAGCCTATCAACCTAATTTTAAAATCAATGCCCCCATTGTCTTATTTAGGGCAGAAGAAGCTAAGGAGATTGTGGTGCAGGAATATCAAGGCGTGTCTGATTACCATTTACCAGACTGGGGTTGGCAAGCCTATAGCAATCAACTAGTCAAAATTATGACCGTACCTGGAAATCATGGTCACATGCTCTACGAACCTAATGTGAAAATTCTAGCCCATCAACTGAGAGAATCGATAGGAGTTAATGTTTTGCCCTCCGTACTTTAGTTAATCAATATTCTTTGATCTTCAGGAGTTCTGTGTCGAACTCCGAACTCCGAACTCCGAACTCCGAACTATTACTAAACTATGCTAACCGAACTAATTTTTAATAACTCCCCAAATACCGATAATTCTGAAAATAATTCCTTGTGGCAGCAAATTAGGGCGATCGCCCAGCTTTATTGGTATCCCACAGAGACAGGGGGACGAGCTTTTGACGAAGTGATTCGCTCTTGGGGAATGCTAGCTTTATTGCTCATCTTAATAGTTAGTTTAGTGAGTCTAACAGCTTTCAATAGTTTTGTCATGCGCTTTTTGATAGATGTTATTGAAGATAAAGATTTTTCTAAGTTTGCCACTACTCTCACCCTTTATGCTGTTGGTATTGGTGGAGCAAGCCTCTTAACGGGATTTTCTACATTTGTGAGAAGAAAAATTGCTCTTGACTGGTATAAATGGTTAAACAGTCATATTTTCGGCAAATATTTTAAAAATCAGGCTTATTATAAAATCAACTTTGACTCTAGCATTGATAATCCCGATCAGCGTCTGGCACAAGAAATTGAACCCATTGCCAGAACAATTCTCAGTTTTTCTACTACTTGCTTGGAAAAAGTTCTAGAAATGGTGGTTTTTATGGTTATTTTGTGGCAAATTTCCGAAACAATTGGCATCATTGTAATTGTTTATACGATTGTCGGTAATTTGATTGCCCTTTATTTAGGTCAAGAATTAAGCCAAATTAATCAAGAGCAACTAGAATTTGAAGCTGATTATAATTACGCTGTTACTCATGTTCGCAATCATGCCGAATCAATTGCTTTTTTTCAGGGAGAAGAAGAAGAATCAAATATTCTGCAACAAAGATTTAAGTCCCTAATTGCCACTGCCTTACGTAAAATTAATTGGCAAAGAAATCAGGAGATTTTTAATCAAGGTTATCAGGGAATTATTCGCATCTTTCCCTTTTTAGTAGTAGCACCTTTATATATTAGAGGTGAAATTGATTTCGGAGAAGTAAATCAGGCTAGTTTGGCTTGTAGCTTTTTTGCCACAGCTATGGCCACATTAATCGGTGAAGTTAGTAGTTCAGGACGACTTTCTAATTTAATTGAGCGTTTAGCCACTCTTTCCGAGGCTTTAGAACTTGCAGCACAAGAATCAGCAGACGGGAGTACCATTAAGACCATCGAAGAAAACCGTCTCGCATTCGAGCATGTTACCTTACAAACCCCTGACTATGCCAAAGTAATTGTTGAAGACTTAAACGTTGAAGTACCGCCAGAACAAGGATTATTAATTGTGGGACCTAGTGGTCGAGGCAAAAGTTCTCTCTTACGAGCGATCGCAGGTTTATGGAATTCAGGAACGGGGAAACTGGTGCGACCTGAACGCGAAGCAATCTTATTTTTGCCTCAGCGTCCTTATCTAATTCTCGGAACTTTGCGGGAACAATTACTTTACCCGAATCTAGATCGTCAACTAAGCGACCAAGAACTTGAGTCCATATTACAGCAAGTTAATCTTGATGACGTGTTGTCAAGGGTAAGCGGATTTGATGAGGAAGTCCCCTGGGAGAATATCTTATCCTTGGGAGAACAACAACGTCTGGCTTTTGCGCGAATATTGGTTAGCCATCCTCAGTTTATTATCTTAGATGAAGCCACCAGTGCTTTAGATTTAATTAACGAAGAGACTTTGTATAGACAGTTGCAAGACAAAGAAACAACCTTTATCAGTGTGGGACACCGAGAGAGTTTATTTAATTACCATCAATCAATTCTAGAACTTTTACCGAATTCCAGTTGGCAGTTGGTTAAGCAAGAATCAAATCAAACAGCAGTAAAATAGATTTTTAATGATTCTTGTTTTAAAGCTTAATTATTTTTTGAAAATTAGCGATCGCTAGCACTCCAGAGCGGTGCAGCCGCATACGCTTCGCGTGACCGCTGTTTTATGAGATTCGACTTTTTTATTAATTTGCGACCGATTCGTAGTTGTAGAAGTTTATTGCATACACCAAGTCTGCGACCAGAGATGGTAGAAGATCTAGATATTCTGGTTGTCAGGGAACTGGTCAGTGGGATTTATTTTGGGGCGACTGGTCGTGATTCCGATGAACAGGGAGCTTACGGCTATCAGACAATGTGTTATGGCGATCGCTCGTTATATATTAATTTTAATTTCTTATACTGGGACGGAAGCATAAAATTGCCATAAGTCACAAAACTTTTGAAGGATGAGCCGTTAAAGCGAATGGGGGTAGGGAGACTTGAACTCCCACGAAGTATTACCCTCAACGGATTTTAAATCCGCAGCGTCTACCAATTCCGCCATACCCCCTAGTATGGATATTGATTGAAATATTTATTTTTTCAACAGACATTAATATATCATACAGTGCGGTACTTTACCGAATAGGGAACCACTATATTTGCGATCGCGCTCTAAATCTTTGATAGCGGAAAAAATTAAATTTTCCCAGAGTTAACGATTAACTTTTTGAGGTTGAGGAAGTACGCCTACTCTTACGTCACGTTTTAACTGTTTTTCGTCCCGCAGTAAACCAAGACTCAAGTTTTCTCCGACACCGGTTTTCGCCACCGCCTGTTGTACTTGATCCGCTTGAGTAATTTCTTTACCCTCAATCTCTTGAATTACATCACCAGACTTTAATCCTGCTTTGTCTGCTGGAGAATTGGGAAATACCTCAACTACCAAAATACCTGATTCGGAATTTACATCGAGGTTTTTCTGTCTTTTTAACTCTTGTTTTAGTTCAGGCGTAATTGCTGTCATTTGGATACCCAAATAAGGATGATCTACTTTTCCTTTGGCAATTAATTCTTCAGCGATTTCTCTGGCTGCATTCACAGGAATAGCAAAACCCAATCCTTGAGCATTTTGAATGATAGCAGTATTGATACCGATTACCTCGCCTTTAGCGTTCAGTAGAGGTCCTCCAGAGTTACCAGGATTGATGGCTGCATCGGTTTGGATAAAGCTAACTCGCTTGTCGGCAATACCGACCTGGGCGCTAGTTCTTCCGGTAGCACTAACAATACCAGTAGTTACAGTATTATCTAATCCTAAAGGATTCCCGATCGCGATCGCCCATTCTCCAGGTTGCAGTTGATCAGAATCAGCAAAAGCAACCGCTGGCAATTCTGACGCTGCGATTTTAATTACTGCTAGGTCAGTTAAAGAGTCCGTCCCCATAACTTCCCCCTCATAAGTGCGTCCATCTTTGAGAGTGACTTTCACCTTGTCGCTACCTTCAACGACATGAGCATTGGTCAAAATTAAACCGTCAGAAGTAACGACAAAACCTGAACCAAGACCTCTTTGAATCTGTTCATTGGGAATATTGGGAATCTGTGACCCAAAAAACTGGCGGAAAAAAGGATCATTAAACGTCGCAGGGACATTAGTAGCAACCTTACGGGAGGCATCAATCCGTACTACCGAATCTCCTACTTGATTAACCACATTGCTGACATAGTTTTGCGGTATAGCGATCGCCATTTCTGGGCTTTGTTCTTGCGCAACTTCACCAGAAGGTGTTTCTGCTACCGTTGCGGAGGTAGGATCTGTTTCGACTTTGGCAAAGCTTTCAGGACTATTAATTAAATAGTTGCCACTTAAGGCAATACCACCACCGACTAATAATAAAGGTAAAGAAGACGTCGCTTTTTTCCAGATTGAAGATTGTATTTTCATATATATTTTGCTTTGTTATATTACGACTAGAAAGCTTTCAGAATCAGATATGTGATTCTTGTTTAGCTCTGATATTTAAAATTTAGATAGGTAATATGACTTTTTGGTGACAATATTTTGTACTTTTCGCCATATTTAGATGACATTTGACAAAATAATTCCCTTAAGTCCTAATCAGCGTCATGTGTACTAAAGATGTAGATAAAATACCTAGTAGACGTGGGCGTAAATAAAGAAAGTCACCATTCGTAAATGGTCAAAGCCTCACAGTGAAATGCTTGTGACTTCTGACTTCTGACTTCCGCGCAGCAGTACTAGATTCTTGTCTTGCTGCCGACTCTTAGGTGTTAGCCATTAATTAAGCTCTATAAAAAAAATCTAAAATTTTTCGTGGATCAACATTTTTGAGCCAAAATCAAGTATTAATTAATATGTAGAGGAAATCTCAGCAGAAGCAAAATCAATGGAAGGACAAGGGGCAAAAATTGGCAGTACCGCTATTATTTGGAGTTTAGCTACAGGAATGATGGCAATCTCTATTCCCATAATTAAAATGACCAGCACAGGAATAATCTTACCTCTGGCAGTGGTGATTGGAGTTAGCTTAAGTACGATCGCGATTTGGTTGAGTACCTGGATGACTTGACACTCTCATCCCTCTCTCGCGGGGGGATTTTTGCTTTACCTCAAGTTAACAGTAAATTAAAATATAGTAATTTAAGCGTAGTATTACCAATCTACACCTAGTGCTTAGTTGTATTTTTGCATGATTAA
>CBDUCX010000345.1:0-5506 GCA_965365755.1 uncultured Pleurocapsa sp.
AGAGTTACCGCCAACTTATCAGCAATTCCCTCGACCCACTGTTCATCTTTTTTGGTATAGCTGCGAGGCGCATTAGCACCCAAAATGAGGGCTCCGTGAGTACCAATTGGCTGACAAATCACGCCCTGAGTATTCTCTGGTAAATAATCAAACTCTACTTTGCCTGGATAAAGATTAAGATTCACTAGATAGACGGGCTTCCCTTTAGTTAAAACTCGCTCTAAAATAGCCCCTGGCTTTACTTCAGGATTTTTGCCCAATACCCCTCGCCGTAAAATAGTTTGACCATCGTAATAGACTACCAGCGATCGCGTTACAGTATTGGTTAATAGTAAATGAGAAGCCCAAGCTAACTCGGTTTGGGCTGCTTCTGAGAGTTCAGGACTTAAATATAAACCTGTCTCGCCAATCAGATCTACTGTATCAGGAGTTCTTGCCTGAATTTGTTGCCAGAGCAAACCGACTAAAATCAATACAGCTCCTTCAATTACCCCTAAAGCATCGGAACGCGCCTGAGAATCAGTTATCTGAGCCGTAAATAAGCGATTAATCAACAGCAAAAAACCACCCAATCCCCCAGCGAAAAAAGGCAGCAATCTCAATATGCGATTGGGATCAGATTTACTCATTTTTTATTTAAAGCTCTTAGCTCTTAGCTCTTAGCTAAACTATCTCTAGACTATGGATTTATGTTTACTCTTCTCCAGCTTCTAAAATGCGTTGAAACAAATAGCCAGTCCCCCTAGCAGTCAAGATTAATTCGGGATTGCTAGGATCATCTTCTAACTTGGCGCGTAGACGAGAAATATGTACATCCACCACGCGGGTATCCACATGGCGTTCAGGAGTGTAGCCCCAAACTTCTTGTAAAATTTCCGAACGAGAAAAAGGTTCACCAGAACGGCTAACTAATAGCTCTAATAAACTAAACTCCATGCCTGTAAGACGGATGCGCTCATCACCTTTATATACCTGACGCTTGTTGGTGTCGATTTTGATAGAGCCGACATGAATTACCCCAGAGCTAGGAATACCAGGCGCACCATTTTTTTCAACTCGGCGCAGTACGGAGCGAATTCTAGCTTCTAATTCCTTGGGAGAAAAAGGTTTGACAACATAATCATCTGCACCCAACTCTAAGCCTGTGATGCGATCAGCAACATCACCCAGAGCGGTTAACATGATGATGGGGATATCTGATTCTTTGCGTAATTCCTGACAGACACCGTAACCATCGAGCTTGGGCATCATTACATCCAAAACTACTAGGCTAGGTTCAGTAGTCTTAAACGTCTCTAACGCTTCTTCCCCATCAGCCGCAGTAACCACATCGTAGCCAATCATGGAAAGACGAGTTTCCAGAATACGACGGATACTAGCTTCGTCATCTACTACTAAAATTTTCTCTTTATTAGTTTCCAAGCTACTATACACTCCTTTTTTAAGTAAAATTAACGATATTTAAGTTAAATTTCTCTTGCCTCATGATGCAAGCTATTTTATTAGCACTTCTTTTATGGCTCTAATGGTATATTCTACGGCGATTATCGTCAGTAGTCGCACAATTAAGAAGTTTTTTCAGATTTAATTTATCTTTGAGGCTTTTAAAGTTTCTTAGGATGGGAACTATATAACTTAGTTGATTTTACTTATTTATCTTTTTATTTCTTTAAATCTCTAATTTTTCTTAAGATAATGGCTAAAGCAAAACAAATATATGTCTGCAATAATTGCGCAGCCGAGTATAGTCAATGGTTTGGATTGTGTAAGGAATGCAACGAGTTTGGAACCATCTCGGAAGAACCAGTTGAGGTTTCTGCTGGTGGAGCATATAGCCGTGGTGGATGGCAGTCTGGCACTCGAAATAACAGCAAGATTTCTGGTGCAGCAAAGCCAAGAGTCTCGATGAAGTTCTCGGAAATCAATAATGACGTTCAAGAGCGCTTTCCTTCTGGCTATGGAGAATTTGATCGGGTATTAGGAGGAGGAGTTGTTCCTGGTTCTTTGGTTTTAATTGGCGGAGATCCAGGAATTGGAAAATCGACTTTGTTGTTGCAGGTGGCTAATAAACTATCTTATAGTTTGCCGCGTATTCTTTATGTCTCAGCCGAAGAGTCGGGGCAACAGGTGAAGTTAAGAGCTTCTCGTTTAGATGTGGCAGATACTAAAACAGCAGCAGCCAACGGTAAGCAGAATGGCAATGGTGCTAAAAAAGAGAACAATCTCTACGTCATGCCAGAAACGGACTTAGAAGAAATATTGCGGGAACTCGAATCCTTGAAACCCCAGGTAGCAGTGATTGATAGTATTCAAACCCTCCACTTTGCTGCCTTGACTTCTTCCCCTGGTTCGGTAGCGCAGGTTAGGGAATGTACCTCGGCATTGATGCAGGTAGGAAAAAGAGAGAATATTACCCTGTTAATTGTGGGACATGTGACTAAAGAAGGAGCGATCGCAGGGCCTAGGGTATTAGAACACCTAGTAGATACAGTACTCTATTTTGAAGGCGATCGCTATGCTTCTCATCGTCTCTTGCGCTCGGTTAAAAACCGTTTTGGTGCCACCCACGAAATCGGGATCTTTGAAATGGCGGAAGGTGGTTTAGTTGAGGTTGATAATCCTTCAGAATTATTCCTCGGTAATCGAGATGAAGCCTCCCCTGGCACCTCGATTGTGGTCGCTTGTGAAGGAACTCGTCCCATTGTGGTGGAAATTCAGGCTTTGGTTAGCCCCACTAGCTATACTTCTCCCCGCCGTTCAACTACTGGTATTGACTACAATCGTCTTCAGCAAATACTGGCTGTATTAGAGAAAAGAGTCGGTGTTCCCTTATCTAAACTCGATGCTTACGTCGCCTCCGTAGGGGGTTTAGGTGTGGGAGAACCCGCAGCCGATTTGGGAGTGGCGATCGCCATTGTCGCTAGTTTCCGCGATCGCGTAGTCGATCCCCGTACAGTATTGATCGGCGAAGTTGGTTTAGGTGGACAGGTGCGACTAGTTTCCCAAATGGAATTACGTCTCAAGGAAGCAGCCAAGTTGGGATTTAAAAAAGCGATCGTACCCAAGGGTCAAAGTTTACCTGACGATATCGGTTTGGAGATCATTCCCATCTCTAAAGTAATTGATGCCATTATTGCAGCTATTCCCTCAGAGCGTTCTGTTGATTTTCCTGTCTTGCCAGAAACAACGTGAGTTCAGAGTTCGGAGTTCAGAGTTCAGAGTTCGGAGTTCGGAGTTCGGAGTTCAGAGTTCGGAGTTCGGAGTTCGGAGTTCGGAGTTCGGAATTCGGAATTCGGAGTTCGGAGTTATATTTTTCTTAAATCACGATGGGTATAGGATTTAGCATTTTTCCCTGTATAAGTAGCCGCAATATGACCATCACCTGTTACTTTATACTTGTAGGTGACTAAACCTTCCAAACCCACTGGCCCACGGGGGGGCATTTGCTGGGTACTAATACCTACTTCTGCCCCAAAGCCATAGCGGAAACCATCAGCAAAGCGGGTAGAACAATTATGATAAACTCCCGCAGCATCTACTTGATTCTGGAATTTATCGGCTGTGGCACTATCTTCGGTGACGATCGCATCGGTATGTTTTGAGCCGTATTGATTGATATGAGCGATCGCTGTATTGACAGAATCAACAATTTTAATTGCCAAGATCAAGTCACTATATTCTGTTTGCCAGTCATGTTCTTTTACTGGGGTGGCATCAATAATTTTTCTGGTGGCTTCGTCTCCTCTTAGTTGTACTCCCTCTGTTGCTAATGCCTCGGCAATCTGGGGTAAAAACTCTTGGGCAATATCCTGATGCACTAATAGAGTCTCGATCGCATTACAGGCTGCGGGATAATGTGTCTTAGCATCCACCGTAATCTTAATCGCCTTGTCTAGATCTGCTGCTTTGTCTAGGTAAAGATGACAAATGCCATCAGCATGACCCAAGACAGGAATACGAGTATTATCCTGCACGTAGCGCACAAAAGAATTGGAACCTCTGGGAATTATTAGGTCTACATATTGATCTAATTCTAATAACTGCTTGATTTCTTCTCTGGTGGTCAATAATTGCACCGCAGCAGGGTCAACTGCTGTAGATTCTAATGCCTGATGAATTATTTTAGTTAATGCCTGACAAGAATTGATCGCTTCTCTCCCCCCCTTGAGAATGACTCCGTTACCTGACTTAATTGCCAAACTAGTAATCTGAATCAAGGCTTCGGGACGTGCCTCAAAAATAATGCCCAAAACTCCTAGAGGACAAGTTACCCGTTTTAAAATCAAACCTTCATCCAACTCACGGTGAATCTGGTTAACACCTAAAGGATCTTCTAATTTAGCTACATCTCGTACTCCTGCGATCGCTGCTTGCAGTTTAGATTCTCCCAGCTTTAATCTAGAGTATAGTGCTGGAGCAATATTGTTGGCTGCTGCCGTTTTTAGATCAGCTTCGTTAGCAGCAATTATTTCTGACCTAGCTGCTAAGAGTGCCTGTGCTACAGTTAAGAGTGCTGTATTTCTGGCTTCTGTGGATAATACCGCCAGTTTCACTGCTGCTGCGCGGGTTTGTTGGGCAATTTCGATTAAAGAGGATGATGCTATCTCGGAAACGACCATTGATTACCTATTTTTGAGTATTGTTAAGGTATCAATAATTCTAACGGATTGTGTCAATTGAAGAATACTAATTTTACAATAAAAAAGACTTTCAAAATAATCAATTAAAGTTTCTCCATCTTCAAATTAAACTACCTCAAGAAATTATTTAGCTATGGCTGCCATAAACGTAAGATTAAGTGATGAAAAACATCAAAGACTCAAAGAGCTTGCTGCTGCTAAAAATATTAGCGTTAATAAATTAATCGAAGAGTTAGCTACCATCGCTCTAACTGAGTTTGATGCCGAAACTAGATTTAAACTTAGAGCTAGTCGCGGTTCGGTTGAGCGAGGATTAGAACTTATTAAAAAGGGTCAAGAGTTTTTTGGTGATGATATAGATGAATAATTGACCCACTCCAACAGAATTTAAGATGACATTATGATTGCTTCCCCGCAAAATTCTCTCCTCACACCAGAAGAATATCTTCAACTAGAAGCAGCTAGCGATATTAAACACGAATATCTCGATGGCGAAATCTATGCCATGGCAGGTGCTACCGATACTCATGTGACTATTGCTGGGAATATTTTTGCTTTATTGTTAGCGCATTTAAGAGGTTCTGACTGTCGGGTATATATTTCGGATATGAAAGTCAGTATTGAGGCAAAGAATCGTTTTTTCTATCCTGATGTGATGGTGACTTGTGATACTCAGGACAGAGAAAATAGTACTTATAAACAATTTCCTCGTTTGATTATTGAAGTGTTATCTGATTCTACGGAAGCATTTGATCGAGGGGATAAATTTGCGGATTATCAATCTTTGCCAAGTCTGCAAGAATACGTGCTGATTAATACAAGAAAAGCCAGGATTGAATGTTTTCGACGTACAGATGAAGGATTGT